>NZ_PSVY01000048.1:0-11451 GCF_002932635.1 Rathayibacter sp. AY1D1
CGCGCAGCTGCGTACCGAGGACCGATCCTTCATCAACGCTGACGGATCCCGCACGCCGGCCGGCTACGGCACCGAGTTCTACAACGCCGACCGGGAGTACTCGACCGCCGTCGGGCGCATCATCAGCAACGCTCTCGACGCCGAGCTCACTGCGCAGAACGTCGACGTCGACGCCGCGAACCTCAGCATCGCGGGCGAGGCCCACTGCCCCGGAGCGACCTGGTGACCCGCAGGAAGACCGACGAGGCGGAGCGACTCACCGAGGCGCTGCGCGTCGCCTCGCCTGACCTGCTCAAGTACCTGCAACGCCGCCTCCCTCTCGAGGACGCCGCCGACGCACTCGCGGACGTCATGCTCACCGCATGGCGCCGCGTAGGCGCCCTTCCCCGCACCGCGGAGGAGTCGCGGATGTGGCTTTTCGGCATCGCCCGGAACGTCCTCTCGAACAGCACCCGCACTGAGAACAGGCGAGCCGACCTCTCCGGCCGGCTCCGCGGCGTTCTGGCGACCGCTCCTACCGAAGGACGCCCCGCCGACGAAGGAGTCGACGTGCGCGATGCGATCGCCAGGCTCGCGCCAGAACAGGCCGAGCTCGTCCGCCTCATCCACTGGGACGGCTTCTCCATCACCGAAGCAGGACAACTCCTCGGCGTCCCCGCGTCCACGGCACGCACCCGCTACCAACGAGCACGAGAAGACCTGCGGTCGACCCTGGCGGCATCACCAGCAAGCGACGACGACGCCAAGCCCCTCCGAGCGGTCCGCTGAAAGCGTCCCGCAGATCGATCCCCATACGGAACACGCTGCAGCGAATGCCGGTAAGCGACCTGGGGCACGGGCGACGTCGGCTGCGGCGGGAACCGCGGGCAGCGGTCGTGTGTACCGGGATGACGCCTTCCCCAGCCGAGGTCGATACGCTCGCCACTCCGAGGAATGAGGTGGTCGTATGTACGGATCGAAGAGGCTCATCGATTTTGCCGTGGCCGAGGAGCAGGCACGGCGGCAGCGCATGGAAGCCGACCGCGAGACCGCGGATCACGGAGACGATCGCCCTGAGGGGTTCGATGCGAGCTCCACCCCTCTGCCCAGCTACAGACCTCTTGCAAGCGGCCGGGGCGACACTGCTAGCGACGACGCGGAGTAGCCCAGTCGCACAGTGCCGCGAGAACACACGCGCTGAGGAGCGCAACGACGCCGCGAGAAACGCCGCTATAGGTGACCGGTTTAGGATCCCGATACGGGACGCGCGCCAGCACTGTGATACCTCGCGCCACGGTGACCGAACGACGTCGGAACCGACGAGGATCCGAGGCGTGAAGAACAGCAGTGACGGTGAGCACTACCTCCTCCTCAGGACAGCCCTCTGGGCAGACGCCACCGACGTCGTTGGAATCTATGGCAGCGAGCAGCGCGCTCGGGAAGCAGCAGGTTCCTCTACGGGACCCGATCGGTGGACGCTCGAGGAGTGGAGAGGAGACGTGCGCCGCAGCAGTCTCCAGCTCCAGGCCGCTACGCGCTCACGCTGACGCAATGGAGTTGCACGGCTACAGTCACGAAGGAGGGTCGCGATGCGGCGACCGCTGGGGAGGTCGCTGTGGGCGAATCGAATGATGGCCGCTTCAAGAAGCTGCCCGATCGGATCGAGCCGGCTCAGCAGACCGTGAGCGTCCCGGCCAGCGAAGACGACTCCACGACGCCACCGCAACCGCCGGCCGGCGTTCCTGACCTCGTGATCGCGACTCGCGTGGCGGACGCCGCCACGATGACCGGCCTTCTCCGCCGTACGGCGGGGCGCGTTGCACTGACGGTCGTCGTCGTCGCGGCCGGCCTCGTCACCGTCCTCGCCGCGCTCAACCTGCGCTTGTAACCAGACCGATCAGCCGTGAGCGAGGACGGCGCGTCCGACAGCGGCGCCTCTCGACTCGCCCACCGAACATTCCGGGGATCCCATGCTCAGAGCACTTTCGTCCACTTCCATGTTCTGGATCGGTGTCGCCGGGATTCTCCTGGGCATCGTCTTCGGCACGATCGTGCCGTTCTGGATCGCCCCCTACCAAGCCAACGGATCACCCACCGTCGAACAGATCATCAGCACCATCCCGGTCCTCACACGAATCGCGGAGGGCATCGGCTACTCGTTCGTCGCAGGAGCCTTCGTCGTTCGCCACTTCGAGAAGCGCGAACTCGTCGACGCTCGACGGTCCGTGCACTTCGTCGGCCGAGCAGCCCGGAAAGACGAGCAGTAGCCCCTCCGAGCAGTCCGCTGAAAGCGTCCCGCGGATCGATCCCCTTACGGGACCGCTCCTCAAGTCCGCTCGTCGCGCGACTAACGGGTGGGGGTCGTCAAGCGGATACCGATGAGTACGAGCCCCGCCGCCACCGCCGCTGCACCGAAGGCGACGGCGGCGGTGGCGCCCACTGAGCCTGAGGTGAACGCGCCGATGAAAGTCATTGCCGCACCCACGATCAGAAGGACGGCCGTGTACGCGTTGCCGAGCGTGCGATTGGTCATTCCCGGAATGTAGCGCCAAGTGTTGGCGCACGAGTGCGGTGGAGTCACTCGGTGACTCATAGTGCGAGCGTTGGAGTATGGTTCGGATCATGGTCGGCGAGATGCGAGAGACGACGTTCTGGATCTTGACCACGTTGGCGACAGGTCGGCGCCACGGTTACGCACTCCTCCAGGACATCGAGGAGCAGTCCGAGGATCGCGTGCGCCTTCGAGTGACGACGCTTTACGCGGCACTTGAACGGCTCGATACGGAGGGACTCATCTCTTCCGATGGAGATGAGCGGATCAACGGTCGAGTCCGTCGCTACTTCCGACTGACCGACGCCGGCCGTACTGCGCTCGGTGTCGAGGTCGACCGCATGGAAGCCAGCGCGCGCCGAGCACGGGCGAACCTCGGACTCGTTCCCGCCGCAGCGATCCGACCTGGCCACGCCCCTGATTGGAGAACGGCATGACGACGAACGATGACGCCTACCGAGCCGACCGCTTCCGACGCGCGTTGCGCTGGTACCCGCCCGTATGGAGGGCGGAGCACGGTGAGGTGCTGCTCGGCATCCTGTTGGACGAAGCCGACGACGCAGGCCGGTCCCGCCCCACGCTCGGACAGCGAGTCACTTTGATGGTCGGTGGGGTGCGTCATCACTTCCGTTCGCACGCTGGCCGATCGCCGGCCGCGATCATTCCGCTCGCTCTCGCCACGGCGTTCTTCATCTTCTACTTCACGATCAACTGGTCACCGGGGATCAACTATCCCGGCGCGATCGGACCGTTCACCAATCCCTCCGTCTTTGCGGGAGCCGCTTTCGTTGTCGCGCTCGGGCTCGCGGTGGCCGGACGAACAGGTGCCGCCCGCGGCATGGCACTGGCGGCTTCTGCCGCGGAACTGATCATCGCTTTCGTTTCGGCGTCCGCTGGGTGGCTTGGTCCCGGCCTCTCGACAGCGGCGCCTATCGCAGCGCTCGGCCTGCTCACAGCGCTCCCCTGGCGCGGGCGAGTCACCGCCGCGGTTTCGACGCTCGTACTCATCGGTCTGCCTGTCCTGCTGATCGGGATTGAGGTGCTCGGAGCAGTGCTCTTCCCGATGTATCCAGCGCTGCCGGCTGGACTGCAGCTCCCCATCGTGTGCGGCGTGCTGCTGGCGATCGGACTCGCCGCGAGCCGAGCAGCGCGACTCGAAAGGAAACTGCCTGGCGCCCTCGGCGCCTGACGTGCCGAACTCGGGCTTCATCATTCGCGAGCGGTTCCGTAGCCGAGGTCCCGGAGTGGGACAGAACATCAACTGGTCGATCATCTGTAACAGCAGCTCGGCTGGGGACATGTCCCAGGTATGAGCCCACCACAGTCCGCTCGCGAGGCGAGCTTCTCCGAGCTGTACGAACGCGAGTACGTCAGCGTCGTCAGATTCCTGAGGCGTCGCGCTGACCCCGAGCGTGCCGCCGACCTCGCGCACGAGGCGTTCCTGATCGCCTGGCGCCGCCACGACACCGCGCCGTCGGAGGACGAGCCCGCGCGGGCGTGGCTGTTCACCATCGCCCGGAATTGCCTCCTCAACGACCTTCGCGGCCAGCAGCGCTCCGCCGCGCTCGCGATCCGGGTCGCCGCTCACACCGACGCGGCCGCGCGGTCACCGGAGGACGCGATCGCGACCCGGCTCGACCTCTACCAGGCGTGGCAGCAACTCAAACCGCAGCACCAGGAAGCGATCGCGCTGACGGCCTGGGAAGGACTCGACTCCCCGTCCGCGGCCGGAGTGCTCGGCATCACCGCCGTCGCCTTCCGGCTCCGACTTCACCGAGCACGCACCGCGCTGCGGGCACTGCTCGATCCCCCTTCGCATCAGCACCACGCGCCCGCCTTGGAGGCATCATGACCACGCCCGAACTCCTCGCCACGAAAGACCTCGACCCGGCCGCCCAGTACGAGCTCGACGGCCCGGCTCGCGAGGCCGCCGAAGCGCGGCTCCAGATGATCCTCCACAGCGACCCGGTGGCCGCTCGAGAGCCCGCCGCTCGGCGTCCTCGGGGATGGCAGTTCATCCTTCCCGCAGGACTCGCGGCCGCAGCGCTGGGGGTCGCTCTCGCCGTCCTGCCGTCCGGTGTCGACTCCCGCGCGTACGCCTCATGGACGTCGACCGCGGAGGTTGCCAGCGCCTCCGACCTGACCGTCGCCGGCGCGGCGTGTGCAGCTGGTGACACGGAGCAGCTCGGGCAGCCGGCGATAGGGGAACGGCGCGGCGACTGGGTCCTGCTCTCCTACACGACCCCCAGCCAGCGGGCGTGCCTCATCGAGATCCCGGCCGGGACGAGCACTGCCGGGAGGGCGCTCATCAGTTCCACCGGAAGCGAGGGCGGGTTCACTCCGCTCGCTGACGAATACACGCAGGGAGGCATCAGCCAGTTCACCGGCGAGAACCTTCCGCCCGCCGTCTTCACCAGCGGCGATGTCGGCTCGGACGTGACCGGACTCACCATCCGCACCAACGACGGCACGAGCGTCCTCGCCACGATCACAGACGGCCACTGGGCAGCCTGGTGGCCCGGAACCGGCCTCACCGAGGGAGGCGAGACGGGCCGCAGCGGACCCGAGCCGACCTTCACCGTCACACTCACCCTCCGCAACGGAAGCACCATCACCGACGCCAGAGAATCCTTCAACCAACCCACCCGGTAGACGATCATCCCTAGCGTTACAGGAGAAGGCGCCAACGCTGCCCACCAAGAAAGGAGTGGGGACATTGCTTACCCTGAGCCGATGGGGGCATTCTCGAGGGCGCGAAGCACGGTCGTAGTCGCAGCATGCCTGATCGTCATCACGGGATGCACGCCACAGCCCACGCCGCCGGCTCGGGTGACGCCCACGGATGGCAGCTCCGACGCTGCGCTCACCGGCGACCTTGGCGTGGCAACGTTCACGGGGAGCGATGGGACGGCCAGCGTCATTCGCTTGAGTGCGGCAGACGGTCGGCTGGCCCTCGCGTCAGAGGCGCTCGCGATCCCCGCCGCAACAGAATCCTCTTCCGGTTTCGTCGCGGTCATGGGGGCGCTGGATCCGATCGATGAGGGTGCCACCTGTTTCAACGTTGATTTCCCGATGCGCCTCGCGGACGCGGAGTCGGGAAAGCCCTACAAGGCGTGGCGGAACCTCGCCGAGTTCCGCGGCGACCCGACAGCGATCGATCAGCTCGTCCTCACGACCCGACCGCAGAACGACCCGGACTGCTCGACGGAAATCATCGCCATCGCTGACATCCAGTGGAGTGTGGAGCCCCAACGCAGCACCCTCGTCGCCCGGGACACCGGCCCGCGCGCAGCAGCACGTGGCGAGACCAAAACGACGAACGGAGTACCAACGTCATACAGCGTCGCTCGCAACGACCTCGCAGAGGACGTCGCGGCACGATTCGGCATGACGGACGATGACCTGTTTTACCTCAACCCGTTCCGCTTCCCCTCGAACGAGATATTGCGCGTAGGGGAAGAGCTGAACCTCACCGTCACTGCACGATGAGCCACGTCCTTCCCGCTACCAACGAGGACCCCTGATCGTGACCAACACTCCCGCTCCAGCAACTCCGACGACCTCGACTACAGCACCCGAAACTTCACTGGACAGCCTCATCACCTGGTCGGGCGTGGGACTCGCCACCGCGATAGCAGCCCTGATTCTCATGCTCAGCAGCTTCATGGTCGCAACGGGCGTGACCGATTCGGACCCGTCTGAGGGAGTTTTCGGAATCGCGTTCGGTGCGATCGGCGTCGGGACGTGGATCGCCCTCGCCGCTGTCGCCGCTCACATAGTGGCCCGGAGACATCCGCGTCGCCGCGTCCCGCTCGCCTTGATTCCTGCCGCAGCGAGCCTCGCCTGGTGTGGACTGGCCATCTCCCTGTTCTCCTTCTTGATCATGGACGTCCTCGGCCCTCTGTCGATGACCTGGTTGTCCTCCATCGACTACCTCCTACTCGCGCTCCACGCCGTCCTTCTGACCGCAGGCACCATCCCGACAGGGCTCGGGTTCCTCGTGACCGGCATCGTTCTCCGAAGGATCCGTTCCCGCCGCAAGCGGGCTGCGCTCGAGCTCGGGCCATCCCGGTGAACGACCCCCATACGGGACGGATGGTGGGGCCGTTTCTGGTCATCACAGCGACGACATAGCCCCGCGGAGCTGGCCCCATCCGAACGTCCCCTCACGGGACGTCTCGAGCAGCGACCGAGCAGCACAGGGTGCGTGGCAGGGGGTGCAATCTTGATCTTTCTTCCTAGAACAACATTGTGCTAACTTCCTTGCACAAGGCGAAGTCGTCGCCGCTGATGTCTGCTGTGGAGGTCCCATGTCACTGCTCATTCCCCGCGAGGTGTATCAACTCCTCTCGGCCGTCGCCGCTCCGGTCACGTTCGGCCTCATCTGCTTCGTGTTGTCCTGGGTGTACCCGCGCCGGATCGTCTCGCTGCCGACCAGCGGACGTCGCACGTCGACACTGACCTGGGCGGGAGTGGCCGGCGCTCTCCTCGTGATCGTGGTGGCGTTCGTCGTTCACGTGAGCACCCCGGCGGACACGACCGGATTCGAGGGGTGGTGGCGCCGGCCTGCCCCGCTGCTCGTCGCCGCCCTCGTGGTGACGGTCGCCATGTTCTTGGTGCGCCGCGAGCCCCTTCCGGCGCCGGGCGAAGCTGCGGTCGCTCCTCAGCGTCGCTGGAACGAGTTCGCTTCTCGGCCTCTGCTGTGGGTCGGCGCGGTCATCGCGGCGCTGCTCGCGCTCACGTCGGTCTGGCAGACGGTCATCGCCACCAGCGCGCCGGCAGATGCGTTCTTCCTCGGCAACGTGCCCGAGCACACCACTCTGCCGATCTACATGCCCTTCAACGCGAACTACGGCTACATCGCCGGCGTCGGCTGGCCGAACTACCTCGCCACCCTGATCACCCT
Organism: Rathayibacter sp. AY1D1; assembly: GCF_002932635.1. Lineage (NCBI taxonomy): Bacteria > Bacillati > Actinomycetota > Actinomycetes > Micrococcales > Microbacteriaceae > Rathayibacter > Rathayibacter sp. AY1D1. The sequence continues at coordinate 7,437 of NZ_PSVY01000048.1, forward strand.
CGTCCTCGCCGTGGCCGCCCTCGTGCTCGCACTACGCACGGACGCGAACCGGCCCCTGCGCGCTCGATCGACCGCCACCAGCGTGCGCCCGGAGCGAGAGCTCACCGCTCGCCTCTTCACCCTGCTTCTACTCGGCGGGCTGATCACGACGCTCGGCGCTGTCTGGATGCACGCCGGAGATATCGGAACGATCATTGTCGGAGTCGAGGGACAGACCACCGCCGACGGGAACCTCATCTACGTCGGCAGCGCCTACCGCACCTTCGCGCAGCCTCTCCTCTACGCCGGATTCCTCGGCCAGGGGATCGGCATCGCACTCTTGCTCCGCGTCGCGACCGACACCCTCCGCTCCGCCGCCGCACTCCGGCGTGCACGTCGGCCGCTCATCGAGACGATCCCCTTCGACGGAGTGACACAGTGACCACGCTGACGATCAAAACCGCGGAGGAAATCACCGAACGATTCCGCGGAGCCATCCAAGCCGGACAGCTCGGTGACGGCGAACGCCTTCCGACCGTCCGCCAGACGGCCCGCGACTTCGGAGTCGCCCAAGCCACCGCTGCCAAGGCCTACAAGACCCTCGAGCAAGACGGCCTCGTCGTCACCCGCACCGCCGCCGGCACCCGCGTCGCCCCAGGAGCATCACGCGCGCCCCAACTCGTCGTAGAACGCGCACGAGCCCTCGCGGACTCCGCCGCTTCGGCGAACGTCTCCCTAGACGACGCTGTTGCCATACTTCGCGCGATCTGGGGTTGAAAGATGGACCGACGCCGCCACACTCGCGCCGCGAGTGCAGACAACCTTGAACAGACCGCACGAGACATGAGCACCGGAAGATCCCCTTCCAGCACAGGGAGCGGCGCCCTGACTGCCGGTGCGCCCTCATGCCAGGATCGGGCCATGGGAATCAGCAGAATCGGAATCACGCTCGCCATAGCCGGCGTAGTTGTGCTGTCCGGCTGCACCGCAAACGAGACCGCCGGCGACGAATCATCGAGAGTTGCTGTCGAATCATCAGGCGTGGATTCGGCAGGCTCGCCGGCGCCGGCCGCGTCCGATGGCCCTGAGCTCAGCGCATTCGAGCAGCAACTCCCTCTGAGGGGCGACTTCGTCAGTCAGCAGACCGAGACGACAGGATCGGTCCTGATCGAGCGCCGAGCGGACGGATCGACCTGGGCAATCCTCACCGACTTGTCGACCGGTGACGCATCTGATCTGAGGCTGCAACTCAAGGAGGGTGCACTGGAGCAGGACAGCTCTGGCGCCTGGGTCGACACTGCCGGCTACTCCTTCGACATCGGCCCCCTGGACCCGGAACAGCCGGACCAGGAAATCGCAATACCCGGAGCGCACACCATGCCGGCGATCAGAACCCTCACCGCCATGAACTACGAAGGCCCCGATTACCCGTCCTTCGGATCCGTTGCCCTTGAGAGGTAGCCATTACGCACTCCGCTCCCGCCGGCCGCGCTTGTGAACTGACCTAGGTGACTCTCGACCTGCCAGCGTTCCTGCTGGTTCTCTTCCTGAACTACCTGCCCTTCATCGCGGTCGGCTTTGTCGTCCTGTTCGTGATCGTGGGGTTCGTGGTCCTCATGCGCCGCGAGGCGCGACGCGACCGCAAGTAGAGACCGCTCGACCAGGTGCACGGGGCGTCGCCAACGTTGGCACTTCATGTCTAATGGTGCGGTGCGGTTGAGAAGTGGGGACTTCGTTGACGCCGCGAGCGGCCATACCGGGCAAGGGGCTCCGGTGCCGCCCTGCTCTCGGCTGCGCGCATGGCGCGGCCGAGAGCAGCACCCGCCAGCTCAGTGGTGCTGCACCCAGATGTTCGGCTCCACGTAGATCCCCTCGTCCGCATCACGGTCAACGCGCAACGTCGAAAGGCCGCCGGGAATGACGTACTCCCCCGACGCAGGCAGGGCCATCCCGGTCCACTCCTCCCACTGGGCGACGGTGCCGGTCATCACCTGCGACCGAGGGGCGACGCCGAGGACGAGAGCGCCCATCCGCAGGTGCGTACGCAGCCACGGATCCAGCGGCAGCCCGTCCTCCCGCGTCCACGCCGCGTAGACGTCGATCGGGGTCAGCGGGTAGCGCGGCTTCATCGTCGGGCGCAGCGGGACGATCATGTGGTCGTAGCCGCTAGTGACGCCGAGGTCGCGAAACGCGCCGAGCAGCGTCCCGGCGAGGCCGGCGCCGGTGCGGTCGGGATGCACCTGGGCGGCGCAGACGACGAGGGTCGTCGCCTCGTCCTCCTCCTCGAGCGCCCGGCGGAGGGAGTCGCCGTACCCGGCGGGCAAACCCTCGCGGGTGCCATCCCACCGGATTGGCACAGCCCAGCCCGCGGCGACCGGCACGTCTTCATCGAGGACCACGAGCTCGAACCGGGTGAATCGCTCGCGGATGTGCGGCAGGTGCTCCTCCGCGAGGCGGTCGGCGGAGATGAACGCCGGCCACCCCGAACCGAAGAGTGTCTCCATCTGCGCGTCGTCTCGGGGGCGCGCATTGAGTAGTTCTACCGACGTCATGGGCTCAGTCTGCGCGGAGGGCGGCCGCTAGGCGATCCCCTAACTGGACTCCTCGCGGCTAGGCCTCAGCGCCCCGCTAGGCTGCGGTTCATGACGATGCAGGCGCTCCTCAACACACTCGATGACATGCAGATCGCACTTCAGAGCGAGGACTATCACAAGGTGGGGCAGCTGTCATTCTTCGCCTACGACCACACCGGCGTCGACCTGGCGGGTGTGTACCTCGCGAAGGCGAAAGCGTGCGCCGCGAAGAACGACATGCAGGGGGCTGCCGAGGCTGTTCTGGCTGTCTTGGCCGTTGTCAACTCCCTCGGAGCGGAGTCAAAGAGATACAAGACCTCGCTTCCCAACCAGCCCTAGCCGGGTTTCGCTGCGCGAATCTGCCAGGTGACGCCGAGACGGCGACGTGCTCTGTCGAGTTGCGTCCGGTGCATCGGCTTGGCTTGCGCGTCGTCGGCTGCGATCTGAGCGAGAAGCAGCATGAGGGCTTGGACCCGCATCCACGTCTCGCCCTGGTCCCAGTCCGCTTCCCATAGGAGCTTCACGCCGTACGGGTTTCCCTCGTTCTCGGGCGCTATGGCGAGGTAGACGTCCGCAACGCTGGACGTGCCGTGCGAGTAGAGCCCTAGCGTCCGGTACATCGCGTAGATCTGGGGGCCTCCAGCGATCGCGTCGCACCGCTCCTTGAAGCTACGCGTGCTCTTGGCGCGGGCGTCCCGATTCTCTTCCTCGTCCAGTCGACGGATCACGTCGGACAGGTCAGCGAGGCCCAGGTCGGTCACCTCCTTGAAGGTCTGGCGCCGGTTCTTCGTGTCTACTGCGCTCAGCGCTGCTCCACCGTCATCGGTGACCAGTAGCCAGGCCGCGTTCATCGCGCATTCCATCGTCTGCCTGATGAGGGGCATGGCTTCGAGGTCGTGTCCTGCTCCGTGCAGCAGGAGCACCGCTCGCGAAAGGCGCGCGGCGTGGTGCGCGAAAGTCCACACCTGTATCGCGTTCGAGGGGTGCAGGCCGTCCCTCGGCGCGAACCGGCGGGAGCTGAGCTGCTCCCAGAGAGTCAGGAGCCGTTGCGTCTCGACCGTGCCGTCAGCGTGGTTGGGGCTCATTCCTCGAATCTAGAGGCGAGGCCGGCCAGCTCGACGGCCAGGCGCAGGAGGTGGAGATTCCTCCCAAGGACCTTGGACACGTCCAGGGTCCGGTGGGAGGGTGGGCGCATGTCGAAGCCTCGGACCAAGCTCGCGCGTGCTGCGCTGATCAGCAACGGGATGGTCTGGTTCGGGCTGTCGTTCATGCTCTTCGCGATCGCCGGTGAGCAGACGTACGCGGCGTTCACCGGTGAGTGGTTCAACGTGCTCGGGTGGGTGCTGATCGTCGCCGTGGCCGCCGGCCTGGCGGTCGTCGGGGTGATCGAGAACCGGAACATCCGGGCGGGGAAGAAGTACAAGCCGCGTCCTCGCCGCTGACTACCGCTCGAGCGCGCGTGG
>NZ_PSVY01000049.1:0-11415 GCF_002932635.1 Rathayibacter sp. AY1D1
GGCGAGGAGCAGGGGGGCTAGCCTGTGCCTCCGGGGAGGGACCGGGCGGCGGGCGCCCGATCCCTCCCCGGAGGCGGAGGCTAGGCCTCCTGGTCCTCGCGGCGACGGCTGCGGGCGATCAGGAGCGAGCCGAGGCCGAGGGCGACAGCACCTCCCGAGAGCAGCAGCCAGGAGCCGGTCTCCACTCCGGTGGAGGGGAGGCCGCCGGGGCCGGTCGGTGCGGTGATCGGCGCGGCCGTGGCGGTCGGTCCGGCCGTCGGCACGACGGTGGGCTCCGGGGTCGGCGTGGGCTCGGGGCTCACGGTCGGCTCGGGCGTCACGGTCGGCTCAGGAGTCGCCGTCGGCTCGGGGGTCGCGGTCGGCTCCGGTGAGCCGGTCGGCTCAGGAGTCGCCGTGGGCTCGGGAGTCGCGGTCGGCTCCGGCGAGCCGGTCGGCTCCGGCGTCGGCGTGGGCTCCGGGGTCCCCGGCAGCTCGACGGCGGCGCCCTCCGGCGCCACGGCGAGCAGCGCCCGGGCGACGTCGCTGAACGCTCCGACCGGGTGGTTGCGGAACACCGGCGAGGTGCCGAAGAGGAAGCCCTCGGTGCCCGACTCCGTCGAGAACGAGACGGCCGAGGCCTGCCCGGCCGCGTCGCTCCGGGACTGACCCTCGGAGTCGACCCAGTGCCCGGCGACGAACGTGCCGTCCTCCGAGTAGCTCTGCTCGACCGCGACCGACTCGTCGAAACCGGCGAACCACAGTGCCGGCGAGACGAACGCGGTGTCCTGCGGGTAGTCGCCGAGGACGCCGCCACCGGGCGTCTCGACCGAGACGATGCCGTTGGAGCCGCTGGTGCCGGTCTGCGCAGTCAGCTCGGCCAGGCCGAAGTCGGACACGAAGGCCGCTCCTGCGCCGCCGCGGCCGACGACGTCGCCGCCCGCCGCGAGGAACTCCTCGACCACGGTGCGGCCCACGGCCTGCTCCGCGGTGAAGGAGAGGGCGCGTCCCACGTAGAGCACGTCGGCGCCCTCGAGGGTCGCGGTGCCCGCGGTGAGCGCGGCCGCGTCGACGGCGACCGCGTCGGCGAAGCCGAGCTTGGCCAGCGCGTCGCGGTCCTCGTTCGCGCCGGAGTAGGCGACGCGGAGGGCGTCGAGCGCCTTCCCGTCCTCGGCGCGCACGCGGTCGGCGGTGGTCGCCGTGAAGTCGACGCCGAAGGCGGCGGCGGCTCCCTCGGCGGCCGCGAGCCCGGCGGCGTCTGCACGGAGGGCGATCGTGCCGTCCTCGAACTGCTCGAGGGCGACGCCGTCGGCCAGCAGCGCGTTGACGGCCTGGTACTCCAGGACGCCGCGCGGCTCGAAGGCGAGGTAGTCGGCGCCTGCCGGGACGGAGCCGACCGGAGCCACGGCGGTCACCGGCTCCAGGCCGACGGCCGGGAGGGCGTCGGTGGTGGAGCCGATCGCCTGCACGTCGGCGCCCCAGAGGAGCGAGAGGCTCCAGGCCGAGACGTCGTACATCTCGGGCACGCGGCTCGAGATGTCGCTGCCGTCGGCGAGGAGGACGTTGGCGAGGCCGCGGACCGACTGGTGCATGTCGACCAGGTAGGTGCCCGCGTGGTAGGAGACTCCTCCGACGCTCGTGGCGGCCGTGGTCCGCGACACCTCGACGCCGTGGGCGAGCAGCTGCGCGACGAGGGTCTCTGCGTCCGAGACGGAGCGCTGCGTGCCGTCGACGGGGATGACGTAGGCGCGCGGGTACTCGGTCGTGTAGACGTCGGTCTCGTCCCAGATCTCGGTCCACTCGGTCGGCACGCCCGCGGGCAGGTCGGCCGCGGAGACGTCGGCGGGGATCTCGATGGCGGGGGCGCCGGTGACGCCGCGCTCGAAGATGGCGACCTGGTTGCTCAGGAGCGCGTCGCGGTTGGCCTCGATGTAGTCGACGGAGGCGTCCATGACGATCCCGGCGACCTCGACGTCGATGTCCGCGTTGGCCTGGCCCTGGGCGATCTCCTCCGGAGTGCTGTTGGCCGTGCGGCCGAGCGGAAGCTCCACCGTGTTGGTGATCGCGCCCTGGAAGGCGACGTACTGCGGGGCGAAGATGGGGGGCCAGTCGTCCCAGCCCGCGCGGATGTCGCGGTAGGGGATGAGGATCTTCCCGGTGTTGTCCGTGGTGGCGCTGCCGTCCTCGGCGAGGTAGGTGTTGCCGGGCACGTCGGCCTCGACGACGCGGCGCTCGATCTCGAGCGCGGTCGCGTAGGCGTGCGGGAGGAAGAGGTCGTACTCGTAGTTCTCGCCGTGCGGCGGGCCGCAGGGCTCGACCTGGAGGATCCCGGTGTAGCCGTGGATGTCGATGAAGTACGTGGGCTGGAGCACGCTCGAGAGGTCGCGGATCACGGCCGCCTCGCTGGTGGCTCCGGTGATCATGTCGCGGTTCGGGTCGTAGCCCGCGGCGACGGCGCGCTGGCCGAGGGCGCGGCCGTCGGGGTTGTTGGTGACGGTGAAGTAGAGGCGGTTGCCCTCGAGCAGCGCCTCGGTCTCCGCGTCCTCGGCGGTGGCGACGCCCTCGATGTACTCGAGGATCGCGTCGCTGCCCTCCCACTCGTTGCCGTGGATGTTGCCGTTGAACCAGACCGGCAACTTGTAGCCGTCCATCAGGTCGGCGTCGGCGGCCGCGGCGGCGGGCTCGTACTTGAGCCGGTCGCGCCACTCGGCCTGCTGCGCCGTCTCGGCCTCGGTCTCGGGGGCGGTGACGGTGACCAGGTAGATGTCGCGGCCGAGGCCGGACTTCCCGACCACCTGGGTCGAGACCCGGTCGGAGCGGGCGGCGAGCGCGTTCAGCTGAGGCGCGATGGCGTCGTAGGGGGTGACTCCGCGCAGGAGCGAGGCGTCGGTCGGGTCGACGGGCGCCTCGGTCAGCGGGGTCTGCTGCGGGTAGCTGGTCGGCACCGCGATCGGAGCGGACGGCGGACGCACGATGTCCACGCGGGTGTAGTCGGCGGGTGCTGCGGTCGTGGCGGTCGCCGGCGGGGCGACCAGGAGGCCGCCAGCGGCGAGCGCGAGCGCGGCGCATCCGGAGGCGAGGGCGGTTCGAGATCTCAAGCGGAGTTCTTCCCTTGTCGAGGCGTGACGGAACGGATCGGGCCCCCGTCGGCGTCTGGATCTCCGAATCGGATGTGAACCCTCTCAGGAAGATAGAGGCTCCATGTTTCCGTCACGTGTCGGCCGGGTCAGCTCCGCGAGATGCCTCTTCGGTACGCCTCGCCCGGCGACTCGAGTGCCCGAGTGGCATCCGGCGAGAGGAGGAAGGAGGGCCCGGTCAGAGGAAGAGGGAGAGGACGAGCGTGGCGCCGAGCGCGAGGACGGAGGCGAGGGAGACGCCGACGGTCACGGACTTGAGGGCGCCGCGGACCGACTGGCCGAGGAAGCTCTGCAGCAGCCAGAAGGTGTTCGAGGTGACGTGGATGCAGAACAGCGCGCCGGAGCCCGCAGCGAGTGCGATCAGCAGCGGGTCGAGGCCGAGTGTCGCGGCGACCGGCGCGACGACTCCGGCCGCCGTGATCGCCGAGAGGGTGACCGAGCCGACCGCGATGTGCAGCACGGCCGCCATCACCCAGACGAGCAGCAGCGGCGCGGTCGCCGAGGTCGAGAAGTAGCCCTTCAGGATCTCGCCGAGGTCGCCCTGCGCGATCACCGCGGCGAGCGCCCCGCCGACGCCGGTGAGCAGGAAGATCTGCCCGCCGTCCTGGAAGCCCTTGGCGACCGCCTTCTCCATCCGCGCGGTTCCCACGGTCGACCGGCCGACCACTCCGGTGCCGATCACGGCGAGGAGGAGCGCGATGACGGGGTTCCCGAGGAACTGCAGCACCGGCAGCTCGATCCCGGAGACGGTGAGCACCGCCTGCGCGGCGATGAGCAGGAGGGCGAGGAGCATGGGCGCGAAGAGGAGCAGGAGCGGGCGCTCGCGGGCGGCGTGGGCGTCCTGCGCCTCGGCGGGACCCGCCGCGTCCTCGACGGACGAGCCGGACGAGCCGCCCGATGCCGCTCCGGCTCCGCTCGAGGACGCCCCGCCGCTCCCCCGCGCTCCGAACGACGGCAGCCGTCCGCCGTCCGCGGCGGGCGACGCCCCCACCGTCGCGAGCCCGGTCGTGTCGTCGCGCACGACCAGCTGCTCGTCGCGCGCCGGGTCCCAGAAGCCGAGGCGGAACGCGAGCGACATCAGCAGGATCGTGACCACGACCGTCGGCGCCACCACCGCGAATCCGCCGAGCATCATCACGCCCAGCGGCACTCCGAGCAGCCCCGCGAGCGCGACCGCGGCGAAGCCGGGCACCATCATCACGATGCCCGTCTCGAGCCCGACGGCGAAGGTCACGGCGACGATGCCGGTGCCCGCGCGCCCCAGCCGCGGCGCGATCCGGCGCGCGAGCGGGGCCGCGATCACGATCAGCGCGTCGACGAAGATCGTCTGCAGGTAGGTGGCGAAGGAGAGGCCCAGCGCGTAGGGGATCCCGCGGCGGCCGAAGACGCGCAGCAGGCCCTCGACGAGCCGGACGACGGCGCCCATCTCGTTGAGCATCGCGCCGATGAGCACGCCCCAGCCGATCAGGAGGCCCGCCTCCATCATCACCTCGCCGAAGCCGGTGGTCATCGTGGAGACGGTGTCGACGGGGCCGAGCCCGGTGAGCAGGCCGATCGCGGCGGCTCCGACGGCCAGCGCCAGCACCGGGTTGAATCGGAAGCGCACGATCGCGACGACCACCACGACGATCACGAGGGCGACGACGCCCAGGGTGTACCACTCGGGCATGACGTCCTCCTCCGCCCGCGACTGCGCGTGCCGTCACACCCTAGGGGACCGCCGCGCACCCCCTCGCCCCCGCCGGGCACGGGGCCCTAGCGTGGACGCATGGCACTGACGCTCCCCGAGCCCCGACTCCCCTCCCTCCTCGACTCCCCCGTCCTGCGCTGGGGGGTGATCGCGCCCGGCTCGATCGCAGGCTCGTTCGTCGAGGCGCTGCAGAAGCACACCCGGCAGCGCGTGGTCTCGGTGGGCTCCCGCTCGCTGGAGCGCGCGGAGCGGTTCGCGAGCCGGTTCGGGATCGAGCGGGCCTCGGCCGGCTACGAGGCCGTGGTCGAGGATCCGGAGGTCGACGTGGTCTACATCGCCTCCCCGCACTCGGAGCACGCCCGCCAGGCACTGCTCGCCATCGCCGCGGGCAAGCACATCCTGGTCGAGAAGCCGTTCGCGCCGACCCCGGGCGAGGCCGAGATGATCGTGCACGCCGCGCGCGACGCCGGAGTCTTCGCGATGGAGGCGATGTGGATGCGCTACCTGCCGCACATGGACGTCGTACGGCAGCTGCTCGCCGACGGGGCGGTCGGCGCGCCGGCCGTCGTCTCGGCCGACTTCGGCGCCGCCTTCGACTTCGACCCCTCCAGCCGCATCTTCGACCCGGCGCTCGCGGGCGGCGGCCTGCTGGACGTCGGCGTCTACGCCTCCTCCTTCGTCTCGATGGTGGCGGGCACCCCGCAGAGCACCGTCGTCGCCGGCAGCATGACCTCGACGGGCGTCGACGCGACCGCGACGATCGTCGGCAGCCACGCGCACGGGGTGCAGTCGGTGGCCACCTCGACCGTGCTGGCCGACACCCGCCACGCGGCGAGCGTCGCGGGGCGGGCGGGGCGGATCGACGTGCACCCGTCGTTCTGGACGCCGGGCGGCGTGACGCTCACCCGCGGCTCCGAGAGCGGGTTGTGGATCGACGAGACGCCGCTCCAGGGCGGCGAGGGCCTCGCCTGGGAGGCGCTGCACGTCGCGCAGTACGTGACGGAGGGGCGCACCGAGTCGCCGCTGCACCCGCTCGACGAGGTGGTCGCCGTGGTGCGGACCCTCGACGACGCGCGCCGCCGGCTGGGCGTCTCGGTGTAGGGCGGGCGGCGGGAGACCGCCGCCCCGGCCCTCAGCCCGCCAGCAGCTCGACGCGGAAGCTCGTGCGCCCCGGCTCGGACGCGACGAGGACGCGCCCGCCGTGGGCGTCGACGACCGCCGCCACGATCGCCAGGCCCAGCCCCGTCGATCCGGTCGTGCGCGCTCGGGAGGAGTCGCCGCGGGCGAAGCGCTCGAACAGCACCGGCACCAGCTCCGGCGCGATGCCCGGGCCGGAATCGGTGACCGTCACGACCGCGATCGGCCGCCCCTCCGACACCTCCTCGGCGAGCGCCGCCACGACCCGGGTGCCGGGGGGCGTGTGCACGGTCGCGTTCCGCAGCAGATTGGCGACCACCTGGTGCAGCCGGAAGCCGTCGCCGCGGATCTCGATCGGCTCCTCGGGGAGCTCGAGGTCCCACTCGTGGTCGGGGCCCGCGGCGTGCGCGTCCGACAGCGCCTCGATCACGAGCAGCGTCAGGTCGACGGGCTCCTTCTCGAGGTCGCGGCCCTCGTCGAGGCGGGCGAGCAGGAGGAGGTCCTCGACCAGCGAGGTCATCCGGGTGGCGGCGGACTCGATCCGATCGAGGGAGTAGGCCGCCGACTCCGGCAGCTCGGTCCCGCCGCGCCGGGGCAGCTCCGCGTAGCCGCGGATCGCCGCGAGGGGGGTCCGCAGCTCGTGCGAGGCGTCGGCGACGAACTGCCGCACCTTGTCCTCGCTCGCCTGCCGCGACTCCAGAGCACCGGTGACGTGGTCGAGCATGCGGTTGAAGGCGGCGCCGACGCGGCCGACCTCGGTGCGGGTGTCGGCGTCCTCCTCCGGGACCCGCTCGACCAGCTCGACGGCGCCGCGGTCCAGCGGCAGCTCGGCCACGCGGGTCGCCGTCGCCTCCACCCGCTCCAGGGGCCGCAGGGCCACGCGGATGATCGCGGTGGCGACGAGGGCGACCAGCAGCATCGCCAGCAGCACCACCACGACGACCACCCAGGTGAGGGAGGCGAGCGTCTCGGCGACCTCGCCCAGGGGGACGCCGACGACGACGACGGAGCCCTCGACCGCCGCCGCGCGCACGCGGTAGGTCCCGAGGCTCCCGGGCAGCTCGATGGTCGCCTCCTCGCCCCCTGCGGCGACGGCCGCCGCGAGCACCGAGTCGGCCGGGTCCGAGAACTGCCGGCAGACCCCGTCGGCGTCGACGTAGGCGCCGATGAAGGAGCCGTCCGAGCCCTGGACGGCGGTGATGGTGCTGAGGTTCTGGCTCGGGCCGCCGCCGAAGGATCCGCTCGGGCAGGTCGTGGCCTGCTCGATCGCGCTCGACCCGCCGAAGCGGCTCGGCCCGTCGAAGTCCTGGAGGCGCGTGACCGACTGGCTGAGCGACGCGTCCGTGCTGCCGTAGAGGATCGAGCGGGCGGAGAGCACGCTGACCGCTCCCACGACGCCCGCCGTCACCGCGACGAGCGCGACCACGGCGACGACCATCCGCCGCCGCAGAGTCCACGGCGCGCGCCGGCCGCGGCGGGAGCTGCGGAGGGCGGAGCGGGTCGCGAAGTCGCCGAGCGACGGGCGGCCGGTGCGGCTCACTGGTCGGCGGGCTTCAGGAGGTAGCCGGCGCCGCGCACGGTGTGGATCATCGGCGAGCGGCCGGCGTCGATCTTCTTGCGCAGGTACGAGATGTAGATCTCGACCACGCTCGACTTGCCGCCGAAGTCGTAGGACCAGACCCGGTCGAGGATCTGGGCCTTGCTGAGCACGCGGCGCGGATTGCGCATCAGGAAGCGCAGCAGCTCGAACTCGGTGGCGGTCAGCTCGATCTCGTCGCCGCCCCGGCGGACCTCGTGGCTGTCCTCGTTCAGCACCAGGTCCCCCACGACGACCTCGGGGTCGTCCGCGTCGTTGGCGAGCAGGGTGCTGCGGCGGATGAGGCCGCGCATCCGGGCGACCAGCTCCTCGAGGGAGAAGGGCTTGGTGACGTAGTCGTCGCCGCCGGCGGTGAGCCCGGCGATCCGGTCGTCGAGCGCGTCCTTCGCGGTGAGGAAGAGGACCGGGGTCTCGCTGCCGTCCGCGCGGACCCGCTGCAGGACCTGGAGGCCGTCGATGTCGGGGAGCATCACGTCGAGCACGATCACGTCGGGCCGGAACTCGCGGGTGATCGTGATCGCGGCGCGGCCCTCGGCGGCGGTGCGCACCTCCCAGCCCTCGTAGCGCAGAGCCATCTGGAGCAGGTCGGTGAGGGTGCTCTCGTCGTCGACGACGAGGACGCGGATCGGCGTCCCGTCGGCCCGCTTCAGGCGGGTGCGCTGCGCGGGGGCGAGGTGCTTCGAGGGGGCCGGGGTGCTCATGACTCCAGTATCGGGAGTTCCCTATGGATCGGCTATGACCGGCCGATGCCGTCGCTGTGCGCTCCCGATGCGTCCTCCGCGGGATCGGCGTCGAGCTCCTCCGGAGCGATCGCCGCGGTGCGCGCATAGCCGCGGACCCGCCGGTCGATGAAGGTCGCCGCCCAGAGCAGGACGCCGATCACGAGCAGCACCCCCGCGATCCCGTACTGGGCCGTGTCGCGTCCCGAGGTGATCGGCAGCACCAGGTAGACGCAGGCGATCGTGCCCAGCACCGGCAGCACGGTGGGGGTCCGGAAGTGACGGTGCTCGACCGGCTGCCGGCGCAGCACCAGCACGGAGACGTTGACGACGGCGAAGACCGCCAGCAGGAGGAGCGACGTGGTCCCGCCCAGGAGCACCGCGATGGGGTCGGAGGGGTCGCGAGACACGTAGGCGGTGAGGAGCAGGGCGATCACCGTCGTGAAGAGGATCGCCGCCCACGGCGTGCGCCGTCCGCGCAGCACGTTCTGCAGGAACGGCGGCAGCACGCCCTGTCGGCTCATCCCGTAGAGCAGGCGGCTGGCCATCATCATGTTGATCAGCGCGCTGTTGGCCACGGCGAAGAGCGAGATGAAGGGCAGGAGCGTCGAGATCGGGAAGTCGGGCGCCGCGGCCTCGACGACCGTGACGAGCGGAGTGTCGTTGCCGGCCAGCTCCCCCACGGGGACGATCGCGACGGCGAGCGTGGATACGAGCACGTAGACCACGGCGGTGATGCCGAGACCCGTGAGCATCACGCGCGGGAAGATGCGGCTGGGCTCCTTCGTCTCCTCCGCCATGTTCACGGAGTCCTCGAATCCGACCATCGCGAAGAACGCCAGCGAGGTCGCGGTGCTCACCGCGAGCAGCAGCGACTTGTCCTCCGGCGCCTCGAACGCGACCACCCGCGAGAAGTCGGCCTGCCCGCCGAACACCGCGAAGAAGCACACGAAGATCACCAGCAGCAGGCCCGAGAGCTCGATCAGGGTGAGCACCACGTTCAGCCCGACGCTCTCGGCGACACCGCGCAGGTTCACCAGGGCGATGCAGACCATGAACACCAGCGCGATGCTCAGCCGCGTCCCCGCGCCGTCCCCGAGCCCGAAGCCGATCGCGAAGTTGCTCGCGAAGGCGCCCGAGGCGGCGGAGGCCGAGGTGATCCCGCTCGCCATCACGGTGAAGCAGACGAGGAACGTGACGAAGTGGATCCCGAACGCCTTGTGCGCGTAGAGCGCGGCGCCCGCCGCCTGCGGGTACTTCGTCACCAGCTCCAGGTAGGAGCAGGCGGTGAGCGTGGCGACGACGAACGCGATCACGAAGGGGAGCCACGCGGCCCCGCCCACCTCGGCCGCGACCTGCCCGGTGAGGGCGTAGATCCCGGTGCCGAGGATGTCGCCGACCACGAACAGCAGCAGCAGCTTGGGGCCGAGCACGCGCTTGAGCTCGGGCGGGGCGGACGTCTCTCTCGTGGCGGTCATCGTCGGCCCCTCCCGTTGCGGATGAGCGCGAGCCTACGACCGCGGGCACCGCCCCGGGAAGAGCGGGCGCCCGGAGAGCAGGAGCCGACGACACCCACCACTCTGCCGTCGCGCCGTGCGCAGCGCAGCCTCCACCTCGCCGGCGGGAGGCTGCGCGAGGCCGGCTGACCGGATGCTGCCACGGCCGGAGCCTGCCCGGACGTCCCGTGGGCCCCCGACCCTCCGCCCCGCGCGGAGCCGGGGGTCCGCCGCATGTCCGGATGCTGCCGTGCCCGGATGCTGATCTGGTGCCGCCGACGGGCCTCCGCGAGGCTCGGAGGACCACGACGAGAGGACGCACCATGACCGCCACTGCACCCGCCGCCACCCCGCACCTCGGCCCCGTCGCCGCCGGAGGCGCCCTCGCCTGGGCCGCGCTGTCCGCGCTGCTCCTGCTCGGGGAGCCGCACCCCGCGGCGGTCCTCCTGCTCGTGCTCGCCGCCGCCGCCGCGACCTCGCTGAGCGTCGTCGCCGTCGCCCGCCGGCAGCCCCCCGCCCGCCGTACCGGAGTCGTGATCGGTCTCCTCGCCCCCCTCCTCGCGAACGCCGGTCTCACTCCGCTCGCCGCGCTGGTCGGCCCGGCCGTGTTCGGAGCGGTAGCGCTGGTCCTCGCCGGTGAGCTCGCCGTCGTCGCGGTTCTCGCGCGGCGGCGCTGAGTGCGCGCCTCCTACACTCGGGAGGGTCGGGAGAACGGGGGGCCGCCGGTGCTGAGCGAGAACGCGATCGCGCTGTACCTGCACGCGTCCGTGCGCGGAGACTGGTCGCTCGAGAGCGCGTCGGACGAGCTCGGCGTCACCGTCGACGGCCTCCGCGAGGCGCGCGACGAGCTGATCGGGCTCCGGCTGCTCGCTCCGCTGCACGCGGGGGCGGAGTCGCTCGCCACGGCCGCACCGGACATCGCCCTGGCCGAGCTGATCGCCGAGGACGAGCGGCGCCTCCTCGAGCTGCAGACCGGGATCACCCGCCGCCGCAGCGAGCTGATGGCCCTCGTCCCCGCCTACCGGAGCGCCCGCAGCGCCCTCGCCGCCGCGGAGCAGGTGGAGGTGATCGAGGACCCGGCGACCGTCCTCCGGCTGCTCCTCGACCTGCAGCGCGGAGCCTCGGAGGAGGTGCTGATCGCCGCTCCCGGCACCAGCAGCGTGGAGCGGCACGAGGCGAGCGACGCCGTCGACCGCGAGCTGCTCGGGCGCGGCATCGCGAGGCGGACGCTGTACCACGACCGCCGCCGCGACAACGCGGCTCTCCGGCGCTCGGTCGCGGAGCTCGAGCCGCTGGGCGCGCGGTTCCGGACCCTCCCGACGCTGCCCTTCCGGCTGGTGGTCTTCGACCGCTCGCTCGCGATCGTCGCCCGCTCCCGCGACGAGGACGACCGCGCCGCCCTGGTCGTCCGCTCCCCCGAGCTCGCGGCGACCCTGGCGCGCGTGTTCGACGCGGCGTGGGAGTTCGCAGCGCCCCTGCAGGCGGCAGGTGCCGAGGAGGAGCCCTCCCTCTCCGCGGTGCAGCGGTCGATCCTGCAGGGCCTCGCCGCCGGGCTCACCGACGAGGCGCTCGCGGCACGGCTGGACCTCAGCGTGCGCACCTGCCGTCGGCACATCGCCGGTCTCTTCGATCTGCTCGGCGCCGAGAGCCGCTTCCAGGCGGG
>NZ_PSVY01000005.1:0-192739 GCF_002932635.1 Rathayibacter sp. AY1D1
AAATTGGCATTGAACATAGTGCACGCTGTTGAGTTCTCAAGAATCGGACACATCCCGCCTCCACACCAGAACGGTGCTTCACAACGAAAGTGATCGAAGTTTGCTGTACGAGGGCGTGAGCCACTCGATTTGTCTTGCTTGCCGAGACCGGTTAGGCTTGTCAGAACCGAAGTCCTGATCGCCTCCGTGGCAACTCGACTAACTTAGCACATCCGCAGGCCGTGTCAAGTCCGGCTTCTCCGTGGTGTTCGCTGCACGATCGAGGACCGCACCGCTGCACCGGGCTCGGCCGTGAGGCCTTGCAACGAAGCCGGGACCGTGTCCCGTGGAGGCTTTGCATCTTACGCTCGCGATCCCGCAGTCTTCAAGAGACGAATCTCTAACAGGCCTGGGAGCGAGGGGATGGTCCCCGCTTGAGGTGGGCCAGCTGGTCTCGACGCTCTGCGCCTGACTCCCGCTTGCCGCTCCTTTGGGGTGACGAGGAGTTACATTACGTCGGGCCTCGGCCGAGCGGCAAATCGCCTGCGTCCCGGGCGTGTCGCGATTCAGGGGCCGTGCGTCGCTGAGTGTCCGACTCGGTACCCGACACCGGCTACCGGCTACCGGCTACCGGCTACCGGCTACCGGCTACCGGCTACCGGACACCGAGTTGATGAGACCGCCGACGCCGTCATCATCCGCGTCCGCTCGAGGAGAGCGGGCACGCGGTCAGCGGACGAAGGCCCCGGCGAAGCTCTTCTTGCCGCGACGGAGGACGGCGATCCCATCGATCAACGGGAGCTCGCCGAGCGTGACGGTCTCGGACGGGAGGGCGGTGTTGTTCACCGAGAGCCCTCCCTGAGCGAGTGCCCGTCGCGCCTCCCCCGTGCTGGCGACGAGTCCGGTCTCGACGAACGCCTGCAGCGCCGGCGTCTCCGGTGTCGCCTCCATCGAGGGCACCGCCTCGAGCGCGCCACGGAGGATGACCGGGTCGATCCCCTCGAGCGAGCCCTTGCCGAAGAGCGCGGCCGAGGCGTCGATCACCGAGCGCGTCGCCTCCGCTCCGTGCACCAGCGACGTGACCTCCCAGGCGAGCGCGCGCTGCGCCTCCCGGCGGAACGGCTCGTCGGCGGCGGCCTTCTCCAGGCGCTCGATCTCCGTGCGCGGCAGGAAGGTGAAGATCCGCAGGCGGTCGGCGACGTCACGGTCGTCCGTGTTGACCCAGAACTGGTAGAACGCGTACGGGCTGGTGAGCTCGGAGTCGAGCCAGACGGCGTTGCCCTCGCTCTTGCCGAACTTGGTGCCGTCGGAGTTCATCACCAGCGGTGTGCCGATCGCGTGGACCGACACGCCCTCCGTGCGGTGGATGAGGTCGGTCCCGCTCGTCAGGTTGCCCCACTGGTCGCTGCCGCCGGTCTGCAGGACGCACCCGTACTGCCGGTAGAGCTCCAGGTAGTCGAGACCCTGCAGGATCTGGTAGCTGAACTCGGTGTAGCTGATCCCCGCGTCGGAGTTGAGGCGGGCGCTGACCGCGTCCTTCTTGAGCATCGTCCCCACGCGGAAGTGCTTCCCGATCTCCCGCAGGAAGTCGATCGCCGACAGCGGAGCGGTCCAGTCGAGGTTGTTGACCAGGCGCAGCCCGTTGTCGCCGCCCGCGGGAACGAACCGGGACACCTGCGCCTGGAGGCGCTCGACCCACGCCGTCACCGTCTCGCGCGAGTTCAGCGTCCGCTCGGCCGTCGGACGCGGATCCCCGATCAGCCCGGTCGAGCCGCCGACGAGCCCGAGCGGCCGATGCCCGGCCAGCTGGAGCCGGCGCATGACGATCAGCTGCACCAGGTTCCCGAGGTGGAGGCTGGGCGCGGTCGGGTCGAACCCGCAGTAGTAGGTGATCGGCTCCCCCGACAGCAGCTCGCGCAACGCTCCCGCATCGGTCGACACGTGCACCGAGCCTCGCCAGACCAGCTCGTCCCACACGGAGTCGAAGGCGGGGTCGAGCTGCGGGCTCGTCGCGGACCCGGGGAGGTGCTGGTCGATCACCCGACCAGGCTACCGCGGCGGGAAGGAGCCGGTCTCCGGGAGTCAAGCGCACAGGCTTGATCCCGGGCGATCAAGTGTTGATACTTGATCGAGGAGGTCCGATGTTCGTCATCACCGCGGATCAGCGCGACAGCAGGCACGACCACGACCGCGTGGACCAGGCGATCGCGAGCCTGATCGCCGACGGTCGGGCGTCGTTCGTCCTGCCCCCGGAGCGGACGGCGGGCGACGAGTTCCAGTGCGTGCTCGACCGGGCCGATGCCGTCGTCGCGCTCGTGCTCGAGCTGCACCGGACCGGCCACTGGAGCATCGGCCTCGGGATCGGCCCGGTCGACCGGCCACTCCCCGCGACCACGAGAGCGGCGACCGGGGAGGCGTACTTCGCGGCGCGCCGGGCGGTCGAGGCGGCGAAGGGCCGGCCGACGCGCTTCTCCCTCGATCCGGACGCACCGGGAACGGCGGCGCCGGCACCGGCGGACGTCCAGTCGCTGATCGATCCGCTCCTCCTGCTGCGCGACGCGCGCTCCGAGGCCGGCTGGCAGATCGTCGACCTGCTCGAGAGCGGCCTCTCCCAGAAGGATGCGGCCGAGCGCCTCGCCGTCAGCCCGCAGGCGGTCAGCCTCCGGGTCCGCGCGGCGAGTGCTCGAGTCGACGCTCCCGCCCGTGACGCGCTCGCGCGCCTGCTGACAGTGGTCGACCGTACGCTCGACCCCACCGACGAGAGGACACCCCGATGACGGCACCCCCCGGATCCCCCGCCCTGCTCCTCGCCTCCGCGCTGCAGTCCGCCTCGTGGACGGGCGTGGTGCTCGTGCTGCTCGCCGGACTCGCCGGTGCGGTGCTCGCCGTGCGCCTTCGCCGTCCGCAGCTCGCCTGGATCCCCCTCGTGGCGGCGGCCGCCGCCTTCCTGCTCACGGCGGTCGCCGGACCGTCCGCGCCCCCGATCCACTCCGTCCTGGTGGCGGTGCTGGCCTTCGCGCTGGCGATCGCGGGCGGCGGGCCGGTCGTGCTGCTCACCCTCCGGCTCGCGACGGCCGACTCCCGCAGCGGCAGCCACGGCGGCATCATGGTCGCCGGAACCTCCCGCCCCGCCGCCGGGAGCGCGCCCTCGGCGATCGGCCAGCCGATCGAGGTGCTGCGCGGGGGGACGACGATCGGGGTCCTCGAGCGGATCGCGACGGCCGGCGCACTGATGAGCGGTCTCCCCGAGGGGATCGCGGTCGTGGTGGCGATCAAGGGCGTCGGCCGCTTCAGCGAGCTCGCCTCCCCGGAGGCGCGCGAGCGGTTCATCATCGGCACGCTGGCGAGCCTCGCCTGGGCGGCGGCTCTCGGCGTTCTCGCCCGGCTCTACCTCGCGGGCTGAGCTCCGGGCCGCCGCCGGGGCACTGCTCTCCGGTAGGGCGAGACGGTGGGGTCGCCCGGGATGCTGAAGCGCCACGGGAAGTCGTCCCCGCCGCCCGGGCCCGAGACTCCGGTGCGCGGGCCCGCCGCCACGGAGGACGGCCTCTCCCCCGGCAGCAGCTCGAACGCCGCCTCGAGCGGGTCGCCCGACTCGGTGAGACGGACTCCGAGGGCCTTCGCCAGCCGTGCGGGTCCGCGGGCCAGATCCCGGCTGCGAACGGGTCCGCGCCGGATCATCGCGAGATCCTCCCCCGATACGACCTCGCCGGCGCGCAGCAGCACCGCCGACGCCGTGCCCGCCGGGGAGCAGACGATGTTCACGCAGGTGTGCATCCCGTAGGTGAAGTACGCGTACACGGACCCGGGCGGACCGAACATGGGAGCCGTCCGGGGTGTCGGTCCGCGGTGCGCATGCGAGCCCGGATCCTCACCGGTTCCGAGGTACGCCTCGACCTCGGTCAGCCGGACGCCGACCACGCCCTCCGGCGTGCGGTGCAGGAGGACGCGGCCGAGCAGCTCCGGTGCCACCTCGAGGGCCGAGCGCGCGAGGTCGGGGAGGTCGGCGCTCAGAAGAAGCTCTGGCCCGACACGAGGGTGATCACGATCACCGCGACGATGACGACTGCGGCGACGAGCACCAGAGTCCGCTGCTGCCAGGGGCGCAGCGGCGGACGGCCGTCGTCGCCCGGCGCTCCTCGAAGAGTCACGGGCGTTCCCCTCGGAGGGATCCGCGCACGACCCGGACGCGCTCGGTCAGCCGGGCGAGCTGCTCCGCGACGCGGTCGGGAGCCGTGCCGCCGACACCGTCCCGGCTCGCCACCGATCCCTCGATGCTGAGGACGGACCGCACGTCTGGAGTGAGCAGCGGCGACACCGAGGCGAGCGCGGCGGCGTCGAGATCCTCGAGCCCCCTCCCCTGCGACTCCGCCAGCTTGACCAGCTCACCGGTGATCTCGTGGGCGTCCCGGAAGGGCACGTGCTTCTTCACGAGCCACTCGGCCACGTCGGTCGCGAGGGAGAAGCCCTGGGGCGCGAGCTCCGCCATCCGGTCGGTGTGGAAGGTGAGGGTCGCGATCATGCCGCTGAACGCGGGCAGCAGCACCTCGAGGGTCGTCACCGAGTCGAAGACCGGCTCCTTGTCCTCCTGCAGGTCGCGGTTGTAGGCGAGCGGCAGCGCCTTGAGGGTCGCGAGCAGCCCGGTGAGGTTGCCGATCAAGCGGCCGGACTTCCCCCGGGCGAGCTCGGCGATGTCGGGGTTCTTCTTCTGCGGCATGATCGAGGACCCGGTCGAGTAGCCGTCGTCGAGCGTGACGAAGGCGAACTCCCGCGTGTTCCAGAGGATGACCTCCTCCGCGATGCGCGAGACGTCGATCCCGATCATGGCGGTGACGAAGGCGAACTCGGCAACGAGGTCGCGGCTGGCCGTCCCGTCGATCGAGTTCGGCACGCTCGACGCGAAGCCGAGATCGCGGGCGACCGCCTCGGCGTCCAGGCCGAGGGTCGAGCCGGCGAGGGCGCCCGAGCCGTAGGGCGAAACGTCCGCCCGGACGGCCCAGTCCCGCAGGCGCTCCAGATCGCGCAGCAGCGCCCAGCCGTGGGCGAGCAGATGGTGCGCGAGGAGCACGGGCTGAGCGTGCTGGAGGTGGGTGCGCCCGGGCATGATCGCCGTCGGGTGCGCCGACGCCTGCGCGGCGAGGGCGTCGATGAGCTGCACCACCAGCTCCGAGACGAGCGCCGCGTGGTCGCGGAGGTACATCCGGACGAAGGTGGCGATCTGGTCGTTGCGCGAGCGCCCCGCGCGGAGCTTGCCGCCGAGCTCGGGACCGGCTTCGAGCATCAGGCCGCGCTCGAGGGCGCCGTGCACGTCCTCGTCCGACTCGTCAGCGGCGAAGCTCCCGTCGGTGACGGCAGCCTCGAGCCGGTCGAGCGCCGCGAGCATCGCGGTGAGCTCGGCGTCGTCGAGGTAGCCCGCTCCGGCGAGCGCCCGGGCGTGGGCGCGGGAGCCGGCGAGGTCGTAGGGGGCGAGCTGCCAGTCGAAGTGGGTCGACCTCGAGAGCGCGGCGAGCTCGGGCGAGGGGCCGCCGGCGAAGCGGCCGCCCCACAGGGCTCCGGCCTCGCCCGCGCGGGCGGAGGGTCGTTCCGTCATGGTTCTCCTCGGGTTCGGCTGTCGAGTCTACTGAGCGGCGTCGGCGGTGCCGGCGCGCTCCAGGAGCCACACGAGCAGGGCCTTCTGCGCGTGCAGGCGGTTCTCCGCCTCGTCCCAGATCACGCTCTGCGGGCCGTCGATCACGTCGGCGGTCACCTCGTAGCCGCGGTCCGCGGGCAGGCAGTGCAGGAACAGCGCGTCGGGAGCGGCAGCGGCCATCGTGGCGGCGTCGACCCGGTAGGCACCGAAGGTCGCGACGCGCGCCGCCTTCTCGTCCTCCTTGCCCATCGACACCCACGTGTCCGTGATCACGATGTCGGAGCCGGCCGCGCCCTCGTCGGGGTCGGTCGTAGTGATCGCCGATCCGCCGGTGGTCGCGGCGATGCGCTGCGCATCGGCCAGGACCGCCGCGTCCGGCGAGTACGACTCCGGGGAGACGATGCGGACGTGCATGCCGGCCGTGGCCCCCGCCAGGAGGTACGAGTGCGCCATGTTGCTCGCTCCGTCGCCGAAGAACGTGAGCGTGAGTCCCGCGAGGTGACCGCGGTGCTCGCGGATGGTCAGCAGGTCGGCGAGGAGCTGGCACGGGTGGAACTCGTCCGAGAGCGCGTTGACGACCGGCACGCGCGTGCTGCGCGCCATCTCCTCCAGGCCCGACTGCGCGTAGGTGCGCCATACGATGGCGGCGACCTGGCGCTCCAGGACCCGCGCCGTGTCGGAGGCGGTCTCCTTGCCGCCGAGCTGGCTGCTCGCGGTCGAGATGATCAGGGGGCTGCCGCCGAGATCGGCGATGCCGACCGCGAAGGAGACACGGGTGCGCGTGGAGGACTTGTCGAAGATCACGGCGACGGTCTGCGGCCCGGCGAGGGGCTTCCGGGAGAAGCGGTCGCGCTTGAGCTCGAGGGCGAGGTCGAGGATCTCGGCCTGCTCGGCGGGAGTGATGTCGTCGTCGCGGAGGAAGTGGCGGGTCACGGTGCTGGTCGCTTTCGGTGGAGGTACGGGGTCAGAGGGTCTGCAGTGCGCGGCCGAAGCGCTCGGCGAACTCGGCGACGTCGGCGGCGGTCACCACGAGCGGAGGCGCGAGCCGGATGCTCGAGTCGTTCGCCGCGTTCACGATCAGGCCGGCGTCGAGGCAGGCGGCGGCGAGCTCGGCGGCGACCGGCCGGGTCAGGGCGATGCCCAGGAGGAGGCCCGCGCCGCGGACCCCTCCGATCAGGGGCGAGTCGAGAGCGGTCAGCGCGTCGACGATCTGCGCCCCGCGCTCCCGCGCGTTGCCGAGAAGGTCGGCGCGCTCGATCTCGGCGAGCACGGCTCCGGCCACGGCGGTCGCGAGCGGATTGCCGCCGAAGGTGCTGCCGTGGTGGCCCTTCTGCAGGAGGTCGGACGCCTCGCCGAAGGTCACCAGCGCTCCGACGGGGAAGCCTCCGCCGAGCCCCTTGGCCAGGGTGACGGCGTCGGGCAGGATCCCCGCCTCCTGGTACGCGAACCAGCGTCCGGTCCGCCCGACCCCGGTCTGGATCTCGTCGACGATGAGCAGCGCGCCGTGCTCGCGGGTGAGCTCCCGCGCGCGCTCGAGGTAGCCGGCCGGCAGCGGGATGACGCCCGCCTCCCCCTGGATGGGCTCGACGATCAGCGCGGCGACGGACTCGTCGAGAGCCGCCTCGAGGGCCTCGATGCTCGCCTCGAGGTGCTCGACCCCTCCCGGCATCGGCTCGAACGGCGCCCGCATGGCCGCCTTGCCGGTCAGCGCGAGCGCGCCCATCGTCCGCCCGTGGAACGCGTTCTGCAGCGCCAGGACGCGGTGCCGGCCGCCGGCCGCGTTCAGCCGCGCCAGCTTGAAGGCCGCCTCGTTGGCCTCGGTGCCCGAGTTGGCGAAGTAGACGCGGCCCGTCTCCCCGGCCCCGGTGAGGCGGCGCAGGGTCTCGGCGAGCTCGATCTGCGGGGCGGTCGCGAAGTAGTTGGAGACGTGGGCGAGCGCACCGGCCTGGCGCGTCACGGCCTCGACGAACACGGGATGCGCATGGCCGAGCGAGTTGACCGCGATGCCGCCGAGGAAGTCGAGGTACTCCCGCCCGTCGACGTCCCAGACCCGGCAGCCCTCGCCGCGCTCGAGCACGGCGAGCGGCGGCGCGAAGGTCTGCATCATCGCGGCGGAGTAGCGGTCGCGCGCCGAGCCGGTGCGGGACGCGGTCGTGGGGGTGGACATGGTGGCCTTTCGATCGGAGCGGTCCGGCCGCGAGGGCCGACGGTGCGCGCGTCCCGGACGGGACGGGCGCTCGGAGCCGGGGCCGCTGAGGATCAGCGGCCCGACATTCGCTCCCGGTCGCGGGGGTCGAGCGAGGCGACGACCTCGGTGCCGATGCCCTCCGAGGTGAACACCTCGAGCAGGATCGAGTGCGGGATGCGGCCGTCGATGATGGCGGCCTTGGGCACTCCCCCGCGCACGGCGTCGAGGCAGGCGGTCATCTTGGGGATCATGCCCGATTCGAGCGAGGGCAGCAGAGCCGCGAGGTCGTCCGAGCGGATGTGCGAGACGAGCGACTCGCGGTCGGGCCAGTCGGAGTAGAGGCCGGCCACGTCGGTGAGGACGACGAGCTTCTCGGCGCCGAGCGCGACGGCCAGCGCGGCGGCGGCGGCGTCGGCGTTGACGTTCAGCGACTGCGTGGGGTCGTCCGAGTCGGGGGCGATCGAGGACACGACCGGGATCCGGCCGGCCTCGAGCTGAGCGAGGACGGCGGCGGGGTCCACGGCGATCACGTCTCCGACGAGTCCGAGGTCGTGCTCCTCGCCGTCGATCACGACACCGCGGCGGCGGCCGACGAAGAGGCCCGCGTCCTCACCGGACATGCCGGCGGCGAGGGGGCCGTGCTCGTTGATCCGGCGGACGATGTCGCGGCTGATGCTGCCGGTGAGCACCATCCGCACCACCTCCATCGCCTCGGGGCTCGTGACCCGGTAACCGCCCCGGAACTCGCTCTCGATCCCCAGCCGGTCGAGCATCCGCGAGATCTGGGGCCCGCCGCCGTGGACGACCACGGGGCGGATCCCGGCGTAGCGCAGGTAGACCATGTCCTGGGCGAAGGAGCGCTGCAGCTCCTCCGACACCATCGCGTGGCCGCCGAACTTGATCACCATCGTGCGCCCGTGGAAGCTCTGCAGCCAGGGCAGCGACTCGATGAGCGTCGCGGCCTTCCCGGGCGCGGCGTCGCGCTCGGCGCGGCTCTCGGCCGAGAGAGTGGTGTCGTCGCTCATGGCCGCCTCAGCTCGAGTACGCGGAGTTCTCGTGCACGTAGTCGTGCGTGAGGTCGTTGGTCCAGATCGTGGCCGTCGCGTCGCCGGCGTGCAGGTCGATGTCGACGGCGACCTCCCGAGGGGCGAGGTCGACGAGGTCGCGGCTCTCGTGCGGCTCGCCCGCGAGGCAGACCTGCACCCCGTTCATCGCGACGTCGATGCCGTACGGGTCGAACTGCGCATCGGTCGTGCCCACGGCGGCGAGGACGCGGCCCCAGTTGGGATCCTTGCCGAAGATCGCGGCCTTGAACAGGTTGCTGCGGGAGACGGCGCGGGCGACGACCACGGCCTCGTCCTCGGTCGCGGCGTTCAGCACGCGGATCGCGACGTCGTGGGCGGCGCCCTCCGCATCCGCCTGCAGCTGCAGGGTGAGGTCGCGGCAGACCGCGCTCAGGGCCGCGGTGAACTCGTCGGCGTCGGCCTCGACGCCGCTGGCGCCGCTCGCGAGCAGTGCGACGGTGTCGTTCGTCGACATGCAGCCGTCCGAGTCGAGGCGGTCGAAGGTGACGCGGGTCGCGGCACGCAGGGCGGTGTCGAGAGCGGCGGACTCGAGGGCCGCGTCGGTCGTGATCACGACCAGCATCGTCGCCAGACCCGGCGCGAGCATCCCGGCGCCCTTGGCCATGCCGCCGATGCTCCAGCCCTGCTCGGAACGGACCACCGCCTGCTTCGGGACCGTGTCGGTGGTCATGATCGCGCGGGCGGCCGCCTCGCCCGCCTCGGGTCCCCCGGCGAGCTCGGCGGAGGCGCCGGTCACGCCGGCGGTGAGCTTCGCGAGGTCGAGCTGGTCGCCGATCAGCCCGGTGGAGCACACCAGCACGTCGCCGGCGGACACCTCGAGGCTCTCGCCCACGAGCTCCGCGGTGCGGTGGGTGACCTGGAAGCCCTGAGCACCCGTGTAGCAGTTGGCGCCGCCGGAGTTGAGGACGATCGCCGAGACGACGCCGTCGCGCATCACCTGCTCGCTCCAGAGGACGGGGTTCGCCTTGCAGCGGTTGCTCGTGAAGACCGCGGCGGCGCTCTGCAGCGGGCCGAGGTTCTGCACGAGCGCGACGTCGCGCGCTCCGGTCGACTTCAGCCCGGCGACGACTCCGGCCGCCCGGAACCCTGCTGCTGCGGTGACGCTCACGGCGCGACTCCGTTCACGCTCAGGCCGAGGGACTCCGGGAGTCCCAGGGCGAGGTTGGTGGACTGGACGGCCGCGCCCGCGGTGCCCTTGACCAGGTTGTCGATGGCCGAGACGACCACGACGCGGCGGGCCCGCTCGTCCACGGCGAGTCCGATCAGAGCGGTGTTCGCCCCCACCACGTCGGCCGTCCGGGGGAAGGAGCCCTCCGGGAGCAGCTGGACGAAGGTCTCGTCGCCGTAGGCGGTCTCCCACGCGGCGCGCACGTCCTGCGCGGAGACGCCGGGAGCGAGGCGCGCGGTCGAGGTCGCCAGGATGCCCCGGGACATCGGCACGAGGACCGGGGTGAACGAGATCGAGACGGGTCCGGCTCCGGCGAGCAGGAGGTTCTGCCGGATCTCGGGATTGTGGCGGTGCGCTCCGCCGAGGCCGTAGGCGTGCGCGGAGCCGAGGAGCTCGCTGGCGAGGAGGTCGATCCGCAGGCTCTTGCCCGCACCCGAGGGTCCGACGGCGAGGACCGCGACGAGGTCCGACGACTCGATCACTCCGGCGTGCAGGCCGGGGGCCAGGCCGAGCGTGATCGCCGTGACGTTGCAGCCGGGGACGGCGATGCGCCGCACTCCGGCGAGCGCCTCGCGCTGCTTGCGTCCGCCGCCGCCGATCAGCAGCTCCGGGAGCCCGTAGGGCCAGGCCCCGGCGAAGTCGCCCCCGTAGAAGTCGGCCCAGTCCTGCGGGTCGGTCAAGCGGTGGTCGGCGCCGCAGTCGACGACGAGGACGTCCTCGGGCAGGGTCGCGGTGATCTCGCCCGACTTCCCGTGCGGGAGGGCGAGGAAGACGACGTCGTGCCCGGCGAGGTTCCCGGTCGTCGTGTCGACGAGGACGAGGTCGCGGAGCGAGCGGAGGTGCGGGTGCACGGCGATGAGGGGCTGACCCGCGTTGGCGTGCGCCGTCACCGTGCGCACCTCGAACTCGGGGTGGTCGGCGAGCAGTCGCAGCAGCTCGCCGCCCGCGTAGCCGCTCGCACCGGCCACCGCCACGGAGAAAGTCATGCCCGAGAGCCTAGCCGGTGCGGGTGCGGGGCCCCGCCCGGCCGAGCCGGACGGGACCCCCGGCCTCACTCGCGGAGTCGGACGCCGAAGCGCTCCGCCGCCACGGCCACGCCGTTCTCCTTCGCGGCCGTCGCCTCGGCCGCGGTGAGCGTGCGGTCCGGCGCGCGGAAGCGCAGCGCGAACGTCAGCGACTTCGTCCCCTCGGCGAGCCCGGTGCCGCGGTAGTCGTCGACCAGGCGGATCGCCTCGAGCAGCTCGCCCGCCCCCTCGGCGACGGCGGCGCGCACGTCGGCTGCCGCGATGCCGACCGGCACGACGAGCGAGAGGTCCTGGGTCGCGGCGGGCAGCGCGCCCACCGGACGGGCCACGACGACCCTCCCGGCCCGCGCGAGCAGCGGCTCGAGGTCGAGCTCGACCACGGCGACGCGGCGCGGGAGGTCGAGCTCCTCGGCGAGCGCCGGGAGCAGCTCCCCCGCGTGCCCGATGACCGCGCCGTCGAGCACGACCTCGGCGGTGCGGCCCGGGTGCAGCGCGGCGTGGGCCCCCTGGCGCAGCACCAGCTCGGTGCCGGTCGCCGCGGCGACCTCGCGGACCACGTCGAGGGCGTCGCGCCAGTCGACGTCACGCCCGGCGACACCGGGCTGGCGCACGACGGCGGCACCCGTGAGCAGCGCCGCGAGGTGCCGCGGCTGCGGCGGAATGCCCGCGTTCAGCTCGGCCTCGACCTCCGCGGACGGACGCGTCCCGCCCGCAGGGAGCGCCCCCGAGCCGAACGGGCGGCCGGCAACCGGGAGGAAGACGGAGCCGAGCTCGTAGACCGCGAGATCCGTCAGGCCGCGCGAGCGGTTGCGGGCCGCGACCTGCACGAGACCCGGCAGCAGAGAGATCCGCAGCTGGCCCGCGGTCGCGTCGAGCGGGTTGGCGAGCGTGATCTGCTCCTGCGGCTCCCCGTCGACCGAGCCGAGCCGGTCGTTGATCGAGCGCGAGAGGAACGGGTACGAGAGCACCTCGGTCAGACCCGCGGCGGCGAGCGCCTGGGCGAGGGTGCGGCGCAGCCGCTGGCCCGAGGTCAGCCCGCGGCCGGGAGGCGCCACGGGCAGGATCGCCGGGATGCGGTCGTACCCGGTGATGCGGGCGACCTCCTCCGCGAGCGAGGCGCGGTCGACGAGGTCGGGGCGCCAGCTCGGCGGAGTCACCAGCAGGCCCGCTCCGCCGGCCTCGACGGAGGCGCCGATCTCGACGAGCGCGCCGCGGATCTCCTCCGGGGTGTACTCCACGCCGATGAGGCCTGCGACGTAGCCGTCCGGCAGCTCGACCGGCTCCGCCGTGCGCGGGTCGGCCAGGACCGAGCCGAGCTCGTCCGCCGTGCCGCCGGCGAGCTCCACGAGCAGCTGCACCGCGCGGGCCGCGGCGACCGAGGCCACCTCGGGGTCGACGCCGCGCTCGAAGCGCCGCGACGCCTCGCTCGGCAGCTTGTGCCGGCGAGCCGTCCGGGCGATCGAGACCGGGTCGAAGTTCGCCGCCTCGAGCAGGACGTCGGACGTGGCGTCCGAGATCTCGGTGCGCGCGCCCCCCATCACTCCGGCGAGGCCGATCGCCCCGCCGTCGTCGGCGATGACGAGGTCCTCCGCGTGCAGGCGCCGGGTCTGGCCGTCGAGCGTCTCGAGGGTCTCCCCCGGTGCGGCGCGGCGCACCACGATGCCGCCCTGCAGGGTCGCCAGGTCGTAGCCGTGCAGCGGCTGGCCCAGCTCGAACATCACGTAGTTGGTGATGTCCACGACGAGCGAGATCGAGCGGACGCCGGCCAGTCGCAGTCGCGCGAGCATCCACGGCGGCGTCGGTCGTGAGACGTCGACGCCCCGAACGACGCGCGTGACGAACACGGAGGCGCCGACACGGCCGCGGATCGGCGCCTCGTCGGCCACGGACACGGGGAAGACGGGGGCCGTCTCCGTGCGCTCGTGCGGAGGGAGCGCCTGAGCGGGGTCGCGGAAGGCGGCTCCGGTGGCGTGGGCGTACTCGCGGGCGATGCCGCGGATCGAGAAGGCGTAGCCGCGGTCGGGCGTCACGTTGACCTCGACCGCGGCGTCGTCGAGACCGAGGAGCGCGACGGCATCCGTGCCCGGCTCCGGGTCGAGCCCGAGCGAGGCGAGGCGGAGGATGCCGTCGTGGTCGTCCCCGAGGCCGAGCTCGCGGCTCGAGGCGATCATCCCGTCGGACACGTGCCCGTAGGTCTTCCGCGCGGAGATCGGGAACGGCCCGGGCAGGACCGCGCCCGGCAGTGACACGACGACCTTGTCGCCGGCCGCGAAGTTGTGGGCTCCGCAGACGATGCCGCGGACGTCCTCTCCGCCGTCGGCGGCACGCCCGCCCTCCGGGGCCACGCGGACGTGGCACCAGTTGATGGTCTTGCCGTTCTTCTGCGGCTCCGGAGCGAGGTCGAGCACCTCGCCGACGACGACGGGGCCGGTCACCTCGAAGCGGTGGACGTCCTCCTCCTCCAGGCCGACCGACACCAGGGCCGCGTGCACGGACTCCGTCGTGACGTCCTGCTCGAGGTCGACGTACTCCCCCAGCCAGCTCAGCGGGATGCGCATCAGATCACCATCCCGTACTGCTCGCTGAAGCGGACGTCGCCCTCGACCATGTCGCGCATGTCCTTCACGTCGTTGCGGAACATCAGGGTCCGCTCGATCCCCATGCCGAAGGCGAACCCGGAGTACTCCTCCGGGTCGATCCCGGCCGCGCGCAGCACGTTCGGATTGACCATGCCGCAGCCGCCCCACTCGATCCAGCGGGCACCGCCGACGAAGGTCGGGTGCCAGACGTCCAGCTCGGCGCTGGGCTCGGTGAAGGGGAAGTAGTTCGGGCGCAGGCGGATGCGCGCGTCGTCGCCGAAGAGGATCCGCGCGACGTGCTCGAGGGTGCCCCGCAGGTGCGCCATGGTCAGGCCGCGGTCGACGGCGAGACCCTCGAACTGCGTGAACACGGGCGTGTGCGTCGCGTCGAGCTCGTCGGTGCGATACACCCGTCCGGGAGCGATCACGTAGAGCGGCAGCGGGCGCTCGAGCATCGAGCGGATCTGCACCGGCGAGGTGTGCGTGCGCAGCACCAGGTGCGAGTCGACGGGGTCGACGAAGAAGGTGTCCTGCATGGCGCGGGCCGGGTGGTCCTCGTCGAAGTTCAGGGCGTCGAAGTTGAACCACTCGTTCTCGAGCTCCGGCCCCTCCGCGATCTCCCAGCCCATCCCGACGAACACGTCGGCGATCGACTCCTGGAGCAGCGAGAGGGGGTGGCGGGCGCCGCGGCGCACGAAGCTGGCACCGGCGGTGACGTCCACGCGCTCGGCCTCGAGCGCGGCCGCGTCCTCGGCCTCGACGAGCTCGGCCTCGCGGGCGGCGTAGGCGTCGCCCACCTGCTTGCGGGCACCGCCGACGAGCTTGCCGGACGCCGCCTTGTGCTCGGGCGGGACGGAGCGCATCCGCGCGTTGAGGCGGGCGAGGGCGGACCCCTCGCCGAGGTGGGCGGCTCGGGCGGACTTCAGAGCGGCGGAGTCGCCCGCCGCGCCGATGGCGGCGAGGGCGTCGGCGACCGCCGCGGAGACGGCCTCATCGGTGATCGGGTTGCTGTCTGACACGATCCCCCAGTGTAGGCGAGGGCCTCCGCCCCCTCCCGCCGCCCGCGCGCGGTGCTCGTCGCGCTCGCCCGCGGCCAGGCCCCCATCTGCGCCGACGGCCCTCGAAGCCCCGCCACCGGCGCTGCTCGACCAGCAGGGGCGGGTTCTCGCTACGCCGGGGTCGGAGGCTGCTCGACCGGCAGGAAGCTGGGCGCCGCGGGACGGGAAGACGCCCGGACCGATCGCGACTCCCCGATCACCACCGCCTCCGCGTCGACGACGCCGGAGCGGAACACCACCGCTCGATGCGCTGAGCGATCGCCGGACCCTCGAGGCGAACGGACGAATCGCGTGCGAGCGATTCCTCCTAGCCGGACGCAGGACGCTCTGCGGAACCCGACCCCGTCAGGAAGCCGACCGCGGTGAGGATCGCCCTCGGGCGATCCTCACAGTTCAATCCTGCACAGCGATCAGCTGCGTGTCCGTCTGCGCGCGGGCTGCGGGGTGGCCGCCGATGGTGCGGCCGCCGCGTCCGCCGCTCTTCGTGCGGATCTCGATCCACTTCGCCAGCCCCGAGAGGAGGAGGCAGATGCCGATGTAGATCGCTCCGATGACGATCGCCGCCGGGATGATCGGGCTGTCGAGGCTCGACTGGTTGCCCAGGTAGCGCGCGTAGTACAGCAGCTCGTTGTAGGTGATGATCGAGCCGAGCGCCGTGTCCTTGAGGGCGACGACGAGCTGGGCGATGATCACGGGCAGCATCGAGCGGATCGCCTGGGGGAACAGGATGAGCCGCATCACGCCGGACTTGCGCAGGCCGATCGCGTAGCCCGCCTCCTTCTGTCCTCGCGGGAGGGCTTCGATGCCGGCGCGGAAGATCTCGGAGAAGACGGAGCCGTTGTAGAGGGTCAGGGCGATGACGACGGCGAGGTAGGGGCTGAGCTTGAGGCCCGCGAACGGCAGGCCGTAGTACATCAGCATCATCAGGATCAGGACGGGGATCGCCCGGAACAGCTCGATGAAGAGCGTGACGGGGACGTTGATCCAGCGCCGGTCCGAGAGCCGGCCGATCGCCAGGAGGAGGCCGAGGACGAGGCTGGCGACGCCTGCCGTGGCGAAGGCCGCGAGCGTGCGGCCGAGGGCGCCGCCGATGCTCTGCCAGACCAGCGGGTAGCCGAACGCGCGCCACTTGGAGGCGTCGAACTGGCCGGACTCCGCGAAGCGCCAGACCACGAAGCCGAGGAACGCCGCGATCAGCAGGACGACGACGACGCCGATGACGCGGTTGCGCACGACGGCCCGGGGGCCGGGGTTGTCGAAGAGGACGGAGCTCATCGGGCGACCCTCCACTTCTTCTCGAGCTGACGTTGGACGAGCGAGAGCAGGGTGACCAGGACCACGAAGACCAGGGCCACCCAGAGGACGACGATGAGGCTGTTCTCGCCGCGCTCGTTGAGCACGCGGACGATGGTGCCCGCCTCCGCGACCGAGAAGCCGGCGGCGACGGTGGTGTTCTTCAGCAGCGCGATCAGGACGCTCATGAGCGGCGGGATCACGGAGCGGAAGGCCTGGGGCAGGACGATCTGCGTCATCGTGAGGCCGAAGTCGAGGCCGATCGCGCGGGCCGCCTCGGCCTGGCCGATCGGCACGGTGTTGATGCCCGACCGCAGCACCTCCGCGACGTAGGTCGCGGTGTAGAGGCTGAGGGCGCAGATCGCCAGGTTCGTGTAGTCCACCTGCGGCAGGTCGAGCTTGGGGTAGCCGAAGGCGAAGAAGAACATCACCAGCGTGAGCGGGGTGTTCCGGATGGTGTTCACGTACACCGTGCCGACCGCGCGGGCGATCGGGACGGGCGAGACGCGCATCGCGCCGACCACCGTGCCGATCAGCAGGGCGAACACGAGCGAGACGCTGAAGAGGATCAGGGTGTTGCCGAAGGCCGGGACGTAGACGTCGAGGTTGTTCAACAGGACATCCATGCGGCTGGCCCTTCTGTCGGAGCGGTGGTGGTGGTCGAGGAGAGGGGACCCCCGGGCGGCGGTCGGGCCGCCCGGGGCGCCTCCTAGTAGTCGTTCACCGCCGGCTGGGTGACGGTCGTGCCGGACTGGCCGAGCGTCTCGTCGTAGATGGCGCTCCAGGTCTCGCCGCCGTCGGTCAGCATGCCGTTGACGAAGTGGCGCAGGGCGTCGTCGTCCTTCGGCAGGCCGATGCCGTAGAGCTCGGTGCTGAAGGGCTCTCCGACGACCTTGAGCTCGTCGGGCTTCTGAGCGGCGTAACCGATCAGGATCGCGCCGTCGGTGGTGACGGCGTCGACGGTGCCGTCGGAGAGGGCGTCCACGCACTGCGAGTACGTGTCGAACTCCTCGGTCTTCACCTCGGGGTAGTTGGTGCGGATGTTCTGGATCGGGGTGGAGCCGGTGGCCGAGCACACCGTGGTGTCGGCGGTGAGGTCGTCCGGTCCGGTGATCGTGTCGTTGTCGGCCGCGACGAGCAGCTGCTGGCCGGTCTCGAAGTAGGGTCCGGCGAAGCCGACCTGCTCCTTGCGCTTGTCGGTGATCGAGTAGGTGCCGACGTAGTAGTCGATGTCGCCGTTCACGATCGACGCCTCGCGGTTGGCCGACGGGATCGCCTTGAACTCGATGGCGTCGGCCGCGAAGCCGAGCGAGGCGGCGGTCCACTTCGCGATCTCGATGTCGAACCCGGAGCGCTCGCCGGTCGCCGCGTCGAGGTAGCCCAGCCCGGGCTGATCCTCCTTGACGCCGATGACGACCTTGCCGTCCGCGGTCATCGCGTCGAAGGTCGGGCTGCCCTCGAGAGTGACGTCGGAGGCGACCTCGTACGCGGAGGTCCCTCCCTCGGAGCCTCCACCGGCGCCGCCGCCGGCGGTTCCGGAGTCGCCGGAGCAGCCGGCGAGGGCGAGGGTCGCTGCTGCGAGTCCCGCGGTCATGAACATGAGCCTGGTGCGCATGATCGTCCTTCCTGGGGTTCGGCCCGCCGGAGCGGGCGATGTCGGGTCGGCTCCCGGGTCACGGGTCCGACCTGCCTGGTGGCTGCGGATCGCGCTTCTAGTGCGTGATGAGCTTGGAGAGGAAGTCCTTGGCCCGGTCGGTGCGGGGCGCGGTGAAGAACGACTCCGGGTCGGTGTCCTCGAGGATCTCGCCGTCGGCCATGAACACGACGCGATCGGCGGCCTTCCGGGCGAAGCCCATCTCGTGGGTGACGACGATCATCGTCATCCCGTCCTTGGCGAGCCCGACCATCACGTCCAGGACCTCGTTGATCATCTCGGGGTCGAGCGCCGAGGTCGGCTCGTCGAAGAGCATCACCTTGGGCTTCATCGCCAGCGCCCGCGCGATCGCGACGCGCTGCTGCTGCCCGCCGGAGAGCTGGGCCGGGGTCTTGGCGGCCTGGTGGCCGACGCCGACCCGGTCGAGCAGTGCCGTGGCCTGGGCCTCCGCGTCCTTGCGGGAGAGCCCGCGGACCTTGATCGGGCCGAGGGTGACGTTCTCGAGGATCGTCTTGTGCGCGAAGAGGTTGAACGACTGGAAGACCATCCCGACGTCGGCGCGGAGCGCGGCGAGGCCCTTGCCCTCCTCCGGGAGCTTCTGACCGTCGATGGTGATGGTGCCGCCCGAGATCGTCTCGAGCCGGTTGACCGTGCGGCAGAGCGTCGACTTGCCGGATCCGGAGGGGCCGAGGACCACGACGACCTCGCCCCGGTGCACCGTCAGATCGATGTCCTTCAGAGCCTGGAAGTCGCCGTAGTGCTTCTGCACCCCGGAGAGGACGACGAGGGGTTCACCGGCGGGAGCGGCGGCGCGCTCGTCTTGCGGGGCTGTGACCATGCCGTCAGAGAAGCACACGGGGATGGGCCGGTCAAATCATGAGGGAATTCTTAACCGAAGGGTAACAACGCGCCCTGTTCTCCAGGTTCGCGGCACCCTCGGCCCGGTTCCTCTCAGGAACGCAGCGCGAAGGCGCTCTCGTACAGGCAGACGGAGGCCGCGGTCGCGAGGTTGAGCGACTCCGCCGCCCCGTAGATGGGCACCGCGACCACGCCGTCGACGAGGGCGAGCGACTCCTCCTCGAGGCCGCGCGCCTCGTTGCCGAAGACCCAGACGGTCGGCTGGGCGAGGTCCCCGCGGGCGCGGACGTCGAGCAGGTCCTCCCCCTTCACGTCGGCCGCGACGGAGCGCAGTCCCACGCCGCGGAGCCGGCCCAGCACGTCGGCGAGGTCGGCGCCGACCGCGACCGGGAGGTGGAAGAGCGAGCCGGTCGTGGAGCGCACGACCTTGGGGTTGTAGAGGTCGACCGAGCGGCCGGACAGCACGACCGCGTCAGCGCCGGCGGCGTCGGCGGCACGGATGATCGTGCCGAGATTGCCCGGATCGCGGACCTCCTCGAGCACCGCCACGAGGCGCGGCTCGGAGGCGACGACGTCCTTGAGCGACGTGGGGAACTGACGGCAGACCGCGACGAAGCCCTGCGGAGTGACGGTGTCGGCCATCGCGTCGAGGACGTCCTCGGTCACGTACTCGATCTCCACCTCCGCCTCGGCGGCCGCGGCGACGATCTCGGGGTGCCGCTCCAGAGCGGTCGGAGTCGCGAACGACTCGACGATCAGCTCCGGGCGGTACTGCAGAGCCTCGGAGAGTGCCTGCGGGCCCTCGAGGAGGAAGAGCCCCGTCTCGAGCCGGGCCGGGCGGCGGGTGAGCTTCGCCACGGAGCGGACACGGGGAGAGCGGGGGTTGTCGAGCATGCGGCGAGCCTATCGGCGCGGTGATCGCCGCCCCCGCAGACACGGCGCGGGAGGGCCCTCGAACGACGGAGGGGGCCGCGACCTCTCGGTCGCGACCCCCTCCGGGAAGCCGTGCTGACTACGCTGCGGCCTTGGGCGCCGAGGTGTCGGCGGGCAGCGCGCTCTTCGCGGTCGCGACGAGCGAGGCGAACGTGGCCGGCTCGGTGATCGCGAGGTCCGCGAGGATGCGGCGGTCGACCTGGACGCCGGCCAGGGCGAGGCCCTGGATGAAGCGGTTGTAGGTCAGGCCGTTCGCGCGGGACGCGGCGTTGATGCGCTGGATCCAGAGACGACGGAACTCGCCCTTCTTGGCGCGGCGGTCGCGGTACGAGTAGACGAGGGAGTGGGTGACCTGCTCCTTCGCCTTGCGGTAGAGGCGCGACCGCTGGCCGCGGTAGCCCGAGGCGCGCTCGAGGATGACGCGACGCTTCTTGTGGGCGTTGACGGCCCTCTTCACTCTTGCCATTGCTGTTTCTTCCTATCGATCCGTGTCGGCTGAGTAGCGACCACGCGGCGCAGCGGGCTGCGCCGGCGGTGGGCTACAGACCGAGAAGCTTCTTGGCGACCTTGGCGTCCTGCGGGGCGAGGACCTGGTCCTGGTTGAGGCGGCGCGTGCGAACGCTGGACTTGGACTCCAGGTTGTGACGCATGCCGGCCTGCTGCTTCATGACCTTGCCGGAGCCGGTCACCTTGAAGCGCTTCTTGGCACCCGAGTGGGTCTTCATCTTGGGCATGTTCTCTCCTTGTGAACGTCACTCCGCGCTCGGCGGGGCGAAACCGGTGCCCCGCGAGCGGGGCGTCCACCGGCCCCGAGGCCGGGGCGGCGAAGTACTAGACGGACTCGGCCTCGGCCGTGTCCTCGGGGGTGTTGGCCTCGCGACGAGCGGCGCGGACCGCATTGGCCTCGGCCTTCGCCTCGGACTTGTTCTTCAGCGGGCCGATGACCATCACCATGTTGCGACCGTCGATGGTCGGGGTGGACTCGACCTGGCCGAACTCGGCGACGTCCTCCGCGAAGCGCTGGAGCAGGCGGACGCCCATCTCGGGGCGCGACTGCTCGCGACCGCGGAAGAGGATCATCGCCTTGACCTTGTCGCCGGCCTTGAGGAAGCCCTCGGCGCGCTTGCGCTTGGTCTCGTAGTCGTGCTTGTCGATCTTCAGGCGGAAACGGACCTCCTTGAGGATCGTGTTCGCCTGGTTGCGACGGGCTTCCTTGAGCTTCTGAGCCTGCTCGTACTTGAACTTCCCGTAGTCCATGATCTTGGCCACGGGCGGCTTGGAGTTGGGGGCGACCTCGACCAGGTCCAGGTCTGCGTCCTGCGCGAGTCGCAGGGCGACCTCGATCTTGACGACGCCGACCTGTTCTCCTGCGGGACCCACGAGGCGGACCTCGGGGACGCGGATACGGTCGTTGGTACGGGGATCGCTGATTGCGTTTCTCCTCTGATCTCGGTGAGTGCAGCTGCGCTGCCGGAGTCTTCTCCAGCGCACCCGAGAGAGGTGATCGTCCCGTCCACGTCGTGCCTGCAGCACGGCGCTCGCACCCTGTGACGCGGTTCCCGAGGCGGACCTCGAGAGCCGCAGCCCTGCCTCCGGTGGTCTGACGACCCTCGGGGGCGGAGTGCTTCTGACCCGGTAACCTTGTGAAGCGGTCAAGCGCGGGTGGGAGAATCTCCACTTTCGAACCGAGGACATGCCTCGGAGCCCGGACAACCATAGCAGACCGGCGGCCCGCCCGACAGAGCGGATCCGGCCGCCCCTCGATCCTCTGCTGCGGCAGCCGCGCCCCTCCACCACGGACGACGAACGAAGGACCCATGGCCCAGTACGACGACGACTACACGCGACGATTCGGCGAGGACGGCGGAGCCTCCGACGTGGAGGCCGCGCGCGACATCGCGGAGGTCCCGGCGGTGGAGATCATCACCACCGCCGCCGTGCACCTGATGAGCGCGGCCGCCGTCAAGTGCGGGCTCGCTGACGAGCCCGGAGCGCAGGTCGACCTCGACGAGGCGCGCAAGCTCATCAACGCGCTCGCGGGCCTGGTCACGGCCGGGGCGCCCGACATCAGCGACATGCACGCCCGGAGCCTGCGCGACGGCCTCCGCACCCTCCAGCTCGCGTTCCGTGAGGCGTCCCCGATCGCCGACCCGATCGGCAAGGGCCCGGGCGAGAAGTGGACCGGCCCGGTCACCTGATCGGGAGTCAGCGGGCGGCGGCGAGCTGCAGCGTCATCGAGTCGACGCGCTGCGCGACGGTCTCGTCGGCCGCCCACCGCTCCCCCAGGCGCGCGACGAGGGCGCCGAGCGCGTCCTGATCGAGCCCCGGGCGCAGGCTCAGGACCACCACGAGCTCGGGCCCCGCCAGGCGCTGCTCCGGATCTCCCGCGCGCACCTCGAGCGAGGCGACCGCCCGCTCCCCCTCCGCAGCCGCGCGCAGAGCCCGGAGCACCTCCGCATCGGCGGGGGCCGGCCGCCAGTCGCCGCCCTCCGCGATCGCCCAGAGCGCCGGGCGCCGGACCGCGAACGCCCGCTCGGACGCGGGGTCGAGGACCATCACCTCGGTGCCCTCCGCGACGGCCGCCAGGGCCGCGCGGCGCCCGTCGACAGGGACGGGACGGGCGGCCGGGTCCCACCGGCGCATGCTCTCGACGCCGCTGAAGACGGGGAGCACCGTGCGGCCGTCGGGTCCGGCGACCGTGACGATCGCGAGCTCCTGCGTCTTGTCCGCCCGGAGTCCCCCGACCCCCTCGGCCTCCTCGCCGAGGCGGGCGACCAGAGGGATGAGCAGGCGGGACGTGCGGAGCGCGTCGACCACGGCCTCCGGGCCGCGAATGCCGCGGGTGAAGGACTCGAGCGCGGCGACCAGCGCCTCCGGGGCGCTCCCGTCGTCCTCCGGTGCTGCGCTCGGCTCGAAGTGCCGGCCCGCCCAGGGAGTGCCGGCGGAGTCGGTCAGATGCGCCGGGAGCGGGCGGGGCTCACTCGGATGCGACATCCAGGGCCTCCGCGAGCGTGAACGCGCCCGCGTACAGCGCCTTGCCGACGATCGCGCCCTCGAGCCCCTGGGGCACGAGGTCGCGCAGAGCGGCGATGTCGTCGAGGTTCGAGATGCCGCCCGAGGCGATCACGGGGCGGTGGGTGCGGGCCATGACCTGCTCGAGGAGCTCGAGGTTCGGGCCCTTGAGCGTGCCGTCCTTCGTGACGTCGGTGACGACGTAGCGGGTGCAGCCGGCCTCCTCCAGGCGGTCGAGGACCTGCCAGAGGTCGCCGCCCTCCTTGGTCCAGCCGCGCGCGGCGAGCGTGGTGCCCCGGACGTCGAGCCCGACGGCGATCTGGTCGCCGTACTGCGCGATGACGCTCGCGGCCCACTCGGGGTTCTCGAGCGCCGCGGTGCCGAGGTTGATGCGCTTCGCGCCGGCGCTCAGCGCGGACTCGAGGCTGCGGTCGTCGCGGATCCCGCCGGAGAGCTCGACGTTGACGCCCTTCACCTGCCGGATGACCTTCTTCATGATGCCGTGGTTGTCGCCGCGGCCGAAGGCGGCATCGAGGTCGACGAGGTGGATCCACTCCGCGCCCTGGTCGGCCCAGTCGCCCGCGGCGTCGATCGGGTCGCCGTAGTTGGTCTCGGTCCCGGCCTCGCCCTGCGTGAGCCGCACGGCCCTGCCGCCCGCCACGTCGATCGCGGGCAGGAGGACCAGGCCCGGGGCCTTGGTGAACTCGCTCATCGTCATCCTCAGTCTCGGAGCCGGTGCCGGCCCCTGGAGGCGCCGACCACCGGCCGATCCTAGTTCGTGCGGAGGGTGCCCAGCCAATTGGCCAGCAGCCGGAGCCCGGCGGCCCCCGACTTCTCGGGGTGGAACTGCGTGGCCGAGAGCGGCCCGTTCTCGACCGCGGCGATGAAGGGGCCTCCGTGATCGGCCCAGGTGACCGCGGGACGCGGGAACGGGGGCATCACGTCGAGCGACCACTCGCGGGCGCCGTAGGAGTGCACGAAGTAGAAGCGCTCCTCGGCGATGCCGTCGAAGAGCACCGAGCCCTCGGGAGCGGAGACGGTGTTCCAGCCCATGTGCGGGACGACCTCGGCCGGGAGGAGGTCCACCGTCCCCGGCCACTCGCCCAGGCCCTCGCTCTCGACCCCGCGCTCGACGCCGCGCTCGAAGAGCACCTGCATCCCGACGCAGATGCCCAGGACGGGGCGCCCGCCGGCGAGGCGCTTCTCGATGATCTCGCCGCCGCGGGCGCGGGTCAGCGCCGACATCACGGCGTCGAAGGCGCCGACGCCGGGCACGAGGAGGCCGTCCGCCTCCAGCGCCCGCTGCCGGTCCCCCGTCAGCTCGACGTCGGCCCCGGCGAGCTCGAGCGCCTTGACGGCGGAGTGCACGTTCCCCGAGCCGTAGTCGTAGACCACGACGGAGGGGCGGGCCGAGCTCACAGCGCGCCCTTCGTCGACGGCACGCCGGAGACGAGCGGGTCGAGGGCCTTGGCCTGACGGAAGGCGCGGGCGAACGCCTTGAATTCCGCTTCGGCGATGTGGTGCGGGTCCCTGCCGCCGAGCACCGTGACGTGCACGGTGAGGCCGGCGTTGAACGCGATCGCCTCGAAGACGTGGCGCACCATCGACCCGGTGAAGTGGCCGCCGATCAGGTGCAGCGCGAAGCCCTCCGGCTCGCCGGTGTGCACGAGGTAGGGGCGCCCCGAGATGTCGACGACGGCCTGCACGAGCGCCTCGTCGAGGGGGACGAGCGCGTCGCCGAAGCGGGAGATCCCGGCCTTGTCGCCGAGAGCCTGTCGGATGGCCGTGCCGAGCACGATGCCGATGTCCTCCGCGGTGTGGTGGATGTCGATCTCGATGTCGCCGCGGGCCCGGACGCGCAGGTCCGTGAGCGAATGCTTCGCGAACGCCGTCAGCAGGTGGTCGAAGAAGGGCACGCCGGTCTCGAGATCGGCGATGCCCGTGCCGTCGAGGTCGAGGGAGAGCTCGATGCTCGACTCGCTGGTGGCACGGCTGAGGGAGGCGGTGCGCCCGGGTGCGGCGCTCGAGGAGGTCATGCCTCCCAGTCTATTCGCGCCGCGTCACCGACCCAGGGCGGACCTCTACTCGCGCGAAAGCGCCACCGCGGGGTCGGCCGACGGTGCGGGGAGGGAGGCGAGCGCCTCGAGGAACGCGGTCGTCTCCTCCTCGGTGCCGGCGCTGACGCGGAGGTGGTTCGGGATGCCGACGTCGCGGATGAGGACGCCGCGGGCGAGCAGGCCCTCGAACACGGCGGCCGGATCCGCGACGCCGCCGAAGAGGACGAAGTTGCTGCCGGTCGTGTACGGGCGGTAGCCGAGGGCGCGCAGTCCGTGGATCATCCGGTCGCGCTGCACGATGATCTCGCCGACCATGGCGAGCATCTCGTCGGCGTGAGCGAGGGCGGCGGTCGCGGCGGCCTGGGTGAGGGCCGACAGGTGGTACGGGAGGCGGACGAGGCGGAGCGCGTCGATCACCGCGGGGTCGGCGGCGAGGTAGCCCAGGCGGACGCCGGCGAAGGCGAAGGCCTTGCTCATGGTGCGGGACACGAGCAGGCGCGGTCGCCCGGGGAGGAGGCTCAGCGCGGTGGGCGCGCCCCTGCCCGCGAACTCGGCGTACGCCTCGTCGACGACGACGATGCCGTCGGTCGCGTCGTAGACCGCCTCGATCACGGCGAGGTCGAGCGGCGTCCCGGTCGGGTTGTTCGGAGCGCAGAGGAAGACGATGTCGGGCCGGGCCCGGCGCACCTGCTCCGCGGCGTACTCGGCTCCGATCTCGAACTCCGCCTCGCGCGGAGCGGGGATCCACTCCGTTCCGCTCCCCGACGCGAGGATCGAGTACATCGAATAGGTGGGCGCGAACCCCAGCAGCGAGCGCCCGGGACCGCCGAACGCCTGAAGGACGTGCTGGAGCACCTCGTTCGATCCGTTCGCAGCCCACACGCCGTCCGCGGTGAGCCCGTGACCGAGGTAGCCGGCGAGGGAGTCGCGCAGCTCTCGGAACTCGCGGTCGGGGTACCGGTTGACGGTGCGCAGCGCCTCCGTGACCCGCCCGACGATGTCGGCGATCACGTCGTCCGGGACCGGGTGGGTGTTCTCGTTGACGTTGAGGGCGACGGGCACGACCGCCTGGGGTGCACCGTACGGGTGCCTGCCTCGGAGGTCGTCGCGGAGGGGCAGGTCGTCGAGAGTCGTCACCAGGGAATGGTAGCGAAGCACCCGGCGCGGACGTCCGGGCAGCCCGGCTCAGCGAGCGGTGTCGTACTCGGCCGGGACGGCGAGGCGCTGCCCGGGCTCGACGCCCGCGCTCGAGAGCTGGTTGAGGGAGAGGATGTCGTCGACCACGTCGCGCGGGTCCGCCTGCGGGGCGAGCTCCTCGGCGAGCGACCAGAGCGACTCGCCCGCGTGGACGGTGACGTACTGGAACTCGACCGCAGCGGCGTCGCTCGACGCGACCGCTCCACCGCCGTTGAGCCCGAAGGCGAAGGCGCCCGCCACGATCGGCAGGGCCCCCAGAGCGGCCACCACGGCGCGGCCGCGGCGCGTGAGGCGCAGACGGGTGCGAACGATCCGCGCTTCGCCGAACGCGCTCATCGGCTCGGGAGCGGACGGCAGTACCTCGACGGGCCGAGGCGCGGACGAGCGCTGGAGCGGGCGGGAGGTGAGCTGTGCGGTCATGGGATCGCTCCTTTCAACAGGGATTCGGGGAGGCCCTCGGCCGGGAGGGCCGCCCCGAACGCCTGTACCGAACATATCTTCGAACAGCGGAGCGGTCAAGGGACCGTTCCGGCTGATCCGCGGGCGGACTCGCGCGCGACACACTCGAACGAATGTTCCGAGTCGGGAGTTCCGGCGGATACAGTTTCGAGAGCCTGGTCGTAGTAGAGCAGCGACCACCGACATTCCTTGTCGGGTCGCGACCGGGCGGGCGCGCACGCGGCGTGCGCACCGGGAAGAGGGAGCATCGTGAGCGACGCGCAGAGGGCCGGGACCCCGGCCGCCAAGACGAAGGCGGCCGCAGGCCGGCGCCGGAAGAGCCTGAGCGCCAAGCAGCTCGCGATCCTCGACGCGATCCAGCGCTCGGTGTCGAGCCGCGGCTACCCGCCGAGCATGCGCGAGATCGGCGACGCGGTCGGCCTCGCCTCGCTGTCGAGCGTCACCCACCAGCTCAACCAGCTCGAGCTCAGCGGCTACCTGCGCCGCGACCCGAACCGGCCCCGCGCCCTCGAGATCCTCATCGACGTCCCCAGCTCGACGGAGGACGACGGGTCGTTCGAGTCGACCGCGACGGTCGGCGACGCGGCGATGGTCCCCCTCGTCGGCCGGATCGCGGCGGGCGTGCCGATCATGGCCGACCAGCAGATCGACGAGGTGTTCCCGCTTCCCCGGCAGCTCGTCGGCAAGGGCGAGCTCTTCATGCTCAAGGTCGTCGGCGAGTCGATGATCGACGCCGCGATCTGCGACGGCGACTGGGTCGTGGTCCGCTCGCAGCGCACCGCCGAGAACGGCGAGATCGTGGCGGCCATGCTCGACGGCGAGGCCACCGTCAAGGTGCTGCGCCAGCGCGACGGCCACACCTGGCTGCTGCCCCGCAACTCCAACTTCGAGCCGATCCTCGGCGACGAGGC
Organism: Rathayibacter sp. AY1D1; assembly: GCF_002932635.1. Taxonomy (NCBI): domain Bacteria; kingdom Bacillati; phylum Actinomycetota; class Actinomycetes; order Micrococcales; family Microbacteriaceae; genus Rathayibacter; species Rathayibacter sp. AY1D1. The sequence goes on from NZ_PSVY01000005.1 coordinate 27,083, forward strand.
AGAGGTGCTCGGGAAGATCGTGGCGGTCCTGCGCTCGGTCTGACACCGGGCGTGCAGGAGGGGCCCGACCGGCGTGCAGCCGGCCGGGCCCCTCCTGCGTTCGACGGGCACCGGCGATCGGGGCGCGCGCCCCTCCGTCGCGGTCACGGGAAGGCGGAGGAGGGCCGCCGAAACCCCGTCGCCGAACCCTCCGGCCGCCGCCGGTCGGTGGTGCGGGTCGCCGCACCCCCTCCCGGATGCGCCGAGCGCCCGCCTCCCTGACGGGGAGACGGGCGCTCGGGTGGTGGCGATCAGGCCTGGACGGCCGCGCGCGGAACCGCGAACTCGGTGAGCGAGCCCGCCAGATCGGCGTGCACGAGGGCGACCACGTGGGTGCCGCCCTCGACGTACTGCGTCGACAGGATCCGGCCGCTGCGGTGCAGATGCGAGATCACGTCGCCACGGGCGTACGGCACGAGCAGGTCGATCTCGACGTCCGGCTCGGGCAGGATCTCGGCGATCCGCGCCTCCAGCTCGTCGATGCCCTCGCCGCTGCGCGCCGACACGAAGACCGCGTCGGGAGCGAGACCGCGCAGCACCAGCCGCGTGCCCTCGTCCACCAGATCGGCCTTGTTGAAGGCGATGATCTCGGGGATGCTGCGGGCGCCCACCTCGCCGATCACGTCGCGCACGGTGGCGATCTGCCCGGCCGGATCGGGGTGGGAGGCGTCCACGACGTGGACGATCACATCGGAGTCCGCGACCTCCTCGAGCGTCGACCGGAAGGCCTCGACGAGCTGGTGCGGAAGCGCTCGCACGAAGCCGACCGTGTCGGCGAGCGTGTAGAGGCGCCCGTCCTTCGTCTGGGCCTTGCGAACGGTGGCGTCGAGGGTCGCGAAGAGCGAGTTCTCGACGAGGACGCCCGCGTGCGTCATCCGGTTCAGCAGGCTCGACTTGCCGGCGTTCGTGTACCCCGCGATCGCCACCGAGGGGACGGCGTTGCGCTTGCGGTTCGCGCGCTTGGCCTCGCGGGCGGGCTTCATCGCCGTGATCTGCTTGCGCAGGCGCGCCATGCGGGTGTGGATGCGGCGACGATCGAGCTCGATCTTCGTCTCACCCGGACCGCGCGAGCCCATTCCGGCTCCCGCGCCCACCTGGCCGCCGGCCTGGCGGGACATGGACTCGCCCCAGCCGCGCAGTCGCGGGAGCAGGTACTCGAGCTGCGCGAGCTCGACCTGCGCCTTGCCCTCACGGCTCTTCGCGTGCTGGCTGAAGATGTCGAGGATCACCGCGGTGCGGTCGATCACCTTGACCTTCACCACGTCCTCCAGCGCACGCCGCTGGCTCGGTGCGAGCTCGGTGTCGGCGACGACCGTGTCCGCGCCGAGGGCCGCGACGAGCCCCGCGAGCTCCTGGGCCTTGCCCTTGCCGAGGTAGGTGCTCGGATCGGGGTGCGGGCGGCGCTGGAGCAGGCCGTCGAGGACCGTCGCTCCCGCCGTCTCCGCGAGCGCGGCGAGCTCGTGCAACGAGTTCTCCGCGTCCTCCAGCGAATTCTGCGAGTACACGCCGATGAGCACGACGTTCTCCAGGCGCAGCTGGCGGTACTCGACCTCCGTGACGTCCTCGAGCTCGGTCGAGAGGCCGGCGACGCGTCGCAGCGCCTGCCGGTCGTCGCGGTCGAACTGCTCGCCGTCGCTGTTCTCGCCCTCGTGGCCGGCGCTCTGCAGCGCCTGGGCTCCACCCGCGACGAAGCGCGAGTACCCTGCCGAACGCGACTGCGCGTTCGCCAGGACCCTCGAGACGACGTCCACGGCCTCGGTCGTGTCGGTCTCGTTCAGGTCTTCCGTCATCCGGATAACACTAACTCCTCAGGTCTTGATAGGTTCACTTCTCATGGCCGCCGAGCACTACTTCTCGAGTACTCCCGACGGCGACCTCCGGCCCCGCAGGATCCAGGCCCGCCTGGCCGGCCGCGACCTCGAGGTCACGACGGCAGGAGGGGTGTTCAGCCCCGGTCACGTCGATCTCGGCACACGCGTCCTGCTGGACGCGGTGCCCGACGCCCCCGCTGACGGGGACCTGCTGGACCTCGGCTGCGGCTGGGGCCCGATCGCCCTCGCGCTCGCCCTCGCCTCCCCCGACGCCCGGGTGTGGGCGGTCGACGTCAACCAGCGGGCGCTCGAGCTGGTCCGTCGCAACTGCGAGGAACTCGGCGTCCTCAATGTCAACGCCGTGCTGCCCGAGGATGTTCCCGACGACGTCCGCTTCCGCACCGTGTGGTCGAACCCGCCGATCCGCATCGGCAAGGAGGAGCTGCACCTCCTGCTCGAACGCTGGCTGCCGCGGCTCGAGGAGGGCGCGGACGCCTGGCTCGTCGTGCAGCGCAACCTCGGCTCCGACTCGCTCCAGACCTGGCTGGGCGCCGCGTTCGCCGGGCGGCTCGACGTGGAGCGCGTCTCCTCGGCGAAGGGCTTCCGCGTGCTGCGGACGACCCGCCTGGCCTGACCGGGTCCTCAGTCGATCCGGATCGTCCCGGTGAAGACGAGGTCGGCCGGGCCGGAGAGCCCGACGTGCTCGCCCTCCTCCGCCGCGAACATCGTCACGCCGAGCGTGCCGCCCGGGACCTCCACGCGCCAGGCCTGCGGAGCGCGCGCTCCCGCCCAGTAGCGCACCGCCAGTGCCGCCGCCGCGGCACCCGTGCCGCAGCTCAGGGTCTCGCCGCTGCCGCGCTCGTGCACGCGCATCCGGATCCGCCCGATCCCGTCGTGGACCAGGGGCTCGCCGGGAACCACGAACTCGACGTTCGCGCCGTCCTCGAGCTCCGGGTCGAGCTGCGGGATGTAGGAGAGGTCGGCGGAGTCGAGCTCCTCGTCGTTGCTGAGGGCGACGACCACGTGCGGATTGCCGAGGTCGATCCCGAGACCGGGGCGCGCGACCTTGAGCTCCTTCGCCCGCACCAGGGGCTCGCCGCCCGCCAGCTCCCAGCGGCCGAGGTCGACCTGGAACCCGGCACCGCTGCGGGTGACGTCGCGGACGCCGGCGCGGGTGCCGATCGGCAGGGTGTCGCCGGGCTCGAGCGCCGCGAGGCCGCCCGCGAGCAGGAACGCGGCGTAGACGCGGATGCCGTTGCCGCACATCTCGGCGATCGAGCCGTCGGCGTTGCGGTAGTCCATGAACCACTCCGCCTCGCTCTCCTCGGCCAGAGCCGCGGCGCCCTCCGGGATCGCGCGGGAGCGGACGGCACGGATGACGCCGTCGGCGCCGACGCCGAAGTGGCGGTCGCAGATCATCGCGATCTGCGCGGGCGAGAGGTCGACCTCACCGTCCGGGTCGCTGAAGAGCACGAAGTCGTTGCCGGTGCCCTGGCCCTTGGTGAAGTGCAGCTCGATCGTCATGGCGCACAGCCTAGCGAGGAGCGGGAGCGGCGGCCTGGGCGGCGGCGTGCGCCCGCGACACCAGGTCCGGCGCGTCGTACGGGAGCCGGTGGGCGCCGGCGTAGCGCCGGAACCAGCTGTTCTGCCGACGTGCGTAGCGGCGCGTGAGCGCCTGCGTCGCCGCGATCGCCTCCTCCTCGCTGAGGACGCCGGCACGCTGGGCGAGCGCCTGGGCGTACCCGATGGCCCGCCCGGCTGTGACGCCGCGCTCCAGGCCGAAGGGGACGAGCCGCTCGACCTCGTCGAGCATCCCGGTCGCCCACATCCGCTCCACCCGCCGGTCGAGGCGCTGCACCAGCTCCTCCCGCGGAGCCTCGAGGAACAGGATCGAGGCGGGGCGCCACCGAACCGGCTCGTCGGACATCAGCGCGCTGTGCGTGCTCCCGCCGGTGAGCTCCGCGATCTCGAGCGCGCGGACGATGCGCCGGGCGTTGTGCGGACCGATCCGCTCGGCCACTCCGGCGTCGATCCGGCGCAACCGCTCGACGAGGGCGCCCAGGCCCTCCCGCTCGGCGGTCTCCTCGAGCCGGCGCCGGACGGCCGGGTCGGTGCCCGCGAACGAGAACTCGAAGACGACGCTGGAGACGTACAGACCGGAGCCCCCGACGAGGATCGGCGTCGCCCCGCGCGCCAGCACGCTCTCGATCACGCGCCGCGCCTCGCTCTGGTAGCGGGCGACCGACGCCTCCTCCGTCACGTCGAGGACGTCGAGCAGGTGGTGCGGGACGCCCCGACGCTCGTCGGCGGGCAGCTTCGCGGTGCCGATGTCCATCCCGCGGTAGAGCTGCATCGCGTCGGCGTTCACGATCTCAGCGGCGCCGCCGTCCTGCCGGATCGCCTCGGCGAGCTCGAGCGAGAGGTCGGACTTGCCCGTGCCGGTCGCGCCGACGACCGCGATGAGCTCCGGCGCGGTATCGGGGGCTCCGGTCTCAGCGCTCGCCATCGAGGGCGTCGTAGATCGGCGTCGTCAGCGTGCCGGCGTCGCGCACGCGCAGCGACGGCAGGCCCAGCGAGACCCGGGGCGCCCCGCTCCCGCCCGGGGCGGCCGGAACTCCGCAGGACTCGGTCTGCGCCCGGTCCCAGGCGTCGCCCGCGCGGGTGTGGCGGATGCGGAGCGGCGCGCCGTCGGGCGAATCCGCCAGGAGGTAGAAGGGGGCGGCACGGGTGACCCGGACGGAGACCACGTCTCCGGGACGCGGCTGCTCGGAGCCCTCGGGCACGTCGAAGTGCACCAGACGGCTGTCCTCGGCGCGTCCGCTCAGCCGGTGCGTCTCCGTGTCGCGACGGCCCTCGCCGGTCGCGACGAGGACCTCGACCTCTCGGCCGACGACTGCGCGGTTCTCCTGCTCGCTGATCGCGTCCTGCAGGGCGACGAGCCGCTCGTAGCGCTCCTGGACGACCGCCTTGGGGATCTGGTCGGGCAGCGTCGCGGCCGGGGTGCCGGGCCGGATGGAGTACTGGAAGGTGAAGGCGGAGGCGAAGCGGGCCGCCTCGACCACCCGCAGGGTCTCCTGGAAGTCGGCCTCGGTCTCGCCGGGGAAGCCCACGATGATGTCGGTGCTGATCGCCGCGTGCGGGATGCGATCGCGGACCCGGTCGAGGATCCCGAGGAACTTCTCGGAGCGGTAGGAGCGGCGCATCGCCTTGAGGACGCGGTCGGAGCCGGATTGGAGCGGCATGTGCAGCTGCGGCATCACCGCCGGCGTCTCGGCCATGGCGTCGATCACGTCGTCGGTGAAGGCCGCGGGATGGGGGCTCGTGAAGCGGATCCGCTCGAGCCCGTCGATGGTGCCCGCCGCGCGGAGCAGCTTCGAGAACGCCTGGCGATCGCCGAACTCGACGCCGTAGGAGTTCACGTTCTGGCCGAGAAGGGTGACCTCGATCGCGCCGTCGTCCACGAGCGCCTGGATCTCGGCGAGCACGTCGCCGGGGCGCCGGTCCTTCTCCTTGCCGCGGAGCGAGGGGACGATGCAGAAGGTGCAGGTGTTGTTGCAGCCGACCGAGATCGAGACCCAGCCGCTGTAGGTCGAGTCGCGCTTCGTGGGGAGCGTGGAGGGGAAGACATCGAGCGATTCGAGGATCTCGAGCTGCGCCTCGTCGTTGTGGCGGGCGCGCTCGAGCAGGCTGGGGAGGGCGCCCATGTTGTGCGTGCCGAAGACCACGTCGACCCACGGGGCACGGTCGAGGATGACGTTCTTGTCCTTCTGCGCGAGACAGCCGCCGACCGCGATCTGCATCCCCTCGTGGCGGCGCTTCACCGACGCGAGGTGGCCGAGGTTGCCGTAGAGCTTGTTGTCGGCGTTCTCGCGCACCGCGCAGGTGTTGATCACGACGACGTCGGCCTCGGCTCCATCGGCGGACACGTAGCCCGCCGCCTCGAGCGAACCGCTCAGCCGCTCGGAGTCGTGCACGTTCATCTGGCACCCGAACGTACGGACCTCGTAGGTCCTCGGCCGGGTCTCGGCGACGGGCGACGGGGCGGTACCGAGCGTGCTCATGGTGTGGGATTCTACGCTCCGGTCGGACCGCTCCCGGGCCGCCGTGTCAGCGGAAGCGGACGCTCGACCCCGGCTTCCGGATCGTCTCGCGGACGACGCGCTGCACGAGTCCGCCGGCGTAGCCGCGGCGCGCGAGGAATCCCGTGAGTCGGCGCTCGGCGACCTCGTCGGAGAGCGAGCGCAGGCTCGGCAGGCGCTTGCGCGCGAGCTCGAGCGCCGTGCGGTACTCGTCGTCGCCGTCCAGCTCGTCGAGCGCTGACGCGATCGCCTCGGGGTCGATCTTCCGCGCGCGCAGCTCCTGCTGGATGGAGGAGCGGCCGAGCTTCTTGCGGTCGCGGAGCGAGACGACCAGCTGCTCCGCCATGCGGAGGTCGTCGAGGTAGCCGAAGCGCGTGAAACGCTCGAGGATCTCGAGGGCGTCCTTCTCGGCGACGCCCTCCGTGTAGAGGCGCGCCTCGACCTCGGCGACCGAGAGGCTCTTGCGGGAGAGCCCCCGTACGATCCGATCCGCGACCTGCTCGGGATCGATCTCCTCCGGGATCTCGATCGCGTCGTCGTCGTCCTCGTCGTCCGCGTTCTCGACGAACGCCGGCACGCGCCGGGCGACATGAGCCGAGAGCTCGGCGATCCGCTCGGAGGCCGGAGACGCGGCGCCGCCGACGGCCGAGCCTCCCGACTCTCCTCCGACCGTCCCGGGCGCACTGGTACGCGGCGTCCCGGCTCCGGACGGCTCCGGAAGCGACCCGGCCCCGTCGGCGGCCGGCGCCGCCGGAGCCCAGCCCTCGTCGCCCGCCGCACCCCGGTCGACCCAGGGCAGGAAGGCCACGGGGCGGCCCTTCGCCCCCTCCGCGGCCTTCTCCGCCACGGGCTAGGCGCCCTTGCGCACGGGCTGCTTGGTCTCGATCGCGACCGGCGCGGCCTCGACGGCCGCGTTCGGGTCGACGATCACGCCGAGCTTCACCAGGATGCGCTTCTCGATCTCGGCGGCCACATCGGCGTTGTCGATGAGGAACTGGCGCGCCTTCTCCTTGCCCTGGCCGAGCTGGTCGCCGTCGTAGGTGTACCAGGCGCCCGACTTGCGGACGATCTCGTGCTCGACACCGAAGTCGATCAGGCTGCCCTCGCGGGAGATGCCGACGCCGTAGAGGATGTCGAACTCGGCCTGCTTGAAGGGCGGGGCCATCTTGTTCTTCACGACCTTGACGCGGGTGCGGTTGCCGACCGCGTCGGTGCCGTCCTTCAGCGTCTCGATGCGGCGGATGTCGAGGCGGACCGACGCGTAGAACTTGAGCGCCTTGCCGCCCGCCGTGGTCTCGGGACTTCCGAAGAAGACGCCGATCTTCTCGCGCAGCTGGTTGATGAAGATCATCGTGGTGTTCGTGGTGTTCAGTCCGCCGGTCAGCTTGCGCAGCGCCTGGGACATGAGGCGCGCCTGCAGGCCGACGTGGGAGTCGCCCATCTCGCCCTCGATCTCGGCACGCGGCACGAGGGCCGCGACGGAGTCGATCACGATGAGGTCGATCGAGCCCGAGCGCACGAGCATGTCGGCGATCTCGAGCGCCTGCTCTCCGGTGTCGGGCTGCGACACGAGGAGGGAGTCGATGTCGACGCCGAGCTTCTTGGCGTACTCGGGGTCGAGCGCGTGCTCCGCGTCGATGAAGGCGGCGATGCCGCCGTTGCGCTGCGCGTTCGCGATCGCGTGCAGCGTGAGGGTTGTCTTTCCGGAGGACTCGGGGCCGTAGATCTCGACGATGCGGCCGCGGGGGAGCCCGCCGATCCCGAGCGCGACGTCGAGCGCGATCGAACCGGTCTGGATCACCTCGACGGGAGCGCGGTCGTCGCTTCCGAGGCGCATGACGGCGCCCTTGCCGAACTGGCGGTCGATCTGGGCGAGTGCGGTCTCGAGGGACTTCTCGCGGTCGGAGGAACTGGGCATGGCCGTCTCGCTCTCGTGTTCGTGGTGGTGTCGCCTACAGGCTGTCGCGACATGCCGGTGGCTGTCGGAGTGACAGTGCCGGCCGGCTGCGACAAGGCGGTGAAGCAGGTCCGTTCAGGTGTCTCCGACGGTACGCCCGACCACCGACATCGGGGCCGAGCGAGAGCGACTCCGTGGAGACGGGGCCGTTCCTGCTTCTGTGGAGGAGCCTAGACCCGTTCGAACACGGATTCGAGCACGAGCCGTCGGCGTGTCGAACACGGCTTCGGCGACGGGAGCGTCAGCGGTGGCGCTTCCGCGGATCCACGCCGTGCCACCGGGCCTCCGGGACGTCGTTGGCGCGGCAGAGGGCGAGCCAGACCTCGCGCGGCTCCGCTCCGTCCGCGAGGGCGCGCTCGGCTGTGCGGCCCCCGAGCTCGGTCAGCACGAGGTCCGAGACCAGGACACGGGCGTAGGCGCCGCCGAACTCGTCGTCCACCAGCTGCCGGAACTCGCTCAAGCGCATGCGTCCACGGTAGCCGCTGCCCGGAGGCCGCACTCCCCCGGGAACGCCGAAGGGCGCCCGGCCGGAGCCTGGGCGCCCTTCGCGTGGAGCGGGTGCGGTGAGTGGAGGGGACGGGGGCCGACTACTGCGTGACGAGGTCCGCGTCGAAGCCGGCGACCATGTCGGCCGGGATGGTGTCGGGGATGGTGTCGATGCCCTCGATGACGGCGAGACGATCGCCGACCTCGCGCATGATCACCGAGATGGGGGTGTCGAGGGCGTCGGCGACAGAGGCGAGGATCTCCGAGGAGGCCTCCTTCTGACCGCGTTCGACCTCGCTCAGGTAGCCGAGCGCAACGCTCGCCTTGCTCGCCACCTGACGGAGCGTACGACCTTTCTGCAGGCGAAAGTCCCTGAGGACATCGCCGATCTCCTGACGAACTAGAACCACTGGACCCTCCTTCTCCACGTCAACCGCATGTCGTGCACCTGCACCGCGAGCACGAGCGCCGGAGATTCCGGAGCGGGTGATCGGGGGGCTGGGACGAGAGAACCGGATAGCTGTTCACTACCCGGTTCGTATGGTGTCGACTCTAATACCGGATGACTGGACTTTGCGTGTGAGCGACACCAGTTGTAACCGGGCCGCAATGCGGCGCATTCCGATTCCCGGAGGGCCCTCGCTGGGTATCCGCCTCATGCCCCCCGGGAGATCAGCTCCGCGCCGAGGGCGAGGGCCGCGTCGACCGAGGCGGCGCGGATCGCGGCGCGGTCGCCGTCGAACCGGTGCTCACGGACGAGCTCGTCCTCGCCGAGGACGGCCGCCACGAAGACGGTGCCGACGGCCGTGTCCCCCTGCGGATCCGGACCGGCGACCCCCGTGGTCGCCAGGCCGAGCGTCGGACGCCCGTCGGCTGCGAGCCGCGAGGACGCTCCGCGCGCCATCTGCACGGCGACTCCGGGATCGACGGGACCCCGCTCGCCGAGGACGCGCGCGTCGACCCCGAGGAGCCGGTCCTTGAGGTCGGTGGCATAGCTCACCACTCCCCCGCGGTACACGGCGGAGGCGCCGGGCACCTCCACGAGGGCGGAGCTGAGCGCGCCGCCGGTGAGGGACTCCGCGACGGCGAGGTCGACACCCCGCCGCCGGAGCTCGGCGATCAGCTGCGCGGCCGTCACCGCGTCGACCGGGCGGCCCGGCTCTGGCGGGCGGCGTCGGCGAGGTAGTCGATCCCGGTGGCGACCGTGAGCACCACCGCCGCCGTCATTGTGATGCCGTTCAGCCAGTGGACCCACTCGCCGAGGACGGCCCAGAGCGGCAGCAGAGCGAGGGAGATCGCGATCGACTGCACGATCGTCTTGAGCTTGCCGCCCCGCGACGCCGGGATCACCCGGTCCGAGAGCACGGCCATCCGGAACACGGTGATGCCGATCTCGCGCACCAGGATGACGATCGTCACCCACCACGGCAGCTCCGCGAGGATCGAGAGCCCGACGAGCGCCGCGCCGGTGAGCACCTTGTCGGCGATCGGATCCAAGAGCTTGCCGAGATCCGTCACGAGGCCCCGGCTCCGGGCGATGTGCCCGTCGATGCCGTCCGTGGCGATCGCGACGATGAAGAGGATCGCCGCGGCGATCCGGATCCCGCCGTCCTGCCCCCCGTCGGCCAGCAGGAGCCAGAAGAAGACGGGCGCCAGCAGGATCCGGACGACCGTGATCGCGTTCGGCAGGTTCCAGTTGCCCGACGCGGCCGGAGCCGGTGCGGTGGGGTGGGTCATCGTGCTCCGCCGTTCCTCGCAGTGCGGGCGACCGGGACGGTCACTCGCGTCCCGTCAGCGTCCAGGCGTCCTCGCCGGACCCCTCGTCGTCGTCGTGGTAGTCGTTGGCGGCGGGCCCCGTCGGCTCGGCCAGCGGATCCGCGTACGGGTCCGGGGCGACCGAGGACGGCGCGGCCGGCCCCTCGCCCGTGTCCTCGCCGCGCATCCGCGCGAGGACGCCCGGCAGCTGCTCGGCGGTGACCAGCACGTCGCGGGCCTTCGACCCCTCGGAGGGGCCGACGACCTCGCGCGACTCGAGCAGGTCCATCAGTCGGCCGGCCTTGGCGAAGCCGACGCGGAGCTTGCGCTGCAGCATCGAGGTCGAGCCGAACTGCGTGCTGACGACGAGCTCGGCCGCCGCGACCAGCAGCTCGAGGTCGTCCCCGATGTCGGAGTCGATCTCCTTGCGCTGCGCCTGCACGGTGATGTCCTGGCGGTACTCGGGCTGCGCCTGACGGGTGACGTGCTCGACGACCTTCGCGATCTCGTCCTCGCGGACCCAGGCGCCCTGGACGCGCATCGGCTTGTTGGTGCCCATGGGGAGGAAGAGGCCGTCGCCCTGCCCGATGAGCTTGTCGGCTCCCGGCTGGTCGAGGATGACCCGCGAGTCGGTCACGCTGGTCACCGCGAAGGCGAGGCGGCTGGGCACGTTCGCCTTGATGAGGCCGGTCACCACGTCGACGCTCGGCCGCTGCGTGGCCAGCACGAGGTGGATGCCCGAGGCGCGCGCGAGCTGGGTGATGCGCACGATCGAGTCCTCGACGTCGCGCGGGGCGACCATCATCAGGTCGGCGAGCTCGTCGACCACCACGAGGAGGTACGGGTACGGCTTGAGGACGCGGCTGCTGCCCGCGGGGAGCTTGATCTCGTCGGCGCGGACGGCCGCGTTGAAGTCGTCGATGTGGCGGAACCCGAACGACGCCAGGTCGTCGTAGCGCATGTCCATCTCCTTCACGACCCACTGCAGCGCCTCGGCGGCCTTCTTGGGGTTCGTGATGATCGGAGTGATCAGGTGCGGCACTCCGCCGTAGATGGTGAGCTCCACGCGCTTGGGGTCGATCAGGACCATGCGCACGTCCTGCGGGCGCGCGCGCATCAGCAGGCTCGTGATCATCGAGTTGACGAAGCTGGACTTGCCGGAGCCGGTGGAGCCGGCGACCAGGAGGTGCGGCATCTTGGCGAGGTTCGCCACGACGTAGCCGCCCTCGACGTCCTTGCCGACGCCGATGGTCATCGGGTGCGTGGACGTCGTCGAGGCCGGCGAGCGGAGGACGTCGCCCAGCGAGACGATCTCGCGGTCCGTGTTGGGGATCTCGACGCCGATCGCGCTCTTGCCCGGGATCGGGGAGAGGATCCGGACCTCGTTGCTGGCGACGGCGTAGGAGAGGTTCTTGCTGAGCGCGGTGACGCGCTCGACCTTGACGCCGGGGCCGAGCTCGATCTCGTAGCGGGTGACGGTCGGGCCGCGGGAGAAGCCGGTGACCGTCGCGTCCACGTTGAACTGCTGCAGCACCTCGGTGATGGCGCGGACCATCTCGTCGTTGGCCGCCGAGCGCGCCTTGGAGGGCGTGCCCGTCGAGAGGGCGGCCGCCGAAGGGAGGCGGTACGGCGCGTCGTCCTCGAACGAGGAGTCGAAACCGGCGGTCGGGTCCTCCTCGGCGAGGGGCGCGATCGGGCCGGTCTCGATGACGGGCGGGATCGGGACGGCGGGCGCCACGTCGAGGCGGTCGAGCCGGATGACCTCGGTCGCGTCGTCGTCGACCACGCCGGTCGCGCCGCGGGCAGCGCCCGTCTGCTCGAAGCGGGCGAGCGCCGCCTCGGCGGTCTCGGCCTCGGCCAGCACCTCGGTGGCGTAGGAGCGGGTCGGCGGGTGGGCCTCGTCGTCGCGCTCCTCGAGCGCGGTGTCGAAGCCCTTCGCGCGGCCGCGGGCCGGCGCGGCGCCCTCGATGACCTCGGTGAAGGAGTCGATCGGGAGCTCGGTCTGCACGGTCGGCTCGTCCTCGCGCCCGGACTCGGTGCGCCGCCACCAGGGCAGCTCTCCGCCGTCCTGCTGCGCGTCCTCCTCCTGCTCGGCCTCCGCCTTCGCCGCGGCCTTCGCGGCGGCCCGCTCGGCCTTGAGGCGGGCGCGCTCCTCGTCGTCGAGCACGGGGGCGCCGAAGAGGTAGCCGTAGAGCTCCCGCGAGCGCGCGCCGATGCGGTTCGGCGGGGTCTTGGTGATGATGAACAGCGACAGCAGGATCACGAGAGACAGCAGCACGGTCGCGCCGGGGACGGTGGCGATCGCCGCGAGCGGGGCGCCCACCAGCCAGCCGAGGACGCCTCCCGCGGCCGCCATGGTCTCGATTCCCTGGCCGGGCTGCGGCAGGCCGAGGTGCGCGTGGCAGATGCCGGCGGAGGCGACGAGCAGCGTGATGACGCCCACGCCGATCCGCCCGTTGTCGTCGACGGACCGGGGGTGCCGGAAGAGCCAGAGGGAGAAGAGGAGAAGGACGACCGGCAGCACGTAGGCGACACGGCCGAAGAAGCCGCCGAAGCTCCACGCGTCGAGCACCAGGGCGACCGGGTCGGTCGCGAGGAACCACTCGACCACCGCGCCCGCGACGGCCAGCAGCAGCAGCAGGAAGGGGACGCCGTCGCGGCGCTCCTCCTTCGCCAGCCGCTCGGGACCGAGGGCGCGGGCGGCGCCGCCCGCGAGGTGGGCCAGCGCCATCCAGAGCCGCACGGCGGGGTTGATGCGCGGGGCGGACTCGAAGGCCACCGTCTTCGTCTCAGCGGCCGCCTTGCCCGAGCCCCGGCCGGATCGCGGCGCGCCGGAGCGCGGAGTCGCGCTGCCGCGCCCGCGCGAGGTCGTCTTGGTACTGGTCGCCATGAGGCCACCGTACCCGCCGCCCCCGTCAGGGCCGGTGACCCGCGCCGCGACGGCAGGCGCCGATCCGCCGCCGGCCGGGAGGCTCAGGCCTCGATGACGAGCGGCACGATCATGGGCCGGCGGCGGTAGGAGGTGTTGACCCAGCGGCCGACGACGCGACGGACGGCCTGCGAGAGCGCGTGCTGATCGCTCGCCCCGTTCCGCACCGCCTCCTCGAGCGCGGCCGCGATCCGCGGCTTGACCTCGTCGAAGACGCTGTCGTCCTCCGCGAAGCCCTTCGCGTGGATCTCGGGGCCGGCGACGATCCGCCCCGTGCCCGCCTCGACCACCACGATGATCGAGATGAAGCCCTCCTCGCCGAGGATCCGCCGGTCCTTGAGGTCGGCGTCGGTGATCTCGCCCACCGACGATCCGTCGACGTAGACGAACCCCAGGTCGAGCCGTCCGACGACGGTCGCCCTGCCGTCGAGCAGGTCGATCACGGTGCCGTCCTCGGCGATGATCGTGTTCTCCTCCGCGATCCCGGTCTCACGCGCGAGCTGCGCGTTCGCGACCAGGTGCCGGTACTCGCCGTGCACCGGCATCACGTTCAGCGGCTTGAGGATGTTGTAGCAGTAGAGGAGCTCGCCGGCCGCGGCGTGCCCGGACACGTGCACCTTCGCGTTGCCCTTGTGCACGACGGTCGCTCCGAGCCGCGTGAGCCCGTTGATGACCCGGTACACCGCGTTCTCGTTGCCGGGGATGAGACTGGAGGCGAGGATCACGGTGTCGCCCTCCCCCGGCTCGATCTGGTGATCGAGGTTGGCCATCCGGCTGAGGACGGCCATCGGCTCGCCCTGCGACCCGGTCGACATGTAGACGATCCTGTCCTCGGGGACGTCGCCCGACTTCTTCATGTCGACCAGGACTCCCGGAGGGACGTGCAGGTAGCCGAGATCCGCGGCGATGCGCATGTTGCGGACCATGGAGCGGCCGAGCAGCGCCACGCGGCGGCCCGTGGCGTGGGCCGCGTCGAGCACCTGCTGCACCCGGTGCACGTGGCTGGAGAAGCTCGCGACGATGACGCGGCGGGTCGCCCTGGCCATGACGCTCTCGATGACCGGGCCGATGTCGCGCTCGCTCGGCGTGAAGCCGGGGACGTCGGCGTTGGTGGAGTCGACCATGAACAGGTCGACGCCCTCCTCGCCGAGGCGGGCGAAGGCGCGCAGGTCGGTGATCCGGCCGTCGAGCGGCAGCTGGTCCATCTTGAAGTCGCCGGTGTGCAGCACCGAGCCCGCGTCGGTGACGATCGACACGGCCAGCGCGTCCGGGATCGAGTGGTTCACGGCGACGAACTCGAGCTCGAAGGGCCCGAGTTTCTCGACGTCGCCCTCCTTCACCGTGAGCGTGTACGGCGTGATCCGGTGCTCCTTGAGCTTCGCCTCGACGAGGGCGAGCGTGAGGGTGGAGCCGATCAGCGGGATGTCGCGCTTCAGCCGGAGCAGGTAGGGGACGGCGCCGATGTGGTCCTCGTGGCCGTGGGTGAGGACCACTCCGACGATGTCGTCGAGCCGGTCCCGGATGGGCGTGAAGTCCGGGAGGATCAGGTCGACGCCCGGCTGGTCCTCCTCCGGGAAGAGCACGCCGCAGTCGACGACCAGGAGCCTGCCGTCGATCTCGAAGACGGTCATGTTGCGGCCGATCTCGCCGAGGCCGCCGAGAGGGATGATCCGGAGCGTTCCCGGAGCGAGCGGGGCGGGGATGATCACGGGACCGGGCATGCGCCCTCCTTCTCCAGCGGTGCTTTCTCGGGACGTGCCGCTCGGGCTCAGCGGGTGGTGCCGGCGACCTTCGGGAGGGCGCCGCCGGCCGCGGCGTTGCGGTCGGGCCGGAAGTTGCGGAAGTCGACGCCCGGGATGTCGCGGACCAGGCCGAGCTCGTCCTCGATGAGCGCCGCCTCCGACTCCTCCGGGCCGACCAGGGGCAGCCGCACGCGCGGCGAGGAGATGCGGCCGAGGCCGTGCAGGATGTACTTCGCGGCGACGGTCCCGGGGACGTGCGTCATCACGGCGCGCACGAGCGGCTCGAGCTGCTGGTGCGCGCGGGTGGCCGCGTGGAGGTCGCCCGCGTTCACGGCGTCGACGATCGTGCGGTACGGCGCGGCGGCGATGTTGGCGGTGACGCCGATGAGCCCCGCGGCGCCGATGGCGAGCTCGGGGAGCACGTTCGCGTCGTCGCCGCAGAAGTACATCAGGTCGGTCTGGTTGAGCACGCGGCTGACCTCGGAGAGATCGCCCTTCGCGTCCTTCACGGCCAGGATGTTCGGGTGCTTGGCCGCCCGCAGGATCGTCTCGTAGCGGATCGGCACGCCGGTGCGGCCGGGGATGTCGTAGAGGATCACCGGCAGGTCCGTCGCATCCGCGATCATCCGGAAGTGGGTGAGCACGCCCGCCTGCGTGGGCTTGTTGTAATACGGGGTGACGATCATGTTGCCGTCGGCGCCGGCCTTCTCGCTCTGACGGGCGAGCTGCATGGCGTGGGCGGTCTCGTTCGAGCCGCCTCCCGTGATGATCTTGGCGCGGCCCCCGGCGACCGAGCGGCCGACCTCGACGAGGCGGATCTTCTCCGGGTCGGTCAGGGTGCTGGTCTCGCCCGTGGTCCCGGTGACCACGATGCCGTCCGCGCCCGCTGCGATGCAGTCGTCGATGTGCTTCTCCACACCGGGCCAGTCGACCTCGCCGTCGGCGGTGAACGGGGTGACCAGGGCGACCAGGACCTGGCCGAAGGGATTCTCCGGAGTTGACACGCTGCCAGGGTAGCGGGTCGCCGCCGCGCCGCCGGGAGGAGGTTCCCGGAGCCGCCCGCGCGGACGGCAGCAGGCGGATCGGGCGGGACGGCCCGCTCGTCCTCGCCGGGCGGCGGGCTACGGGGCGACGCGGCCGTTCGCTGTGAAGGCGGCGGCCGTGAGGGGCATCAGCTCCTGGAAGTGCGTCTCCATCTGCTCGGCCGCCATCTCGATCTCGCGCTGCGGGAAGGAGGGGAACGTCGAGTCCTCGCGCTTGGTGCGCAGGGAGAGGAAGTTCATCAGCGAGCGGGCGTTGAGCGTGACGTACATCGACGAGTAGATGTTCAGCGGGAGGACGATCCGGGCGACCTCGCGGGCGACGCCCTCGCCGAGCATCCGCCGGTACGACTCGTAGGCCTGCGTGCTGACGCGGCGCGTCTCCTCGGCGACGAGCTCGGCCTGCTCCGCGGTGCCGGGCTCGAAGGAGTAGGCGCCGGGCTTGCCGACCTGCACGAGGTTGCGGCGGGGGCCGGGCACGTAGAAGACCGGACGGAGCTCGCGGTAGCGGCCCGACTCCTCGTTGTAGGAGGCGATGCGGTGCCGCATGAACTCGCGGAAGACGAAGATCGGCGCCTGCACGTAGAAGGTCATCGAGTTGTGCTCGAACGGCGAGCCGTGGCGGTCGCGCATGAGGTAGTTGATCAGGCCGCGGTCGCGCTTGCGCTGCAACTCGGCGTCGGACTCCTCGCCGTCGAGCGCCTCGGCGAGCGTCTTCTCGCCCTGGGTCGAGACGCGGGCCGCGAACAGCACGTCGGAGTCGTGGGCGCTCGCGCGGACCAGCTCGACGACGACATCACTGCGGAAGACGGGACTGCTCGGGTCTGCGCTGAGGCTGCTCTGTTCGGTCACGGATCGAACCTAGACCACGCTCCGACCGCGGCCGTCGTCACATCCCGAAACAGTCGTCCGCGCAGCGCCCGCGCCGACCTACGCTTCCCGGATGGAGCCCGTGACGATCCTCGCCGCACTGCTCGGCCTCGTCGTGCTGGGCGTCGTCCTCGGGGCTGTCCATCGGGCCCGCTCCGGGCGCGTCGCGAGCGCCCCCTCGCGCCAGGACCCCGCGATCGACCCCGGCGAGCTCGTCCCCGGCGCAGTGCTCGGGACCCGGGCCACAGTCGTGCAGTTCTCGACCGACGTCTGCACGCGGTGCCCTGCAGTGCGACGGATGCTCGGGGAGCTCGCCCAGCAGCGGCCCGGGCTGGCGCACCTCGACGTCGATCTGACGCACCGCCCCGACCTCGCGGCGCGCTTCCGCGTCCGGCAGACGCCCACGCTCCTCCTGCTCGATCGAGACGGAGTGCCGCGCAGCCGCATCGGCGGCGCTCCGACCCGCGCCGCCCTGACCATCGAGCTCGACCGACTCCAGGAGACATGATGAGCACCCGCTCCCCCTCCACCACCGGCGCCACTCCCCCGTCCGGCACCGTCGATCCCCGCGGTCCGAGGGTCGCCGCCGGAGTCACCGCCGCACTCCTCCTCACGGCCGTGGGCCTCGGGCTCGCGGCCCCGGCCCGGGCCGACCTCGACGGCCGGCTCTCCCAGCCCGGCTTCCTCCTGCTGCTCGCGCTCGCCGCCCTCTTCGCCTGGTCGGCCGCGCGCGGCGTCGGCTCCGGCCCCTGGGCGGTGCTGTTCCGCCGGGTGGTCCGGCCGCACCTGGCACCGCCGCGCGAGTGGGAGGACGCCCGCCCGCCGCGCTTCGCCCAGCTGATCGGCCTGGTGGTGACCGGCGCCGGCGTCCTCCTGCACGTCGCCGGCGTCCCGGGATCGGTTCCGGTCGCCGCGGCCGTCGCCTTCCTCGCCGCCTTCCTCAACGCCGTGTTCGGCCTCTGCCTGGGCTGCGAGCTCTACCTCGTGCTCGCGCGGGCCGGCCTGGTCGGGCGCTCGGCCGGCTCCCGGGCGTGAGGCTCTAGGCTGGGTCCGCTTCGCGGGCGGCCCGCGACCGGCTCCGGGAGGCACCATGAGCGACTCATCCGCACGGCACTCCGACCACGACGGGACCACGGACTCCGGCTCGCCGCGGCGGGCCGCGCGCACGCCGGGCGAGCACGTGTCGACGCCGTCCGAGCTGCCCTCGGCCCGGCCGGATGCGTCCGCTCCCCGGCTCCGCGTCCTGATCTCGGGCGCCAGCGGGATGATCGGCTCCGAGCTGACCCGCCAGCTGCGCGCCGAGGGGCACGAGATCCTGCGCCTGGTGCGCCACGCGCCGTCGAGCCCGGACGAGTTCCACTGGGCGCCCACCTCGCACATGCTCGACTTCAGCGTGCTCGACCGCGTCGACGCCGTGATCAACCTCTCCGGCGCCTCGATCAGCCGCCTGCCGTGGACCGCGTCCTACAAGCGGGAGATCCTCGACTCGCGGATCCAGTCCACGCAGACCCTCACCGACGCGATGCGGATGTCCTCGACCCCGCCGACGACGCTGATCAATGCCTCCGCGGTCGGCTACTACGGAGACCGCCCGGGCGAGGAGCTCACCGAGCAGTCCTCGCGTGGCGACGGATTCCTCGCCGATGTCGTCGACCGCTGGGAGAAGGCCGCCCACCTCGCGCCCGAGGCCACGCGGGTGGTCACCGCTCGCACCGGGCTCGTCCTCGGCGACGGCGGCGCGCTCAAGCCGCTCCTGCCCCTGACGAAGCTCGGTCTCAGCGGACCCCTCGGCAGCGGCAATCAGGCCTGGCCCTGGATCAGCCTCTACGACGAGGCCGCGGCGATCCGCCACCTGCTCACGTCCTCGCTCTCGGGCCCGGTGAACCTCGCCGGACCGGTGCCGGCGACCGCGAACGACGTGATGCGCACCCTCGCCGAGCAGCTGCACCGCCCGTTCAAGCTGGCCGTCCCCGAGAAGATCATCGAGCTCGCGCTGCGCGACGCCGGGCACGAGCTCCTGCTCTCGAGCCAGCGCCTGGTCCCCCAGCGGCTGTTCGACGACGGCTTCGAGTTCCGCCACCGCACGGTCGGCGCGGCGCTGGAGTGGGTGCTCGCCTGATCCCGGCCGCCCGAGCGGTCCTCGCCCGGAGAGCCGCGCTCGAGTCGCGGCCGAGCGGTCAGGCCGGAGCCTCGTGCTCCAGCGCGATGGCCCTGCGGATGGCGCCTCGGGCGCGCTTGCGGTCGCCGCTGGCGTCGTAGGCGAGGCCGAGGCGGTACCAGGCGCGCCAGCTCCCGGGCTGCGCGTCGACCTCCTCCGCGTACTGCGGGAACAGCGCGTCCGCCTCCTCCCGGAGCGGACGCCCGCTGGCCCGCGAGTCGAGGACCTCCTGCGGCAGCGCGTTCTCGCCCTCCAGCCGACGGGCCAGCTTCTCGGCGCGGAGCCCGAACAGCAGCTCGCGCACGAGCCCCCAGACGCCGACGGCGCCGAGGATCAGCAGGCCGACGCCCATCACGATGCCGGGCACCGTCGCCGCGGCGAAGGCGACGACGGAGTACTGCAGGCAGACGAACAGGTAGAGGGCGAGCAGGACCGCCATCAGGACGACACCGACGCGGGTCCTCACGGGGTGCTCGTCGCTGCGGCGGCCTGGCCAGACGGAGCCCGGTCGATGACGGGCTGCTCGTCGACCGGCCGCTCGGCGAGAGGCGCGGCGTCGAAGGCGGCGCGCAGGTCGATCAGCGCGTCGAGGCCCACCACCACGCCCGTGGTCGTCCGGACCGCGTCGAGAGCGCGCAGGACGCCCTGCTCGTAGGAGGCCTGCGAGGTGGTGTCGTGCCGGATGGTGACCGTCTCGCCGGTGCCGCCGAAGACGACCTCCTGGCGCGCCTCCACTCCGGGCAGGCGGAGGCTGTGGACCGGGACGCTCGCGACCTGCTGGCCGCGGGCCCGCTGGTCGGTGTGCGGAGCCTGCACCGGACCGAGCTCGGCCCGGGCGCGCAGCAGCAGCTCGGCCGTGCGGACCGCGGTCCCGGAGGGCGAGTCGACCTTGCGGGCGCCGTGGGTCTCGACGATCTCGGCGGCGTCGAAGAAGCGCGCGGCCACGGTGGCCAGCGCGGTCGCGAGCACCGAGCCCAGCGAGAAGTTGGGGATGATCACGACGCCGGCCTCCGGCTGCTCGGCGACGCTGCGCCGGAGGGCCGCGATCCGGTCGCCGGTCCAGCCGGAGGTGCCGACGAGCACCTTCCTCCCGTTGGCCACGGCGAAGTCGACGATCTGCTGGCTGACGGCCGGCACGGTCATGTCGACGACGACGTCGGCCGCGAGCATCTCGGCGGGATCGCTCCGCGAGCCGAGCCGCGCGACGAGCGAGAACTCGCTCGACTCCTCGATGAGCGAGCAGGTGAACGAGCCGAGTCGGCCGGACGCGCCGACCACGGCGACGGAGGTAGTCACCGACTCAGCGTAGCCCGCGGCTCAGTACGGCTGGGCCTCGGGCAGGCCGGTGCGCAGCTCCACGGGCAGGTGCGAGAGGTCGTTGTGCACGACGAGCACCGGCGGCTTGCGGGAGCGGACGCGGATGATCGTCAGCCCGCAGTTGGCCTGGTTGAGGCCCAGCCACCGCCAGTCGGGAGCGTCGAACACGTGGCGGACGAACCAGCCGATCACGAAGTTGTGGGTGATGAGGAGGTCGTGGCGGTCCTCGCGCGACGGCGCCAGGAACTCGGCCACCGCGTCCTGCATCTGCGCGTGCCCCGCCTCGATCTCGGCCGCGGTGACGCTGCCGAAGAAGGGCTCGAACGCCTTGGGCATGTCCGGGGTCGGCCCCGAGGGGATGCAGTCGAACAGCAGCGAGGACGGCTGGAGCGGCAGGCTCGGCAGAAGCGTCTGGAAGCGCGCGGCCGTCTCCTCGGCCCGGCGCAGCGGCGAGTGCCACGCTCCGGTGAAGGGGACTCCGCCGAGCCGCTCGGCGATGAGCCTCGCCTGGCGCTCACCACGGGCCGAGAGCGGGCCGTCCGGCATGCCGTGCTCGGCGTCCTGCTGCTCGCCGTGGCGGACGAGGTAGATGTAGTGGGACACGGGGTCCTCCCTGGTGCGGCGCGGCGGTGCGCGGTCAGCGGGCGTTCGACGATCGGATCAGATCGCGGAGGCGCTCTCGATCCCGGCGATCCCGGCGAAGGCCGACTCGTCGACCGCGCCGACGGCCGAGATCGACGACGGCCCCCGGGCCAAGTCTGCCGCGAGTGCCTGGACGTCCTCCGCGCCGACGAGGGCGAGTCGGCGCAGGCTCTCGTCGAGGTCGACGAACTCGCCGAAGGTCAGCTCGGCGCGTCCGAGGCGCGACATCCGGGTGTCGGAGTCCTCCAGCGCGAGCGCCGCCGCTCCCGAGAGCTGGCCGCGGGCGCGGGCGAGCTCGTCGTCGGTGACGCCGTCCTCGGCGAGGCGGTGGAACTCGGTGAGCAGGAGCTCGGCGACCGTCCCCGCCTTCGCCGGGGTGCACGCGGCGTAGAGCCCGAAGAGGCCCGCGTCCGAGTAGGACGGGGCGAAGGAGTAGACGGAGTAGGCCAGGCCGCGCTTCTCGCGCACCTCCTGGAACAGCCGCGAGGACATGCCGCCGCCGAGGATCGAGTTGAGGACGCCCATCGTCATCCGCCGCTCGTCGCCCGCGGCGAGACCGGGGAAGCCGACCAGCAGGTTCGCCTGCTCGGTGGGGCGGTGCACCACCGACAGGGCGCTTCCGCGGGTGTAGGACGCGCGGCCGCCGACGCGCCGCTCGACGGGCGGGGCCGCCGTGCCGAGGTCCCAGCCGTCGGCGACGAGGACCCGCTGGAGCAGCGCGACGAGCGCCTCGTGGTCGACGGCGCCGGCGACGGTGATCACCACGTCTCGCGGGCGGTAGGCGGCGCGGTAGTGCGCCCAGACCGCGTCCCGGGTGGCCTCGCCGATGGTCGCGGCGGTGCCCCCGATCGGGCGGCCCAGCGGGTGGTCGCCGAACACGGCCTCGAACAGCTTCTCGCCCGCCACGTCGGCCGGATCGTCGTCCGCCATCGCCAGCTCCTCGAGGATGACCCCGCGCTCGGTCTCGAACTCGTCCGGATCGATCAGGCTCGAGGTCACCATGTCGGCGATCACTTCGACCGCCATCGGGAGGTCGCGGTCCTGGATCTTGGCGTAGTAGCAGGTGTACTCCTTGGCGGTGAGAGCGTTGTGCTCCCCGCCCACGGAGTCGAAGGACACGGCGATGTCGAGGGCGGACCGCTTCTGCGTGCCCTTGAACAGCAGGTGCTCGAGGAAGTGCGTCGAGCCGACGTTGGAGGGCACGGCGGGCTCGCCCGCGGTCGCGGGGCGGCCGGGCCGCTCGTCGCGAGAACCCGCGGCGACCCAGAAGCCGATCGTGGCGCTGCGGGCGCCGGGCACCGATTCGCTGAGGATGCGGACACCGCTCGGGAGGACGGAGCGGCGGACCGTGGATCCGCCTGCGGCCCGGACTGACGTCTCCGGCTGGTCGAGGGGCAGTGCGACTCCGTGATTCATCGTGCCCACCCTAGGCCACCGCGACGGCGGCCCGAGCCGGGCTGTCGCGCCGTGGCGGGAGAGGTGCAGGGGGCGTCGCGGACGGGCGCGGTCAGCGGCGCGCGCGCTCCAGCGCGGCCAGGTGTCCGGGGTCGAGCTCGAGCGAGACCGCGCGCACCAGCGCGTCCACGTCGGCGGGTGAGCGCGGGGCGACCGTCGCGGCGGTCAGCCGCGGCCGGCCGAGCAGCCAGGCCAGGGCGACGGCGGCGGGAGCGGCCGAGAGCTCGGCACCGATCGCGTCGAGGACGGCGAGGACCCGGCGTCCGCGGCGCCCGAGGTGGGCGGCGGCGAGTGCCCCGTCGGGCAGGCGGCCGAGCTCGCGGCGGGTGCGCTCGGCGCCGCGGAGGAACCCGTGGGCGAGGGGGACGGTCGCGAGCAGGGCGAGTCCCTGGCCGGCGGCGACGAGGCCGAGATCGCCCTCCGAGCCGGGCCGCTCGAGCAGGTTCCAGCGGACCTCCGCGCCGGCGAGGCGGGGCAGCCCGTGGGCGGCCAGGACGCGCGCCTCGAACAGCTCCTCCGGGGAGAACCCGGAGGCGACCACCGACCGCACCAGCCCGCGCGCCAGCAGCACGTCGACGGCGCTGAGGAGCTCGTCGAGGCGTCCGGCCCCGTCGGGGCGGACCGCCAGCACATCGAGGCGGTCGGTGCGGAGGCGGCGCAGCGCCCCCTCGACACGGTCCACCAGCGCACGCGGCGTCGCGGGCGCGCCGACCGGAGCGGCGAAGCGGCCGATCAGGAGGAAGCGGTCCCGGTCGCGGTGTCCGGCGGGCCAGCCGCCGACGCCCTCCGCGAGGCTCGAGTCGGTGACGACGACGCCGTTGCCGCCCCACGCCGCGTAGCGCTCGAGCAGCGCGGCACCGTCGTCGCGGCCGAGGGCCGCCGCGTCGAGCACGAAGGGGAAGAGGTCGTGGCCGGAGTCGCCCATCGGCCGGCGGCGCGAGGGTGCGACGGCGGTCGGCTCGACGGGGCCGGTCTCGGCGAGGACGCCGCTCGAGGCGGCTGCGCGGGAGACCGCGGGCGGGAGCGGGACGGCACTGTGACGGGGAGCCCGCACGACGGCGCCGGTCCTGTCCCTGGGCACGCCACCACTCTCCCTGCGGCGGCTCGGGTCCCGCCAGGGGAGAGAGTATCCGAGCGCCGGAGCCGCCACTCCGCCGGGTCGCGCACGGTTCACCAGATCGTTACACGGGCGCCGCCGGCGGGGTCGACTCGCGCCGGCGAGCGGTGCGGCGGGCCCCTCCGTGTCGGCCGTCCGGGCTAGATTCGCGACCATGGACTCCGCCGCCCCGACCCCCTCCGAGACCGCCGCCCCGACCTCCGACTCCCCCGAGCGGGAGACGTCAGCGCCCTGGTGGACGAGCGCCGTCGTCTACCAGATCTACCCGCGCTCGTTCGCGGACTCGAACGGCGACGGCATCGGCGACCTGGGCGGCATCCGCTCGAAGCTCGACCACCTCGCCGACCTGGGGGTCGACGTGATCTGGCTCTCGCCGGTCTACCCGTCGCCGCAGCACGACAACGGCTACGACATCTCGGACTACGAGGACATCGACCCGCGGTTCGGCACGCTGGAGGAGTTCGACCTGCTCCTCGCGGAGGCCCACGAGCGCGGCATCCGCATCGTGATGGACCTCGTGGTCAACCACACGAGCGACGAGCACGCCTGGTTCGTCGAGTCCCGCTCCTCGCAGGAGGACCCGAAGCGCGACTGGTACTGGTGGCGCCGCGGGCGCCGCTCGGCCGAGCCCGGCCGCGAGCTCGAGGCGGCCGCCGGCGCCGGCCTCGACGTCGCCGAGCCGAACGGCTGGCGCTCCTACTTCTCCGGCCCGGCCTGGACGCTCGACCCGGCGACGGACGAGTACTTCCTCCACCTCTTCGCGGTGCAGCAGCCGGACCTCAACTGGGAGAACCCCGAGGTGCGGCACGCGGTGCACGCGATGATGAACCGCTGGCTCGACCGCGGAGTGGACGGCTTCCGGATGGACGTGATCAACCTCGTCTCGAAGGACGTCGGAGCCGTCGACGGCGAGCAGGGCGGCGCGGGCATCGTCGGAGGGGTGGGTCCGCGGCTCCACGAGTACCTCCGCGAGATGCACGAGGCCGTGTTCGCGCACCGCGAGGGCTCCTTCCTCACCGTCGGCGAGATGCCCGGGGTCACCCTCGAGGAGGCGGTGCTGGTGACCGATCCCGAGCGGCGTGAGCTCGACATGGTCTTCCAGTTCGAGCACGTCGGCATCGACCACGGAGTCGACAAGTTCCACCCGGTGCCGCTGGACCTGGTCGCCTTGAAGGCCAACCTCGCGCGCTGGCAGGACGGCCTGGCCGAGCGCGGCTGGAACAGCCTGTACCTCGGCAACCACGACCAGCCGCGTCTCGTCTCGCGCTTCGGGGACGACGGCGCGCACCGCTACGAGTCCGCGACCCTCTGGGCGACGCTCCTCCACCTCCAGCGCGGCACGCCGTACATCTACCAGGGCGACGAGATCGGGATGACGAACGTCCCGTTCGCCGGCATCGAGGACTTCCGCGACGTCGAGTCCCTGAACTACTGGGCCGAGGCCGTCGGCGAGCGCGGCGAGGACCCGGCGACCGTGCTCGCCGGGCTGCGCGCGCAGAGCCGCGACAACGCCCGCACGCCGGTGCAGTGGGACGACGGCCTCCAGGCCGGCTTCACGACCGGCGAGCCGTGGATCGCGGTCAACCCGAACGCCGCCGAGGTGAACGTCGCCGCCGATCGGGCCGCCGAGCGGTCGGTCTTCGAGTACTACCGGGCGCTGATCGCGCTGCGGCACGCCGACGAGACGGTGCAGCTGGGCCGCTTCGCGCTGCTGGAGCCCGAGCACCCCGCGCTCTTCGCCTTCACGCGCACCGGACCGGGCGAGCTGCTCGTCGTCGGGAACGTGTCCGGTGAGCCGCTCGAGGTGCCGCTGCTCGAGGAGTGGGCGGCTGCCGAGACGGTCCTCGGCAACGTCGCCGGTGCGACCGGGTCGACGCTCGGCCCGTGGGAGGCGCGCATCCTGCGCCGCTGAACCTCGCCGCGCCCCGCTCCGAGCACGGCGCGGGGCGCGGCGCCCGACGGCGGTGGACCAGCGGGCGACGGCCTCAGGCGGAGACGCGGTCCAGTTGAGCGACGTCGCTGCGGGTCAGCGGGAGCGCGGCCGCCGCGAACAGCGACTCGAGCTCCGCGGCGTTCCGCGCCCGGACGATCGCCGCCGAGACCTCCTGGTGCGAGAGCACCCAGGCGAGCGCGACCACGCCGGGCTCCGTGCCGTGGGCCCCGGCGATCTCGTCGAGGGCCGCGAGCACGCGGGAGCCGTGGCGGCCGACGTAGTCCAGGCCCGCCTCGAACAGGGCCGACTCCGGCTCGTCCGTGCGGCTGCGCAGGGCGCCGGTGAGGTAGCCGCTCGCCAGGGGCAGCCGCGCGAGGGTGCCGAGCTCGAGCCGCACCACCTCGGGGGCGACGTCGGTCTCGTAGGTCCGGCGCTCCATCAGGCTGTACTCCGACACGACGGCCGAGAGCGACGGCAGCGCGAACGCGGTCGCCGTCTCGTGCAGCGCCGTGATCGCGGCTCCGCTGAAGTGCGCGGCGCCCAGGGCGCCGACCGAGCCGTCCGCCAGGAACGGCGCGACCGCCGCCAGGCTGTCGGCGATGGGGATCCCGGGGTCCTCGCTGTCGAACGAGAGCAGGTCGATCCGGGTGCCGAGCCGCTCGAGGCTCCCCTCGATCGCGATGCGGACGTCCTCCGGGGCGAGGCCCGGCGCGTCCGGGTGCCGGCCGACCTTCGTCGCGACCAGCATCCGCTCGCGCAGCCCGCTCTGCTCGAGCCAGCGGCCGATCATGTACTCGCTCCGACCGGTCGCGTAGTGGTCCGCGGTCGAGATCAGGGTGCCGCCGAGACGGCCGAACGCGTCGAGCACCTCGGTGGTGTCGTCGATCCCGGCGGCCCAGCCGAAGACGGAGCCGTCGAGGGCGAGCGGATGCACGGGGAGGCCGGTCCGACCCAGGGTGCGTGAGAGGAGGGGCGTCTCCGGCTCGGTGGCCAGGGGCGTCGGGTCGGTCACGGAGTCCTCCGGTCGGGGCGGTGCGGCGCGGTCCCGCCACCGTACCCCATGCCCCCGCCGACGACGGACGCCCGCCCCACCGGAGTGGGACGGGCGTCACGGTCGTGCAGGAGGGATCAGCTCTCGGCGGGAGCCTCTGCCTCGGCCTCCTCGGCCACGACGGGCGCGAGGGACAGCTTGCCGCGGTCGTCGATCTTGGTGATCTGGACGAGCAGCTTCTGACCGACTCCGAGGACGTCCTCGACGTTCTCGACGCGCTTGCCGCCGGCGAGCTTGCGGACCTCGCTGATGTGCAGCAGTCCGTCCTTGCCGGGGAGGAGCGAGACGAACGCGCCGAACGTCGCGAGCTTGACGACGGTTCCGAGGAACTGCTCGCCGACCTCGGGGTTGGTCGGGTTCGCGATGGCGTTGACCTGCGCACGCGCGGCCTCGGCCGACGGGCCGTCGACGGCTCCGATGTAGACGGTGCCGTCCTCCTCGATGGAGATGTCGGCGCCGGTCTCGTCCTGGATCGCGTTGATCGTCTTGCCCTTGGGGCCGATCAGCTCGCCGATCTTGTCGACGGGGATCTGCACCGAGATCACGCGGGGCGCGGTCGGGGCCATCTCGTCGGGCTGGTCGATGGCCGCCGTGAGCACCGCGAGGATCGTGGTGCGGGCGTCCTTGGCCTGCTTGAGCGCGGCGTCGAGCACCGACGACGGGATGCCGTCGAGCTTCGTGTCGAGCTGGATGGCCGTGACGAACTCGGCGGTTCCGGCGACCTTGAAGTCCATGTCGCCGAGCGCGTCCTCGGCGCCCAGGATGTCGGTCAGCGCCGCGTAGCGGGTCTGGCCGTCGACGACGTCGGACACGAGGCCCATCGCGATGCCCGCGACCGGGGCGCGCAGCGGCACTCCGGCGTTGAGGAGCGACAGGGTCGACGCGCAGACCGAGCCCATCGAGGTCGAGCCGTTGGAGCTCAGCGCCTCGGAGACCTGGCGGATCGCGTAGGGGAACTCCTCGCGGCTCGGCAGCACCGGCACGAGGGCGCGCTCGGCGAGGAAGCCGTGCCCGATCTCGCGACGCTTCGGCGATCCGACGCGGCCGGTCTCACCGGTCGAGTAGGGCGGGAAGTTGTAGTGGTGCAGGTACCGCTTCTTGGTGACGGGCGACAGCGAGTCGATCTGCTGCTCCATCTTGAGCATGTTCAGCGTGGTGACGCCCAGGATCTGGGTCTCGCCGCGCTGGAAGATGGCCGAGCCGTGGACGCGCGGGATGACCTGCACCTCGGCGTCGAGCGGGCGGATGTCGGCCAGGCCGCGTCCGTCGATGCGCACGCCGTCGCGGAGGATGCGGCCGCGGACGACCACCTTCGTGACGGACTTGTACGCCGCTCCGACCTGGTTGTAGGCCTCGGCCGACAGCTGACCCGACGCGATGCGCTCGGCGATCTGCTCCTTGACGCGCGCCTTGAGGGCGTCGTCGGCGTCCTGCCGCTCGACCTTGTCGGCGATCTGGTACACGCGGACGAGCTCGTCGTAGCTGAGCTCGGCGACGTTGTCGTAGGTCTCCTGCGCGTAGGGCAGGAACACCGGGTAGTCCTTGACCGGCTTCGCGGTCTCGGCGGCGAGCTTCGCCTGCGCCTCGACGAGTGCGCGGAGGAAGGGCTTGGCGGCCTCGAGGCCCTCGGCGACGACGTCCTCGCTGGGCTTGGTCGCACCCGCCTTGATGAGGTTCCAGGAGGACTCCGTGGCCTCGGCCTCGACCATCATGATGGCGACGTCCGAGGAGCCGTCCTCGTTGGTGACGACGCGGCCCGCGACGGTGAGGTCGAAGACGGCGTTCTCCAGCTGGGAGGCCTTGGGGAAGGCGACCCACTGGTCGTTGCCGGAGCCGTCGGACATGAGCGCCAGGCGGACGCCGGCGACCGGGCCGGAGAACGGCAGGCCGGAGATCTGCGTGGACGCGCTCGCGGCGTTGATCGCGAGGGCGTCGTAGAACTCGTCCGGCGCGATGCTGAGGACCGTGATGACGATCTGGACCTCGTTGCGCAGGCCCTCGACGAACGAGGGGCGCAGCGGCCGGTCGATCAGACGGCAGACCAGGATCGCCTCGGTGGAGGGGCGGCCCTCGCGGCGGAAGAACGAGCCGGGGATCTTGCCGGCGGCGTAGGAGCGCTCCTCGACGTCGACGGTCAGCGGGAAGAAGTCGAAGTTGTCCTTCGGGTTCTTCGAGGCCGACGTGGCCGACAGGAGCATGGTGTCCTCGTCGAGGTAGGCGGCGACGGCGCCCTGAGCCTGCTGCGCGAGGCGGCCGGTCTCGAAGCGGACGGTGCGGGTACCGTACGAGCCGTTGTCGAGAACGGCTTCGGCGAATGTGATTTCAGGACCTTCCAAGAGGTCTGTCTCCTTAACGTCTGCAGCGGCGCCCCTTCTGGGCGCCGGCGTTCGTCGGAGCAGCGGTCCGGTCAGGAATCGAGACGATCCCACGGCAGGGCTTCGCGCCGTGCCGTCGTGTGGAGGGCGTTCGTGCTGGCCACCAGTAGAAGAGCTCCGGGCTGTCGCGACCTGTGCCGCGAGCGGGACGTGCCGCCTGCGACTCGTGCCGCGGCGGCCCGTGCTCTGTCGCACGCTGCCGCTGTCCGGGACTCCACCACCGAGGACCAGCTTCCTGCCGGCCTGCTCCGTGGCTCGAATCCTGGGTCGACCGGCGGTCGCTTTCGGATTCGGAACCGGTTCATGCTATCAGCCGCGGTGCGGTTCCTCCATGGACCGCGCCGACCCGGCCGGCCCTCCGCCCGTCAGCCCCGCGTCTCGTGCATCAGCAGCTCGACGCGCAGCCCGCCCCTCACCGTCACGATGCGGGCCGGCACGCGGGGCGACCTCCCCGCCTCCGAGAGCCGGGCGAGGGCGGCCTCGACCACGTTCTCGAGACCGCGCGGCACCTGGCCGACGAGCCCCGAGGGGCGCTGGGCCGCGAACAGGCGGACCGGCATCGGAGCGTCCACGCGCTCCTCCTCCGCGGTGCGGCGCGGGATCACGGCCGTGACCTCGTCCTCGCCGAGGGCGAGCACCCGCGCGATCTCGTCCTGGTGCGGCCGGGAGTCGGCGAGGCGGAGGAGGGTGTCGCCGCGCCGCGACTTCGGGCGCAGCTCGTAGTCGTAGTCGTCGAGCTTGCCCGAGCCGCGGTCGTCGGAGGGGAGGGGGTTCGCGTCGCCGCGTCCGAACGGGAAGAGCTTCATGCCTCCATTGTCCAGCGCGCAGCCCCTCCCCCCGCTCGCGTCAGGCGGTGCGCCGCATCCGGGCGATCGCCGCGAGCACCAGGACGAGCACGACGGCGACGAAGCCGAGCAGGACCGGGACGGCCGGCAGGAGCGCGAGCGCGGCACCGATCGCCAGGACCGGCACCGCGAGGCCGAGGTAGGCGGCGAGGAACACGGCCGCGAGCACCTCGCCGCGGGTCTCGTCGGTGGCGAGCGAGCCGGCGACTCCGAGCGCCAGGCGGAAGAGCAGGCCCACGCCCGCTCCCGCGAGCACCCCGCCGATGATGAAGGCGGACACCGAGACGATCACGGCGCCGGTCGCGACCAGCAGCAGCCCGGCCGTCAGCGCCACGGCCGCGAGGCGGAGCGCCGTCCGCGAGGACAGCCGGATCGAGACCAGCTGCGCGACGGCTCCGGCGGCGAAGACCCCGAAGGAGATCGCGCCCGCCTCGAGGTGGGAGGTCTCGCCGAAGCGCCCGGCGAGGAAGGTCGGCGCCAGCGAGGTGAAGAGGCCGAATACGGCGAACCCGGCGAACGCGCCGACCGCGGCCGAGAGGAAGACGCCGCGGGAGGCGGCCGGCACGGCCAGGCGCTGCGGACGGTAGGCCGGGAGGACCTCGCGCCGCTCGACCGTCTCGGGGACGAGCGCGACACCGATCCCGAGGACGACCAGGAGGACGAGGAACACGGCGTACGGGACGACCAGAGGCTCGCGCACCGTCACGGCGAACACCCCGCCGACGAGCGGGCCGAGCGCCAGCCCGCCCATGTTCACGAGGGCGGAGACGGCGCGGGAGGTGCCGGGGCCCTCCTCCGGGCGGGCGACGGCGCGCAGCTCCGAGAGGTGGGCGGTGGCCGTCGCGGTGAGCGCGCCGACGCCGAGCCCGGTCAGCAGGCGGGCGAGGATCAGCCCGGGCACGTCCGGCCAGAGCAGGAACACGGCGGCCGCCAGGACCTCGACGAGGATCGACGCGAGCAGGATCCGGCGGCGGCCGAGCCAGTCGCTGACGTGCCCGGCGAGGAAGAGGCTCGCCACGACTCCGACCGCGTACGCGGCGAAGACCACGGTGACGACGAAGGCCGGGAACCCGTCGCGCTGCTGGTAGATCGCGTAGAGCGGTGTCGGCACGGTCGAGAACGCCATCACCGTGAGGAAGGCGACGGCGATCACCCAGAAGCCGTGACGGTGCGGGAGCTCGCGGCGATGGACGGACGGGAGGGAGCGCTCGGTGGTGGTCACAGTGTCCACAGTGCTCCGCCCCATCATCCGTGTCCAACGGAGGATCTCGGTTGGATTGATCGTCCCTGTTGGATAATGTGCGCATGGACGACCGCCAGCTCGCCGCCTTCGTCGCCGTCGCCGAGGAGCTCAGCTTCACCCGGGCGGCCGCGCGCCTGTTCGTCGTGCAGTCGACCCTCTCGGCGAGCATCCGCTCGCTCGAGCAGGAGCTCGGCTCGCCGCTGTTCGCCCGCTCGACCCGGCGGGTGGCGCTCACCGCGGTCGGCGAGGCGCTCCTGCCCTCGGCCCGATCGGCGATCGACAGCCTCGACCGGATGCGCTCGCTCGCGGCCGACGACGCGGCGGGGCTCCGCGGGCGGGTGCGGGTGGGCACCTTCTCCGCCCTCGACCTCGTCGACCTGCCCGGCGCGCTCGGCGTCTTCCGCACTCGGCACCCGCTGGTGGACCTGCTCCTGCGCACCTCGACCACCGGCTCCACCGGTCTCGCCGAGGACCTGCGCCGCGGCCTGCTCGACGCCGCTCTGCTGGCACTGCCGGCGACGCAGCTGCGGGGCCTGGCGGTGACGCGGCTGGTGCGCAGCGACTACGTCCTGCTGGTGGAGAGCGCGCATCCGCTCGCCGCGGCGGGACCGCCCTCCCCGCAGGACCTCGACGGGCTCACCTTCGTGGACACGCCCGCCGGCTTCGGCAACAGGGTCGCCGTCGACCTCGCCTTCCGCGAAGCCGGGGCGTCGCGCCGGGTGGCCACCGAGGTCGCCGATCTGCCGGGGATCCCCCGCTTCGTGCAGGCGGGGCTGGGGCCGGCGATCGTGCCGCGCGCGGGCGTCGAGCCGCTGGAGGGCGTCACGGCCCTCGCGCTCGACTGGCCGGGGCTGGTCTGGGAGCTCTCGGTCTGCACGGCGCCGCGCCCCTCCGCCGCGGTGCAGGCGCTCACGGCCGTGCTGGCGGAGCGGTCGGCCTAGGCCTCAGCCCTCGCGCAGGGGGCCGCGGACGATCGAGTCGCCGGAGTGCTCCGGGTCGTCGTCGAACGGCTCCTGGGAGACGTCCACGAGCGGGTACTCGGCGAGGTCGACGTCGTCGGGCACGGCGAAGACGCCGTCGGTCCCGTCGAGCACGCCGAGCCCGACCAGCCCGGAGGCGTCGGCGGCGAGGAGCCAGACCTCCCGGTACGAGTCGTCCGCGCTCTGCGCATCGAGGTGCACGTGCAGGCGGCGGGTGCCGTCGGCGTCCTCCAGCTCGGCGGTTCCGCTCGCTCCCTGCCAGTCGGGGAGAGCGGCGAGATCAGCGCGCGCCACGACGGCGGCGGTGTCGTCGCTCCGCGAGGCCTGCCACCAGGCTCCGCCCGCGACCCCGATGACGAGCGCGCCGAGAGCGGCCAGCACGGCGCTCAGAGCGCGGGGCCGGCGGCGGCGGGCGGGACGGTGCCGTCCCGGGGGAAGGGCGAGCGGAGGCGGCACGGCAGCGGCCGACGACGGCAGGGCGCCGGGCCCGAGGTCGCCGAGGGCGAGCTCCTCGCGGATGCGGTCCCAGACGATCGCGGGCGGCGCCTCCAGCTCGACAGCACGGCTCGCACGGCCCAGGCCCGCGGCGTGGCCGAGCTCGACCAGCTGCCGGGCGCAGTCGGGGCAGTCGCGCAGGTGGGCCTGCTCGGCGTCGCTCGAGTGCTCGCCGAGGGCGAGCAGGGCGAGCTCGTCGGGATCGAGGTGGGTCATGTGCTGCTCACCTCCAGGCGGGAGCGGAGCCGGTCGAGGCTGCGGCGGATGTGGCTCTTGACGGTACCGAGCGGCAGGCCGGTGCGCTCGGCGATCTCGGTGTGGGTGAGGTCCTCGTAGAAGGCGAGGCCGATCACCCGCCGGGGGACGGGATCCAGGCGGGCCAGCTCGTCGGCGATCAGGATCCGCGCCTCGATGTCGACGGGGGCCTCCCCCTCCTCGACCGGCGTGACGGCGACGAGGGCCTCGGTGAGCCTCCGCTCGCGCGCCCGCGCCTCGTGCGCGTCCGCGATCCTCCTCCGGGAGATCCCGACCAGCCAGGCTCCGAGAGCCGCCCGTCCGGGGTCGAAGCCCGAGCGCGAGGTCCAGGCCGAGACGAACACGCGCTGCACCACGTCCTCCGCGTCGCCGCGGTCGCCGAGCGAGCGCAGCGCCAGCGTGAAGACCAGCGGCGACCAGCGCGAGTACGCCTCGGCGAGCGCCGCCTCCTCCCCTGCGGCGAAGCGGCGGCCGAGCCGGGCCACGAGAGCGCTGTCGGCCTCGGCGCCGTCGGCGGGCTCGATGGTCTCGATCAGGGGGTCCCTCCAGGGCTGCGGGGAGCGCTGCTGCCCGGGGGCGTGCGGCGCTGCGAGGCTCATCGTACGTCGCTGAGGCTCGGGCGGGCGGGTCAGCCGGCCGGGACGGCCGTGACCACCACGTTGCTGAGGTAGTGGCGGGTGTCGTAGTCGAAGTCGCCGCCGCAGGTGATCAGGACCAGCCGCGGCGGTCCGTCGGCGGCGAACACGGCCGAGAGGTCGACCGTGGTCTTCTCCGTGGTCTCCACCGTCGAGACGGTGTACGCGCGCTCCGCGCCGTCCGCGCCGGTGAGGGTCACGGTCTGGCCCGGGACCGCCTTCTTCAGCTCGACGAACGGCCCGAGGCCGTAGGCGAGGGAGTCGACGTGCGCGGCGATCACGACCGTGCCCTCCGGCTCGTCGAGGCCGGCGCCGAAGCGGTACCAGCCGGCGACCTGCGTGTCGGGCACGAGCTCCATCGTGCCGTCGTCCGCGACTCCGACCGGCTCGACGGCCATGTCGACGGGGAGCCCGTTGACGACGAGCCGCTCGGGAGCGAGCGCGGTGGGGGCGGGGGTCGCGCCGAGCCGAGCATCCGCCACCGGGACGGACGGCACCGCTTCCGGCAGGGTCGCCGCGGGCGAGGAGGGGACCGTGGCCGGCACCGGCTGCTGGGGCGCCGAGGAGACGGCGGCGGGAGCGGGCTCCACCCGGGACTCCTGCGCCGCGCATCCGGCGAGACCGGCACCGGCCACGATCAGCCCGACCACGGCGAGGACGCGCAGAGGGAAGGGGCTCCGGCTCATGGCGTCCTCCTGGGTCGTGGTCGGGGGTGCCGGGACGGCCGCGCTCCAGCACGGCCGACCCGGCGGTCGGATCCTCGGGTCAGCGACGCGAGGCGGCGGTGCGGCGGCCGATCAGCACAGCGCCGGCAGCGGCGAGGGCGGCGAGCAGTGCTCCGCCCCACCAGCCCGCGGCGGCGTCGGGGCGGTTGTCCGCCGCGAGGCCGGCCTCACCGGCGGGGACGCCCGACGGCGAGGAGTGCAGTCCATCGATGGTCTGCGTCGCGAGAGCGAGGTTGCCCTTCTCCAGGCTGCCCCAGGCGTAGACGATCGTGTTCACGCCCTCCTGGACCTGCACGTCGGCCGGGCCGATGACCGGCGCGGTGGTCCCGGTCGCGGCGACCACGGTCGAGATAGTGGCCGGGGCGAGGTTCAGCACGCCCTCGTTCGGGTTCGTCACGTTCGTCAGGACGGGCGACCCTCCGGCGAGGATGTCCACGGCCGGAGCGGCGGCGATGTGGCGGACCGTGAGCCGGCCCTCGCCCGCGGCGGTCTTCGAGATGTCATTGGTGAAGAGGGTCGCGGTGGGGGTGTTGTCCGGCTTGAGGTGCGCCGCGACGGTGTAGCTCTTCCCCGCCTCGAGGCTGATGTCGATCGGGCCGATCACGGGGGCGCTGGCGTCCGCGGCGGTGGAGGCCGTGATGGCGACCTTGTAGGTGCCGGTGGGGAGGTCGAGCGGGCCGGCGAGCGAGCCGGGGGTGAAGTCGTCGAGCGTCAGCTTGCCGTCGACGTAGACGTCGACCGGGGTGTCGGGGACGGCGTGCAGGACCGAGAGGTCGGCCGAGTCGGCGTCGGCGGCGGCGGCGGGCGTGGCGGCGATGCCGACGACGGCCAGGGTTCCGATGCAGGCACCGGCGAGCAGGCTGCGGGAGAAGCGGGAGGTGGTCACGGTGTTCCTCTTTCACGATGGGACCCGCGTGGGGTCGGGGGGTGGTCGAGAAGGGCCTTCACCACTACTTCCGGCCGAGGCGCCTCCTCGGATGCACCCGGTCTGAGATTCTTCGAAAGAATTTCTGCCGGACACTTCGCGAGCCCCTCGCAGCGCTGGCCCGAGCGCCCGCGCCGGGCTAGCCTCCGACCAGGAGGTGCGGAGGATGGGCAGGCGCGGCGTGGTCCTCCTCCTCGCCGCCGCGGCGCTCACCACGGCGGCGGTCGCGGGCGTGCAGGGCTCCCTCGCCCCCCGGGCGCCGGTCGCCGACCAGGCCGCCGCCGCCTCCGACGCCCCCGCCCAGTGCGACGACGCCCGGGAGCTGCTGGCCGCCTCGTCCGCCTTCGAGGGCGGAGCGGGCGTGCCGGCCGGCCACCTCGTGGCCTGCCTCGACGAG
The DNA here is from genome assembly GCF_002932635.1 of Rathayibacter sp. AY1D1. Taxonomy (NCBI): domain Bacteria; kingdom Bacillati; phylum Actinomycetota; class Actinomycetes; order Micrococcales; family Microbacteriaceae; genus Rathayibacter; species Rathayibacter sp. AY1D1. The sequence continues at coordinate 62,339 of NZ_PSVY01000005.1, forward strand.
GACCACCGGCGCCTCACGATCCACAACCGCACCCCCGTCGTCTGGAGTCTCGGCGACTCCTCGGTGCGGGGCGTGACGAGCGGGACGGACGGAGTGACGGGGCTGCTGAGCCTGCACGCGTCGCAGTCCTCCTCCGGGCTGCTCCTCGCACCCGGATCGGCGGCCTCGGTCTCGGCCGGCGACGGGAGGATCCGACCGCGGCCCGACGAGCCCTCGACCCGGCTGCAGCTCGCACTCACCGCGGTGGTCGCGGCTCAGGATCAGGCGATCGGCCCCTCCGCCGGTCCCGACAGCATCATCCGCGGCGCCGCGCTCACCTGCGCGGTCGTGGTCGCGGAGTCGGACACCGGCTGGCGGGTGACCTCGCCGCGGGCTCTCGCCGCGGCGGCCGAGGACCCGGTGTGCGCGCGCGACTGGGCCCGCGCCCAGCGGAGCGCGGCGGCCTGGCGGATCGCCCTGCCCGGGCTCGTCGACGCCGTGGAGGCTCCCGGCCGCCCCGAGGAGGACACGGCGCTCCAGCGGGCCGCGGCCGACTGGTTCTCGGCCTCGAGCGGCTACTCGTGGGGCGGAGTCGACCGCCCCGCTCCCCTGCCCTGACCGGCGCCGCGCGCCTCGTCCGCCCGGGAACGCGAACGGGCCGCCCTCCGCGAGGAGGACGGCCCGTTCGGCAAGAAGTTCGCGGTGTCATCGAGACCGCGCCCTGCTCCGGGAGGAGCTAGCGGCGCAGACCGAGACGCTCGATCAGCGAGCGGTAGCGGTTGATGTCCACATCCGACAGGTAGCCGAGGAGTCGACGACGCTGACCCACGAGCAGCAGCAGACCACGACGCGAGTGGTGGTCGTGCTTGTGCTCCTTGAGGTGCTCGGTGAGGTCCTTGATCCGCTTGGTCAGGACGGCCACCTGCACCTCGGGGGATCCGGTGTCACCGGGGTGGGTCGCGTACTCTTCGATGATCGCCTTCTTGACATCTGCTTCGAGTGCCATATATGGGATCCCCTCTCTCTCGTTGCGCGGTGCCCGGCGCCTGATGCGTGGGCTCTCTTGATCCGCGGCCGTCGAACGGCAACCGGACGACTCTACCAGAGGGAGGGCGGCATCAGGAGCCGGTGGCCCGGTTCCAGAGCACGACGAGCCACGGCGAGACCAGCAGCTGCCAGTAGACGAGCACGAGGACGTTGAGGACCACGCCGATCCAGCAGGCGATCGGCGGGCGCTTCTCGCGACGCCGGGCGCGGAGGGTGGAGACGGCGAGCAGGATCCCGGCGAGCAGGACCGCGTGCACGAGCGCGGTGTAGAGCACGCCGACCAGCAGGTCGCTGACGGCCTGGTCGCCCGGGTAGGCGCCGAGCGAGATCAGGGCGTACCAGACGAAGAACGACAGCGGGACGGCGAGGACGGCCAGGAGGACCGAGACGATCCCGGCTCCGTAGCGGCGGAGGAAACCGCGAGCTCCCGAGGCCGTGGCACCGGTCCGAGCGGCTCCGGCGCGGACGCCGCCCGTGGAGCTGCGCCGACCGCCCGTGGCGGCCGCCGCGCGACGCGCGCCCGCCTCGGCGGCGGTGCGGATCGAGCGTCGCGAGGGGGCGGCTCCGGCTGCTCGCGGGGCAGGAGGACCCTGACGCCCGGGCGCGCCGTCGGATGACGTGCTCATGCCTCTCACCCTAGGGGATGACCCCTGAGCCCCCGGATCGGCGCGGCCCGCCGGGGCGGCGGAGTCAGCAGAATGGAGCGAGTGAGCCAGACCCCCCGCGCCCCCCGGCGCAGCCACGTCCTCGACGTCTCCCCCCTCCGCGAGTCCCCGGCCTTCGCCCGGCTCTGGGCCGGCAACGTGATCTCGGGCATCGGCGGCCAGATGACGATCGTCGCGGTCGGCCTGCACATCTACGAGCTCACCGGATCGACCCTCGCGGTCGCGCTGGTCGGCGTGGTGGCGCTGGTCCCGACCGTGATCGCCGGCCTCTACGGCGGGATGCTCGCCGACGCGTTCGACCGCCGCCTGGTGCTCCTGCTCGCCGCGGTCGTGGCCTGGGGCTCGACCGCGGGGATCGCGGCCCTCGCCTGGCTCGGCGCCGAGACCCCGCTCTCCCTCTACGTGCTCACCGCCGTGAACGCGGTGGCGACGACGGTGATCGTGACCACCCGGATGACGCTGGCTCCGCGGCTGCTCCGCACCGAGCTGGTCCCCGCCGCCGCCGCGCTCGGCGGCATCGCGAGCGGAGTCGAGGTGACCGTGGGGCCCGCCCTCGCCGGCGTGCTGGTCGCCTCCTCCGGCTTCGCGATCACGTACACGATCGACGTCGTGCTGTTCCTCGCCGCGTTCCTCGGCATCGCGGGGCTGCCGGCGCTCGTGCCCGAGGGCGAGCGGCAGCGGCCGGGGCTGGAGTCCCTCCGCTACGGCCTGGGCTTCCTGAAGGGCGCCCCGAACATCCGGATGTCCTTCCTGGTCGACATCGTGGCCATGACCTTCGGACAGCCGCGCGTGGTCTTCCCGGCGGCCGCCGCGGTGCTGCTCGGCGGAGGCGCGGTGACGGTGGGCGCGCTCACCGCCGCTTTCGCGATCGGGGCGCTGATCAGCGGCGTATTCTCCGGCCGGCTGACCGGGGTCCGCCGGCAGGGCCTCGCGATCGGCCGCTCGATCCAGGTGTACGGAGCGTTCGTGGTCGCGTTCGGCGCGGTCCTGCTCGGTGCCGCACTCGTGCAGCACGACGCGTCGGCGCCGAACGCGGTGCTCATCGCGCTGGCGGCGGTCGCCCTGGCCGGCGCGGGCGCCTCCGACAACGTCAGCTCGATCTTCCGGCAGACGATGCTGCAGACCGCGGTCCCCGACAACATGCGGGGTCGGCTCCAGGGCGTGTTCATCGTCGTGGTGACGGGCGGCCCGCGGGTCGGCGACCTCTACACGGGACTGCTCGCCTCGCTCGCGCTGCTCTGGCTGCCGCCCCTCGCGGGCGGGCTCGCGATCATCGCGATCCTCGCCGCGGTGCTGCGACTCCGACCGGGGTTCCGTGGGTACGACGCCCTGCACCCGACGGCCTGAGCGGAGGGGCGTCTCCCTCGAGCCGGACGGGACAGCGCGCCCGCCCGCTCGGCTCAGGCCGGCGGACGGGCGCGCCGGGGATCAGTCGCCGGAGGCCGCGTCGGCGCCGCCGCCGTCGGTCAGCCGGTCGTCCGAGACCAGTCCGCTGTCGTCGTCGCGGCCCTCGACCCGCACCGGGCGGTAGACGTGGAAGCCGTCGTCGTCGGGCTCCAGCTCCCAGACCACCTCGACCTCCTCGCCGTCGATGTCGGCCAGGCGGGTGAAGGAGCGCTGAGGGGAGCCGTCGATCATCTCGAGGCGGATGCTCTCCTGCTCCGCTCCGCTGTCGAGGATGGCGGTGTACGTCGATTCGGTGTCCATGCCTCGACGCTAGACACGCGCGGTGAGGCGTCGCCACCCCTTGCGGCGGCGCACGGTCCGCGTAGCGTCGGCACCATGACCGACACCGACATCACTCCCGCCGACTCCGACGACCGCGAGCAGATCACCGAGATGGTGAAGAGCGCCGGGATCGGGCTCCTCACCACCGTCAACGCCACCGGGCAGCTCGTCAGCCGTCCGCTCAAGGCCCAGGACATCGACTTCGACGGCGAACTGTGGTTCTTCACGCAGGACCCGTCGCCCAAGGTCGACGACATCCGCGCGAACCCGAGCGTCAACGTCGCGTTCGAGTCGAAGAAGGGCTACCTGTCGGTGGCCGGCTCGGCGACTGTCGTGCACGACCCGGCGAAGGTGGACGAGCTGTGGTCCCCGGCCGTCGCCGGCTGGTTCCCCGACGGCAAGGACGACCCGACCGTCGCGCTGATCCGCGTCGAGGCCGAGACCGTCGAGCTGTGGGCGACCGACGAGCCCCGTCCGGTCGTGCTGTTCAAGGTCCTCAAGGCCGCCGTCACCGGCGGACAGCCCGACATCGGCGAGAACCGCACCGTCTCCTTCGAGTGATCCCTCCCCCCGAGGCGCCGCCGGGGCGCGGCGCCTCGGGGGGACAGGCGTCAGGCGCCGCCGAAGCGCTCGGTGCGGACGCGCTCGGGCGCGTGGCCCTGCTCGACCAGGGCGGTGGCGACGGCCTCGACGAACGAGGACGGGCCGCACACGTAGACGGTCGGCTCGAGCGGGGCCGGCAGAGCCGCCTCGGCGAGCAGCTCCGGAGTGACGCGGCCGGCCGGACGCGCCGCTCCCGCCGGCGCCACCCGGGTGAAGACGTGGTCCACCGCGACTCCGCCCGTCGCGGCCGGCAGCTCGGCGAGCGCCGCCAGCTCCTCGCGGTAGTAGGCGAAGACGGGCGAGCGGACCGAGTAGAGCAGCTGCATCCGCGCCGCGCTCCCGGACCGGGCGTGCTCGCGCGCCATCGCCATCAGCGGCACCACGCCGCTCCCGCCCGCGATCAGCTGCACCGGCTCCGCCTGCTCCGGACGCCAGACGAACCAGCCGCCGATCGGACCGCGGATCTCGAGCCGGTCGCCCGCTTCGAGGCCGTCGACCAGGTACGGGGAGACCTCCCCGTCGTCCAGCCGCTCGACCGCGAGCTCGACCCGCTCCCCGTCGGCCGGGGCGCCTATCGAGTAGGAGCGGCTCGCCTGGTAGCCGTCGGGCGCGGTGAGGCGCACGTCGAGGTGCTGCCCCGCCAGGTGGCCCGGCCACCCGGGCACGCGGAGCACCAGGAGGCGCGACGTGGGCGTGAGCGGCGCGACCGACTCGGCCACCGCCTCCGTCCACATCACCAGTAGCGCTCCTCTTTCCAGGGGTCCCCGTGCATGTGGTAGCCGTTCTGCTCCCAGAAGCCGGGCTCGTCGCCGGGCATCAGGCGGAGCGTCCGCACCCACTTCGCGCTCTTCCAGAAGTAGAGGTGCGGCACCAGGAGCCGGGCGGGGCCGCCGTGCTCGGCCGCGAGGGGCTTCCCCTCGAACTCGGTGACGACCCAGGCCCTCCCGCCTCGGATCTCGGCGAGCGGGAGGTTCGTCGTGTAGCCGCCGAAGCTCTGCGCCATGACGAAGCCGGCGTCCGTCTCCAGGCCCTCCAGCAGAGTGTCGACCGAGACGCCGCGCCAGCTGGTGCCGAGCTTCGACCACCGGGTCACGCAGTGGATGTCGGTGTGCACGTCCTCGTGCGGGAGCGCGTCGAACTCCTCCCGGTTCCAGCGGCGCACGCCCGCGGGGCCGCCGTCGATGGAGAAGGCCCACTCATGGATGTTCGGGGTGGGCCCGATCGAGAGGACGGGGAAGCCGTTCTCGAGGTGCTGGCCCGGCGGGAGGTCCGGGTCCGCCTCCCTCTTGCCGAAGAAGCCCCGCGTGATGATGCCCATGTCCGCCCTCGTCGTCCTCGGGGCCTGGCCCCGGATCGCTGGAAACCGCTCGTCGCGCTCACGCTACCGCTCGGTGCTACCGCATGCGGGCCCGCCGGGCGAGCCCGGGACCGTGTCGGACGTCGGTGCCAGGATCGGGGCATGAGACGAACCGTCGTGCCGCCGTACCTCCTCGTCCGCATCGCCCGCCTCGACGATCCGGCCTTCGCCCGGGCCGCGCGGGCCGCGAGCCGCTCGCTCGAGCAGGACGTGCCGTTCCGGCGCGTCCGGCCCGGAGAGCCCGCGCCCGACCGCGGGGCGCCGACCGCCGCCGCGACGTCCTCGCCGCGCACCCGCGTGCAGTCCCTCCAGCGCACCATCGCGGACGCGCGGACCGAGGAGACGCTGCCCGGCACGGTCGTCCGCCGCGAGGGCGAGGCGGCCACGGGGGATGCGGCCGTCGACGAGGCGTACGACGGCCTCGGCGCGATGTCGGCCTTCCTGCAGGGTGCGTACGGCCGCGACTCGATCGACGACGCCTGGCTGCCGCTCGACGCGACCGTGCACTTCGGCGACGACTACGACAACGCCTTCTGGGACGGCTCGCGGATGGTCTTCGGCGACGGGGACGGCCAGGTGTTCCGCCGCTTCACCGTCTCGCAGAGCGTGATCGGCCACGAGCTCGCCCACGGCATCACCGAGTACACGGCGAACCTCGTCTACCGCGGCCAGTCCGGAGCGCTCAACGAGTCGGTCTCGGACGTGTTCGGAGCCCTGCTGGAGCAGTACGGCGCCGGCCAGAGCGCCGACGAGGCGAGCTGGCTGATCGGCGAGGGGCTCTTCACCGACGAGGTGCAGGGCACGGCCCTGCGGTCGATGATCGCCCCCGGCACCGCCTACGACGACGACGTCCTCGGCTCCGACCCGCAGCCGGGCTCGATGGCCGACTACGTCGAGACCGACGACGACAACGGCGGAGTGCACATCAACTCGGGGATCCCCAACCGCGCGTTCGCCGTGGCGGCGACGACCCTCGGCGGGAAGGCGTGGGAGCGCGCTGGGCAGGTCTGGTACGACGTGCTGACCGGGGGCGTCCTCACCGCGACGGCCGACTTCGAGGCGTTCGCGGCGCTCACCGTGCGGGCCGCCGCCGAGCGCTACGGATCCGGCTCCGAGGTCGAGGCCGCCGTGCGCACCGGCTGGACGACGGTCGGCGTGACGCTGTCCGCCTGAGCCGGTCCGCTCGAGGACGGAGGCGGGTAGCATCGCGCGCATGGACGTCATCGTGTCGCGCAGCGGCGGAGTCGCCGGCCTCCGCCGGGTGTGGCGGGTCGACGTCGAGCAGCAGCCCGACGAGCGCGCCTGGCGCGACCTGCTCGGCTCGCTCCCCTGGGACGCCGCCGACGGCGAGTCCCCCGGCCGGGCCGACCGCTTCGTCTACGAGATCCGCGTGCAGACGCACCACGTCCGCCTCGGCGAGACCGAGCTCGACGGAGCCTGGCGCGAGCTGGTCGACCGCGTGAAGAAGGCGCAGCCCCGCTAGGAGCTGCGCCTTCGTCGTGTGCTCGGAGCTACTTGGTGCCGAGCAGGTCGATCACGAAGATCAGGGTCTTGCCGGAGAGCGGGTGCCCTCCGCCGGCCGGGCCGTACGCCAGCGCGGGCGGGCAGATCAGCTTGCGGCGGCCGCCGACCTTCATCCCCGGGATGCCCTGCTGCCAGGCGCGGATGAGGTTGTTGAGGGGGAAGTTGATCGACTGGTCGCGGCTCCAGGAGGAGTCGAACTCCTCGCCGGTGTCGTACTCGACGCCGAGGTAGTGAACCTCGACGGTCGAGCCGGGCTGCGCCTCGGCGCCGTCGCCGACGACGATGTCCTCGACGACGAGGGTGTCGGGGGCCGGGCCCTCAGGGGCGTCGACCTCGGGCTTGGTCAGGTTCTCGCTGCTCATGCCTCGATCCTACGGCGCTCGGGAGCGGAGTCTGGGAGCGGGCTGCGAGCACTCACTCCACGAGCGTGAGGCGCTGCGTCGGCCGGGTCATCGCGACGTAGAGCGATGCGGCGCCGCGCTCGCCGGTCTGCGCGATGAGGCGAGGGCGGGCGATGATCACGGAGTCGAACTCGAGCCCCTTGGCGTCGTTCGTCGACAGCACGGCGATCGCGCGGTCGAGCCCGGTCGCTCCGCGGCCCACCTCCCGGCCGAACCGCTCCTCGAGGCGCTCGGCGATCGCGGCGAGGTCGTCGTCGGGCGCGATGACCGCGAGCGTCCCCTCCGCCTCGATCGCCCGGTCCTCGACGACGGCCGCCAGCACGCGCTCCGAGAGGCTCGCGTCGCCGCGATCGCGGATCGTCCGCACCGGCCACTCGGTGGAGCGCACGGCCTCCCCCGGCGTAATCTCCAGCCCGTTCTCGCGCGCCGTCCGCTCGGCGAAGGCGACGATCTGCGCGGGCGTGCGGTAGTTGACCGTCAGCTCCTCCAGGCGCCACGGCGCCGCCTCCACTCCCCGGCCCTGGCGGCCGAAGGTGTCGCGGAGCGCGGCGTCCCAGCTCGAGGCGGCGGAGGCGCCGGACGCCTGCGCGACGTCGCCCACGATCGTGAACGAGCGCATCGGGCAGCGGCGCAGCAGCACCCGCCACTGCATCGGCGAGAGCTCCTGCGCCTCGTCGACCACGACGTGCCCGTAGGTCCAGGTGCGGTCGGCCGCGGCCCGCTCGGCGGTGGTCCCGAGCACCGAGCGCTCGGCGAAGCCGGCCGCGAGGTCCTTGGCGTTGACGAGGCCGTCGACGCCCATGTTGCGGATGGCGGCCTCCGCGTTCTCGACGTCGCGCTTGCGCTGCTCCTTCTCGGCCTTCTTCGAGGCGTCGGCGTGGTCGTCGTAGGCGCCGAGCAGCTCCGCGGCCTCGTCGAGCAGCGGTACGTCGGAGACCGTGAACGGAGCGTCGCGGTCTCGGCGGAGGAGGGAGCGCTGCGCGGCGGTCCAGCGCGGCGTGAGGGTCGCGAACCAGTTCGGACGGGCGTAGAGGTCCTGCAGCAGCTTCTCGGGGGTCAGCGGGATCCACGCGGTGTTGAGAGCGACGCGGACGTCGTGGGCGGTCCGCACGTCCTCGCGCAGCACCGCCTCGTCGGCCTCGTCGACCGTGCTGCCGTGGCTCCGCAGCTGATCGGCGAGCTGGCGGGTGAGCTGCGAGAGCAGCGTCTTGACGAAGGAGACGCGCGCCTCGTTGTGCGGCTTGCGGGTGTCGCGCGCGCGGGTGATCGCGCGCTCCACGTCCTGCGGCTCCAGACGGAGCTTCTCGCCGTTGACGTCGAGCACCTGGGTCTCGGCCGGGACGGTCTGGCGGGAGCGGACCGCGCGCTTGAGCAGCTCCGCCATCCGCGCCGAGCCCTTCACGCGGGCGACCGCGGGCACGTCCTCCTCGACGAGGTCGAGGCCCGGGTAGAGCTGGCCGAGCGTCGAGAGGACGACACCCGTCTCGCCGAGCGAGGGCAGCACCGCCTCGATGTAGCGGAGGAAGGAGCGTGAGGGGCCGACCACGAGCACGCCGGAGGAGGCGATGCGGTCGCGGTAGGAGTAGAGGAGGTAGGCGGCCCGGTGCAGGGCGACCGCGGTCTTGCCGGTGCCCGGCCCGCCCTGCACGACGAGCACGCCGCGCAGCTCGGACCGGATGATGCGGTCCTGCTCGCTCTGGATGGTCGCGACGATGTCGTGCATCCGGCCGGTGCGCTGCGCACCGAGGGCCGCCATGAGCGCGCCCTCGCCCTGCAGCACGGTGCCCTCGCGCAGCAGCTCCTCGTCGAAGACCTCGTCCTCGAAGCGGAGGACCTCGCGGCCCCGAGTGGTGAGGTGGCGCCGGGCGCGCGTCCCCATCGGCCGGGCGGCGGTGGCCTGGTAGAACGCGGCCGACTGCGGGGCGCGCCAGTCGAGCAGCAGCGTGTCCTGCTCCTCGTCGCGCAGGCCGATCCGGCCGATGTAGCGGTGCTCGGCGTCGGCGTCCGCGAGCGTCAGCCGGCCGAAGGCGAGCCGGTCGTCGGCGCCGGTGAGCGAGCGGATGCGGTCCTCGTAGAGCCGCGCGTAGGCGTCGCGCTCGGAGCGGCTCTGGTGGTTGCCGCCGACGCTCTCGATGCGGACCGTGTCCAGAGCCTCGCGGGCCTGGGCGATCAGCTCGTCGAGGCGGGCGTAGAGCGCCGCCACGTAGTCGCGCTCCCGAGAGAGCTCGGTGGCCTGCACAGTGCTGCCGTCCGTCATCGTCCGCCTTCCGAGGGTCCGCCGCCGCGGGCCGGGAGGCGCGGGATGCGCTCCGGGGGCCGCGGGAAAACAGGCGGTCCAGTCTACCGAGCGATCCGAAGCGGGCCGTGCCGACAGCGGGATCCGGATGCCTCTTGCGCTCGGCGCCGCGGAGGAGCATCCTCTCTCTCACGAAGAGCTCGACGCCCCGTCCGAGCAGCCGGCCCTGCCGCTGCCGCAGGGCGTCGAGCTCTTTCTCGCGGGTGTCCGTCCTCCGTCCGGTCATCGACCGGGAAGAGAACCGGACGGCCCCGCGTTGCACGCCCCATGGCCACTCCGAGCAGCAGCGTCACCGCCCCCTCCCGCGCCTCGATCGACCTCACGGAGTCGGCACGCGCCGGCTGGGAGTCGTGGCTCGCCCGACGCGTCGAGCGCGTCACCGGACCCCGGGGCGATCTCGCCCTCGTCGAGACGCGCTGGCTCGAGCCCGGCGAGAGCGTCGACGACGAGCAGGCGCTGGCCGGCTACGGCCCCTCGGCGACCCTGACGCGGATGCGCCGCGAGAACCTCGACACCGGCGAGCCCGAGTACGGCTACCGCGTCTGGGACGCGGCCTCCGACGGCATCCGCTCCTTCGACGCCATCGAGACCTTCCCGTTCGACGCCGCCTGGGTGCTCGAGGCGTGGTTCGAGCCGGTCGCCGAGGACCGCACCGTCCCGTTCGAGCACCTGCGCGACAACGGCGCCACCCGCGAGCTCGTCGTGCCCGGCGACATCACCTTCTCGCTCGTGGACGACGGGCGCGCCCGCGAGCACACGGTCGCGGCGTTCGACGACGGCGGCGCGCTCCTCGTCCCGTTCGGCGACCCGACCAACCGCAGCGACGACCCGGAGCTCGCGAGCTACCCCGTCGGCCGCTTCCTCGTCGTGCAGCGGATCGGCGGCGCGGCCGACGCGGGCACCCCCGGTCCGGTGCTCCTGGACTTCAACCGGGCCTACATCCCGCCGTGCGGCTTCTCGCCCCACTACAACTGCCCGCTGCCGCCCGCGCAGAACCGGCTCGGCGTGCCCGTGACGGCCGGCGAGCGCCGCGTGCGCAGCGCCTCCGCCTAGCGCGCCGGGGCTGAGCGGGGGCGGCCCCGGCTCAGCGGGTGAGCACCGCCCGGCGGGCGACGAGCTCGTCGAGCAGGACCTGCTCGTCGACCGCTCCGGTGCGTCCGCCGCGGCCGAGCAGGAGGTGCTGCCGGTGGTGCGCGAGCCGCGTCGCCGAGCGGAGGAAGTCCCGCATCGCCCGCGGCCGGTCCCCTCCCGCGCTCCGGGCCCAGCGGGCGGCGGTGCGGCGCCCCTCCGCGGTGCCGATCATCCGCACCTCGGCCGGCGAGAGCCAGCCGGCGACGGCGTAGTCGTCGAGCCGCTGGAGCGTCACGCGCCGCTCCTGCCGGCGCAGCAGCACCACCACGACCACGGCGACCGCGAACAGCGGCACCTGGACCACGCCGTAGAAGCCGAACCAGTCGGACACCAGGAACGACGAGCCGTTCCAGAGCGCGTGCAGGAACGCGGCGAGCGCCAGCCCGAGCAGGGCGATGGGCAGCCGCGCGACGGCGGGCCGGTTCGAGGCGAAGCCGAGGGCCGCGCCCGTGCAGGCGGTGAAGAGCACGTGCGCGAAGGGCGAGAGCACCCCGCGGAGGAAGAAGGTCACGGCGAGCGAGCCGAGACCGCCCTCCACCAGCGCGCTGCCGAAGTAGAGGATGTTCTCGACGAAGGCGAACCCGGAGGCGACGACGGCCGCGTAGACGATGCCGTCGACGGGTCCGTCGAAGGTCCGGCGCCAGATCAGCAGGACGAGGAGGACGCCGATCCCCTTGGCCGTCTCCTCGACCAGCGGCGCCTGGATCACGGCGCCGACGAAGTCGGATCCGCTCGGCTGCTGCCCGGACGCGTAGACGGCGATCTGCACGCCGAGGTCGACCAGGAGCGCGATCGCGACGGACCCGGCCGCGCCCCAGAGGAACGCGAACCACAGGCCCAGCGCTGGCTCCGGCTCCCACCGGTCGACCCAGCGGACGCCCAGCAGAACCACGGTCAGCGGGACGAGGGCGATGACCGCGCAGATCCCCGCGGCGCTGACGCCGAGTCCGAGAACCACGTAGGCGAGCACGAGCAGCAGCAGGATCCCGAGGAGCGCCACGCCGATCGAGCCGAGCACGGTCGGCACGACGGAGGGGTGGGCGGTGGCGGGCGGTGCGGGCGGCGGATAGGCGCTCATGGGGCCGACAGTAGGGCACGGGCGGGGTGCGCTGTCGGCGGTTGACACGCGCCGGGCGCGTGGAGGAGGGCCGGGGTGCGGACGCCCGTGTCCGATTCCCGCTCCTGCTCGACGTCGCCGCGTGCGAGGCTCGAGGCGTGCCCGACTCCGATCCGCTCTTCGAGGAGCGCTACCGCGCCGTCGCCTCCCGCGACTCCCGGTTCGACGGGCGGTTCCTGACCGGCGTGCACTCCACCGGCATCTACTGCCGTCCGAGCTGCCCCGCCATCACGCCGCGGCGCGCGAACGTGCGCTTCTACCCGACGGCCGCCGCAGCGCACGAGGCAGGGCTCCGCGCCTGCAAGCGCTGCCTGCCGGACGCTGTCCCCGGCTCCCCCGAGTGGAACCTGCGCGACGACACGGCGGCGCGCGCCATGCGTTTGATCGCCGACGGAGTGGTCGACCGCGAGGGGGTCGAGGGGCTGGCCGCCCGGCTCGGCTACGGCGCGCGCCACCTCAGCCGCATCCTGCGCGAGGAGCTGGGCGCGCCTCCGCTGGCCCTCGCTCGCGCCCAGCGCGCCCAGACCGCCCGGCTCCTGCTCACGAGCACCGACCTGCCCGTGTCCGACGTCGCCTTCGCCGCCGGCTTCACGAGCATCCGGCAGTTCAACGCGACCCTGGCGGAGGTGTACGAGCGGACCCCGACGGCCCTGCGCGCCTCGGCCCGCGGCACGCGCTCCGAGGCGAGCGTCCACGACGGCGCGACCACGCTGGAGCTCCGGCTGGCAGTGCGGGCTCCGTTCGATCCCGGGGTGCTCGACGTGCTCGGCGGCACCGCGCTCCCGGGCATCGAGGAGGCGTCCCCCGGCGGCTACGCGCGCTCGCTCGTCCTGCCCGGGGGCGCGGCGCTGATCCGGCTGGCGGCGGACGGGGAGAGCGTCCGCTGCAGCGCGACGCTCGTCTCCGTCGCCGACGTCGGGCCGCTGGTCGCCCGGGTGAGGCGGCTGCTCGACCTGGACGCGGACGCCCGCGCCGTGGACGAGGCCCTCGCGGCCGATCCCGCACTCGCTCCGAGCGTCGCCGCCCGCCCCGGTGTCCGCGTGCCCGGCTCCGTCGACCCGGCCGAGACGCTGGTGCGCGCGCTGCTCGGCCGGCGGGAGGCCGCACGGCTGGTCGCGGCGCTCGGCGCGACGCTCCCGGAGTCCGTGGCGAGCGGATCGATCGCACGCGCCTTCCCCTCCCCCGCGGTGATCGCCGAGCACGCCGCCGACGTGCTCCGCGGATCCGCCGACGTGCTGGTGCGGACCTGCACGCTGCTCGCCGAGGGAGCCCTGCGGCTCGACGCCGACCGGGAGGAGCTCGCCGAGCAGCTGCTGGCGGTCCCCGGGATCGACGCGGCCACGGCGGCCGAGGTGGCACAGCGGGCGACCGGAGATCCCGACGTCCTGCTCACCGGGGATCCCGTGCTCCGGCGGGGCGCGGCGGCGCGCGGCCTGCCCGCCGGCGAGCGCGGGCTGGCCGAGGCCGGGCGCCGCTGGGCGCCCTGGCGCAGCTACGCCGGGGCGCGCCTCGCGGCCGCGGTCACGCCTCCGGCGCGGGGTCGATGATCGGGAGCGCCGCGGTCATCGCCTCGATGCCCGAGAGCCGCGCCGGCGAGATCAGCCGCATGACCTCCTCGCGGGACATCAGCCCCGCCTCGACCACCAGGTCGGCGATGTTGCGGCCGGTCGCGAGGGCGGCCTTCGCGAGGGCGGCGGACGCGGTGTAGCCGATGCTCGGCGTGAGCGCCGTCACGACCCCGACCGAGGAGGCGACCATGGCCTCGAGCCGGTCGACGTTCGCGGTGATGCCGTCGATGCAGTTCTCGCGGAGCGTCCTGCAGGCCTGCGTCATCCAGGTGATGCTCTGCAGCAGCGAGTGCGCGATCACCGGCTCGAAGGCGTTGAGCTGGAGCTGACCCGCCTCGGCCGCCATCGTGACCGTGACGTCGGCCCCGGCCACCGAGTAGGCGACCTGGTTGACCACCTCGGGGATGACCGGGTTCACCTTGCCGGGCATGATGCTGGATCCCGCCTGGCGCGGAGGCAGGTTGATCTCGCCGAAGCCGGCCTGAGGGCCCGAGGAGAGGAGCCTCAGGTCGTTGCAGATCTTGGACAGCTTGATCGCGGAGCGCTTGAGCGCGCTCGAGAACGACATGAAGACGCCGGTGTCGCTCGTCGCCTCGACGAGGTCCTGCGCCATCTCGAGGTCGAGATCGGTGATCTCGTTGAGGTGGCGGACAGCAGCCGCGCCGTAGCGCGGATCGGCGGTGATGCCTGTGCCGATCGCGGTGGCTCCGATGTTGACCTCGGCGAGCAGCCAGATGGTCTCGGAGAGACGGGCGTGGTCCTCGCCGAGGGTCGTCGCGAAGCCGTGGAACTCCTGGCCGAGCGTCATCGGCACCGCGTCCTGCAGCTGCGTGCGGCCGACCTTCAGGACGCTGCCGAACTCGACCGCCTTGCGGGAGAACGACTCGCGCAGCAGCGCCAGCTCGTCGAGCAGGCGGCGCAGCGACCAGGTCATCGCGATCTTGATCGCGGTCGGGTAGACGTCGTTGGTGGACTGGCTGCGGTTGACGTCGTCGAGGGGGTGCAGGTGCGCGTAGTCGCCCCGCTCGAAGCCGCCGATCTCGAGTGCGACGTTGGCGACGACCTCGTTCGCGTTCATGTTCGTCGAGGTGCCGGCGCCGCCCTGGATCACCCCGACCACGAACTGGTCGTGGAACTCGCCGTCGATGATGCGGCGGCACGCGGCCTCGATCAGCTCGGCCTTGGCGGGGGCGAGGGTGCCGAGCTCGGTGTTGGCCCGGGCGGCCGCGAGCTTGACCGTCGCGAGGGACCGGACGAGATCGGGGTAGATCGAGATGGGGCGCTTCGAGATCGGGAAGTTGTCGAGGGCCCGCGCCGTGTGGATGCCCCAGTAGGCCTCGGCGGGGATCTCCATCGAGCCGAGGGAGTCGCTCTCGGTGCGCGTGGCGGGGGTCTCGGTGTCGTCCAGGGCTCTGCCTTCCGGGTCGCGGTCGGGGAGGGTGCTCGGTGCGAGGGTCACGTCCAGCTCCGTTGCTGTCGTCGTGCGGCCCCGGAGGGTGCAGGGGGCTCGCGAACTGCGCGGCCAGCCTATCGCCGGGGCACGGGGCGGCGGCGGACGCGGGCGCGGAGCGTCCTCTCGGCGGGCGCGGAACGACCGCGCCTCCCGCCGCCGGAGCGGACAGGAGGCGCGGGACGCGGGAAGCGGCGGATCAGCGGTAGTCGCTGCCCGACGCGAGGGCCGCGAGCGGAACGAGCACGACCACGACGAGCACGGCGATCGCGAAGAGCAGGACGAGGCCGAGCATGACGGAGTTGAGCACGATGCCCCAGATCGAGAGCGTGCGGCCGGTCGGCTCCCTCCGCAGGCCCAGGATGCCGAAGACGAGGCCCGCGGCCGGAGCGATCACGGTCAGTCCGAAGAAGACGGAGGTGACGCCGAGGATCAGGCTGGTGAGCGAGAACGGGGTCGAGGGCGCCGGGGCGAGGGCCGCGGGCGGGACGGCGGGGGTGCCGTAGGGGGCGCGGGCCTGCTGCGAGGAGGCGGGCTCCTCGGCGGCGGGGCGCTCCCCGGCGGACGGCCGCTCCTCGGTGAGGACGGCGGTCGCGCCCAGGTCCACGGTCGGCTGCTCGTCGGCGGGGGTGGAGAGGCGGGCGGTGCGGTCGTCGGTGGTCACGGTGTGCTCCTTCTCGGGTGCCGGTCGCCCGGCGGGATGCGGTCCCGCCGGGCGGGCCGGCGGTGCTGCCGGTGTGCTCCGGCGATGCCTCCACGCTACGGACGAGCCCGGACCCGCCCCATCCGGGGAACCCCCGGAACTCGGGGGCGATCCCCCGCCTCGAGGCGGGGGCGGGTGCGAGACTGGTCCCGGCGCGAGGAGGCAGCGACGATGGACGACGACGAGCTGCGGCACCGCACCCGGGACCGCAAGGGCGCCCGGGCCGTCTGGTTCGCCGGGCTCTCGGCGCTCGCCGGCTTCGTGGTGATCTCCCCCGTGATCTCCCTCACGGCGACCGTGATGGTGTGGGGGTCGCGGCGGCGGATCGGCACCCTCAGCGACCGGAACGGCCTGGTCGCCGTCAACTGGCAGCTCACCTACCTCGCACTCCAGCTGATGCTGGTCCCGCTGCACCTCGCCCTGGTGTCGGTGCGCGACTCGCTCGGCGCCGACTGGCCGCTCGCGACGATCTCGGCGATCCTCGCGCTGGCCGTGCTCAACCTCGTGCTGTGCGTCGTCCTCGGGATCCGGTCCGGCCAGGGACGCACCGTGCGCCTCTGGATCGCCGTGCCCTTCGCCCGCTCCACCCGTCCGCCGCGCTGACCGTCGGGGCACCCCGGTCCGCACGGCTCCCCGCTCCCGGGACTCCGCCCGGCGTGTCCGCGGCCCGGTGCCCCCTCCACGTCGCGGCGGCGGGCAGGGTGGTGGAGTGATCGCCTTCCCTCCGCCCGTGTACGTCGTGGCCGACGACGGAGTGCGGCTGGCCACCTACTCCGTCGGCGAGGAGAGCGCCCCGACCGTCCTCGCCGTGCACGGCTTCGCCTCCCACGCCGTTCTCAACTGGGAGACGTCGGGCTGGCTGCGGACGCTGCACCGGGCCGGGTACCGCGTCGTGGCGCTCGACCAGCGCGGGCACGGCGCGAGCGAGAAGCCGCACCACTCCGACTCCTACGGCGTGGACGCCATGGTGGCCGACCTGGTGCGGGTGCTCGACTCCTACGACCTCGACGCGCCCCACGTCCTCGGCTACTCCCTCGGCGCCCGGATGAGCTGGGTGCTGGGGCTCTCTCACCCGGAGCGGCTCGCATCGCTGAGCCTCGGCGGGCTGACGGTGGGCGAGCCCCTCCGCTCCTTCGACGCGGAGGCGGCCCGGGCCCGCGTCGCCTCCGGCGGCGAGATCGACGACGGCTTCACCCGCGCCTTCATCGGCATGGCGGAGGGCGTGCAGGGCAACGACCTCGCGGCACTGGTGGCGGTGGCCGACGGCGTCCGCGGCGGGGCGCACCCGGAGCACGGGCGGCACCCCGGCCTGCCGACGCTGCTCGTGACCGGCGGCGCGGATCCGATCGCTCCCGGCGGTGAGCTGCTGGCGGCGGAGGCGGGGGCGCGGTTCGTGAGCGTCCCCGGCCGCGACCACACCAGCACCGTGCCCGCGCGGGGCTTCAAGGACGCGGTGCTGGCGTTCCTGGCGGAGCAGCGCTGAGCCGGCCCCGCGCCGGACGGGAGCACCGCGAGCGCCGAGGCCCGCGGCGTAGCATCCCCCGCATGCAGGCGATCCGCATCGAGAACCCCGGCCCCGACTCCCGACTCGTGCTGGAGGAGGTGCCGACGCCCTCCCCCGGACCCGGCGAGGTCCTCGTCCGCGTCGCGGCCGCCGGCGTCAACCGCGCCGACCTCGGCCAGCGCGCAGGGGTCTACCCGCCGCCGCCCGGCGCCTCCGAGATCCTCGGGATGGAGGTGTCCGGCACGGTCGTCGCGCTCGGCGAGGACGCGACCGGGTTCGCGGAGGGCGACGAGGTCTGCGCGCTGCTCTCCGGCGGCGGCTACGCGGAGTACGTCGCGGTCGACGCGGGCCTGGTGCTGCCGGTGCCGGACGGCGTCGGCCTCGTCTCGGCCGCCGCCCTCCCGGAGACGACGTCCACCGTCTGGTCGAACCTCGTGATGGTGGCCGGGCTCGGATCCGGCGACACCGTCCTCCTCCACGGCGGCGGGAGCGGGATCGGGACCACGGGCATCCAGATCGCCGCCGCCCTCGGCGCCCGCGTCGCCGTCACGGCCGGCAGCCCCCGCAAGCTCGAGGCCTGCCGCGCGCTCGGCGCCGACGTCCTGATCGACTACCACGAGGAGGACTTCGTCGAGCGGATCCGCGAGGCGACCGGCGGGCGCGGCGTCGACGTGATCCTCGACCCGGTCGGCGGCGACTACCTGGCCCGAGACCTGGAGGCGCTGGCCGTGGGCGGGCGCGTGGTGTTCATCGGCAACCAGTCCGGTGCGCTGGGCTCGCTCGACCTCGGGGTGCTGATGCGCAAGCGCGGGGCGGTGCACGCCACGACCCTCCGCGCCCGGCCCCTCGAGGAGCGGCGCGCGATCGTCGCGCGGGTGCGCGCAGAGGTCTGGCCGCTGGTCGCCGCCGGGACGGTGCGCCCGGTGGTGGACGAGGTGGTCCCGCTCGCCGAGGCCGAGCGGGCGCACGACGTGATGCGCTCCTCCGGCCACATCGGCAAGCTGCTGCTCACCCCGTGACGCCCCGCACCGGAGGAGGCCCCCGCCTCCCGCGGTGAGCGGGAGCGGGGGCCTCCTCCGATGACGCCCTCCGGCGGGGCGTCAGACCGCGGAGCGCAGGAGACCGAGCGAGCGGTTGATGCCGTCGACGTCGACCGCGGCCGGATCGAACGAGGCTCCGGCGGCGAGGCCGAGAGCCTCGAGCGCCTCCGCGTGGTCGGCCGAGGACGGGTCCGTCGCCGCCCGCACCGTGTCGGCCCAGGCCGCGGGGCCTCCCGGCACGTCGAGCGGAGCCGCGCCGCGCGCGCCCGTGCAGCGCGGCAGAGCCGTCGACAGCGGCGCGATCGCCTCCAGGCGGATGACGTGGCGCCACTCGTCCTCGAGGTCGTAGACGTAGAAGAGTTCGTCCTGCTCCTGCTCGAGGACCTCGGCGAGCGCGACGCCCGCCTCGTCCACGAGGTCGGCGCCGAACTCCTCCGCGTCGGACGGTGAGCCGATCGGAGCCTGCTCCTCGTCGGGCACGCCCACGCTGAAGTAGTGCGGCTGCGCGTCGGTCCAGCCCAGCGAGAGCTGGAGCGCGAGGTGCAGATCGCGCAGCGACGACTCGGAGGAGAGCTCGAGGCGCCGCCAGACGACGGGCTTGGTCCCGAGCAGGGCGACGTGGAGCGCGTAGGCCGTCGCCGTGTCCTGGGTCGCCTCGTCGAGGATCTCGAGGCGGGTGGCCTCGCGCTCGCCGAGGAGGACGACCGTCGCGCGGACGACGGAGGCGAGGACGGGCGCGAGGCCCTCCGGCACCGCGTAGCCGAACTCGGGCGAGTGCAGCAGCAGCCCGAGCTCGGCGGTGTCGTCGAGCATCCGCTCGGCCGTGCCGACCATGCGCTCGCGCTCGTCGAGGGCCTCGTCGAGCGAGACTCCGGAGTCGGCGGCCAGCTCGTCGACCAGCTCACCGACGACCAGGCCCGGGTGGATCTCGGCCTGGCAGGCGACCGCGATGCGGACCAGCACGGCGTCGGTGGTGGTGACCGCGCGCTCCTCCGGGGAGAAGGCGCCGTCCTCGGTGTCGGCGGCCGCCAGCGCGGTCTGGGCGCTGAGGATCCACTGCTCGAGGAAGCGGGCGACGTAGGCGATGCGCTCGGCGGCGGCCTCGTGCGCGTCGGAGCTGCGCCAGAGCACGGCGGCCTCGCCGAGACCTGCGGCGGATCCCTCCTGCTCGAGCACGGCCGAGCCGACCAGCGCGTCCCACCAGGCCGAGACCGGGATGCGGACGGAGTCGTCGCTCGGGGTGGATCCCGCGGAGGAGATGCCCGCCTCGACCGCGATCTCGCGGGCGGCGCGCTCGGTGAGGGTCGCGCCGTCGTCGGCGGCGAGGTGCTCGACCACGACGTCGGCGGCGTGCACGAGAGCGGTGGCGCGCACGGCGGAGAGCTGCTCCTCGGCCGGGACCTCGTCGAGCTCGGCGAGGTCGTCGAGCACGGCCTCCACGAAGGAGCCGGCGAGGTCGAGGACCTCGTCGAGGACGGCCTGGCACTCGTCCAGCTCCTCGTCGGTGCCGGTCCAGAGGTCCTCGTCGGTGAGGAAGTCGAGGAAGTGCTCGACGACCTCGGCGACGGTGAAGAGGGTGTCGTCGAGGTCGGCCTCGCTCTCCTCCCCCGACAGGTCTGCCTCGATCTGGTCGAAGACGGCCTCGAGCAGCTCGGCGTCGGGCTGGGCGAAGGAGCCGCGCGGGCGCAGGTCGCGGGTCATCGCGAAGAGGTCGGTCAGCACCTCGACGGCCTCGTCGGCCTCGAGGTGCTCGTGCTGCATGCCCACCTCGGCGAGGTGCGAGCGGTACCAGCTGCGGAACCGCACCATCAGCGCGGTCTCGGCCGTGCGGCCGCCGCCCTGACCGCCGGACCCGCTCTGACCGCCTCCGGATCGTCCCTGGTTGCGCTTCTTGCCCATGATTCCTCCGCGACCGCTCCACTCACGACGAAGCGCTCCAGCCTACCCAGTGCGGGCGCGCGGCGGCACGCGCGGTCGCCCCCTGTTCACCCTGTGCGCACCGGGTCCGCTCCCTCTGATGCGGCCGATCGCCCGAGTCCCGGGATCCGCGCGCTGTGGGAGTCCTCGCCGCCCGGGCCCCTGCCACACGGGTCGCGATGATGAGAAATCTCGCAGCGATCGGGCGGCGAGGCTTGCGCTCGGACCCTCCGCTTCGGTGGAGTGTCCGGATGACCGACACGACGGACACCGCCGAGACCGCTCCCGGGAAGGCGTCGCTCAAGCGGGTGATCACCGGGCCGCTGCTGTTCGCCTTCATCGTGGGCGACACACTCGGCGCCGGCATCTACACCCTGGTCGGCACGATGGCCGAGGACGTGGGCGGCGTGATCTGGCTGCCGCTGCTGATCGCGCTGGTCGTCGCCCTGCTCACGGCGGGCACGTACGCCGAGCTGATCACCAAGTACCCGCACGCCGGAGGGGCGGCGCGCTACGTGGACCGCGCGTTCGGGAAGCCGTACCTCTCGTTCCTGATCGGCTTCCTGATGATGGCCTCCGGCATCACGACGGCCGCCTCCCTGGCGAACGCGTTCGCGGGCGACTACCTCGGGGCTCTGCTGGACGTGCCGCCGATCCCCACCGCGATCGTCTTCATCGCGATCCTCACCCTGGTGAACCTGCGCGGGGTGAAGGAGTCGCTGACCGCGAACCTGGTCGCCTCGGTGATCGAGGTGAGCGGACTGGTCATCGTCATCGTCTGCGCCGCGGTCTTCTTCGGCTCCGGTGACGGCGACGCCTCCCGCGTGCTCGAGTTCAACCCCGACGTCGCTCCGCTGCAGGGGGCGTTCGCCGCCTCGATCGTCGCCTTCTTCTCGTTCCTCGGCTTCGAGGCCGCGGCGAACATGGCCGAGGAGGTGCGGAACCCCTCGAAGGTCTACCCGCGGGCCCTCTTCGGTGCGCTGATCACCGCCGCCGTGGTCTACCTCCTGATCGCGCTCGGCGCCGTGATCGTGCTGCCGAACGACGAGCTCGCGGCCTCCAGCGGCCCCCTGCTGGACGTGGTCGCGGCGAGCGGAGTGGCGGTGCCGCCGTGGCTGTTCGGCCTGATCGCGCTCGTCGCCATCGCGAACGGCGCTCTGCTGTTCATGGTGATGGCGTCGCGGGTCGGCTTCGGGCTCGCCACCTCCGGGCTGCTGCCGAGCGCTTTCGGGAAGGTGCTGCCGGGCCGCCGCACGCCGTGGGTGTCGATCGTGGTCGTCGGCGGAGTGACGATGCTGCTCAGCCTGATCGGCGACGTCGGCACGCTCGCCGAGACGACGGTGCTGCTGCTCCTGCTGGTGTTCATCGCGGCGAACGTGTCGGTGCTGGTGCTGAAGAAGGACCGCGTCGACCACGCCCACTACTCCGTGCCGCGGGTGGTGCCGGTGCTCGCGACCATCGCGAGCGTGGTGCTGCTGACGCAGCAGACGGGCGTGGTCTGGCTGGCGACAGCGGGCTACGTGGTCGTGGGGACGCTGCTGTTCCTCGCCACCCGCCTGGGGAAGCGGAAGCACGCGGAGCGGACCCCGGACTGATCCGGGCCGGCGGCGATCCGTCGCGAGCGGCCCGTCCGCGGATCCCCTGCGGGCCGTCCGCGGCGGATCGATCGCGGGGGGCGGTGAGGAGTGGGATCGTGAGGGGATGACCGTCACGCTCGAGCCGATGCCCGCCGCCGCTCTCGCCACCTGGATGCGGGTCCAGCGCTCGGCGTACATCGAGGACCGGATGCGGGCGGGCGACGACGAGGCCGCGGCGACGCGCAACGCCGACGCCTCGTACGAGAAGTACTTCCCGGGCGGCTCCCCCGCCGCCGGGCACGACGTGCTGCTCGTCTCCGAGGACGGCCGCGCGGTCGGGTCGCTCTGGCTCGGCCCGCACCCGAGCGGACTCGAGGGCGTCGGGTACGTCTGGGACGTGCAGATCGACGCCGCCGAGCGCGGCCTCGGCCTCGGCCGGGCGGCGATGCTGCTCGCGGAGTCGCACGTCCGCTCCCAGGGCGGCTCCGCCCTCGCGCTGAACGTGTTCGGCTTCAACACCGCCGCGCGGGCTCTGTACGAGTCGCTCGGCTACGAGACGACGTCCCTGCAGATGCGCAAGCCGCTGGTCTGAGCGGGGCCGCTCGACGCCGGGCAGGGGCACGACCCGGTCGCGCAGAACGCCGCACGCCGTGCTCGAGGGCGGACGCCGACGGGCGCCCACCGACGAGCACGGCGGCGGTGGTGGAACCGCCGGAAATCAGCGGGACCCTGCGGTCAGCTCGTGGAGGCCACGGCGGTCGGGTCGCCGGTGCCGGACGGACGCGGGGCGTCACCCGATCCGGTCGCCACCGACGCGCCGGTCGGAACGACGGTGCCGCCGGTCGCCATCCCCCGGCCGAAGGCCTGGCCCTGGAGGATCGCGCCGAGGTCGACGCCGGTCGCCGACCTGACGCTGTCGAACGTCGCGGCGAGACCCGCCGCCTGCTCGCGCGCGATGTGGGTGCCGGCGGTGTCGCCGCCGATCAGCGTCACCGAGCCGACGTTCTGGTAGCCCTTCGCGAACTCGGCCATGAGCGAGGGCAGCTGCCCGATGAGCTCGCGACCCAGGATCGCCTCCTGGTTCTCTCGGAGCGCCTCCGCCTCGGCCGCGATGGCGGCCGCGCTCGCCTCGCCCTTCGCGCGGATGGCCTCCGCCTCGGCGGTCGCGTTCGCGCGCAGCGCCTCGGCCTCGGCACCCGCCTTGGCCCGCAGTGCGTGGGCCTCGGCCTCGGCGCGGGCGCTCACGGCGGCGGCCTCGGCGGCGGCGGACGCCTGGCGCGCCTCCGCCTGGCGCTGGACGGCGTAGGCCTCGGCGTCGGAGACCTGCTGCGCGACCTGCCGGTCCGTCTCGGCCTTCTTCTCGCGTCCGTAGGCGTCGGCGTCGGCCTCGGTCTGACGGCGGTACTTCTCGGCGTCCGCGACGCGCTTGACGTCGGCGTCGAGCTCGGCCTGCCGGTTCTCGGCGCGCTGCACGAGGACGGCCTGCTCGCGCTCGGCGCGGGCCAGGTTCTCGGCCTGCTCGGCCTCGGCGTTGGCGCGGCCGACCTCGGACTTCGCGGCGGCGGTGTTCTTGTCGTAGGCGGTCTGCTCGATCAGGTTCGCCTCGTCCGTGGCCAGCTGACGAGCCTTGACCTCGCGGGCCGCGTTGATCCGCGCGACGTCGGCCTCGCGGCGGACGCGCTCGATCTCCTGCGCTCCGAGCGCCTCGATGTAGCCGTTGCGGTCGGTGACGCCCTGGATCGCGAAGGAGTCGAGCACGAGGCCCTGGGCGAGCAGGTCGCCCTTGATGCCCTCGGCGATCTCGTCTCCCAGCTTCTGCCGGTCCTGCATGACCTCCTCGACGCTGAGCTTCGCGACGACGCCGCGGAGGGCGCCCTCGAGCTGCTCGGTGGTGAAGACGTCGATCGACTGGTCCTGCGACGCGAAGCGCTCGGCGGCGGCGCGGACCTGGTCGGCCGTGGACCCGATCTTGACCAGGGCGACGCCCGCGAGGTGGATGGTCACGCCGTTCTTGGTCTGCGCGACCGGCTCCATCTTGATCTGGCGGGAGCGCAGCGAGATGCGGTCGGACCGCTGGGTCAGCTTGTTCACGAACGCGCCGCCGCCGGTGATGACGGTCATGTTCGAGGTGAGGCCGTCCTCGCCCTTCTGCTTCTTCCCGACGATCACGATCGCCTCGTCGGCCTGCGGCACCTGGTACCAGGCGCGGAAGAGGAAGAAGCCGATGAGGGCGATCAGCAGGAGTGCGCCGACGGCGACTCCGGCGAGGACGATCCAGAGGAGATCCGGTTCCATGGGCGGGCGACCTTTCGTCCGACCCGCGCGACGCGGGTACCTGAGAGACGTACAGGTTCCATCGTGTCACAGCGCCTCGGACGGCCGCGTCGGCCGGAGGGGGGATACTGCGGACGCCGCCGAGAGCGGTTCACGCGGGGGCGGGCCCGGAGGAGGACGCCACGAACGAGGGCGTCGCGCGGAATGCCGCGGAAGAGATCAGTGCTGGGGTACCTGGACTCGAACCAAGAACAACTGAACCAGAATCAGCCGTGTTGCCAATTACACCATACCCCAATGGTCATCCGGAGGTGATCCCGGGACCAGGCGGCGACCGGATCGAGACCCGAGCGCCGAGAGACGACAGTACCCTACGCGGGCATCCCGCTCAAATCGAGCCGCGGACGACGCTGCCCTCGGACTCCGGGGCGGCCTCGCCGAGGCGGGCGCGGACGAGGTCGCGGTTGATCGCGGAGGCGACCTGGGCGCCCGATCCGGCGGCGACGATCAGCTGCTGCGGGCCGGGAGGGGTGACCTCGCCGGCGGCGTAGAGGCCGGGGACGGACGTGCGGCCACCGGCGTCGACGCGGAGGAAGCCGTCGGCGTCGCGGTCGGGGCCGGCCGCGTCCAGGTAGTCCAGCGCGGGCGTCCAGACGGGGCGGACGAACGCGCCGGTGCGCGGGACGACGTCGCCGTCGACGAGGCGGACGCCGGTCATCTCGGCGCGCTCCCCGGCGAGGTCGGCGACCGGGCGCCGGTCGACCCGGATGCCGATGGAGGCGAGCAGCGACTCGTCGGCGTCGCTCACCGTCCCGACGCCGTTGGTGAAGACGATCAGGTCGGTCGACCACTGCGAGAGGAGCATGGCCCGCTCCGCGAGGTCGTCGGTCTCGCCGATCAGGGCGAGCGCCTCCCCCGCCTTCTCGTAGCCGTCGCACTCCATGCAGCTGTGCACGGCGGTGCCGTAGTAGGCGCGCAGGCTCGGGAGCGCGGGCGGCGTCTCGAGCAGTCCCGCGGCGACCACGACGGCGGTGGCGACGACGGAGCGGTCGGCGCTGCCGCGCACGCCCCGGGCGCCGACGACGAACTCGCCGCCGGAGCGCTCGACCGAGGTCACCAGGGCGTTGTGCACCTCGGCGGCCTCGTAGCGCTCGAACTCCTCGCGGCCGAGGCGGCGCAGCTCGAGCGGCGAGATGCCGTCGCGGGTGAGGAACCCGTGCGAGTGCAGGGTCGCGGCGTTCCGCGGGCGGTTGCTGTCGAGCAGCAGCACGCTGCGGCGCGCCCGGACGAGGTTGAGCGCGGTGGAGAGCCCGGCGGGGCCCCCGCCGATCACGACGACGTCGTAGCGTCCGCCGACCGTCTCCGCCACGGTCAGGCCTGCCGGGAGGCGCCGAGGTGAGCACCCAGGCGGTCGAGGCGGGCGATCGACTCCTGCTTGCCGAGGATCTCCATCGACTCGAACAGCGGCGGCGAGACGCGGCGCCCGGAGACCGCGGTGCGCAGCGGCCCGTAGGCGATGCGGGGCTTGAGGCCGAGGCCCTCGATCAGCGCGGAGGCGAGCGCCTCCTGGATCGAGGCCGTCAGCCACTCGGACGCGGGGACGAGCTCGAGAGCGCCGATCGAGGCGGCGAGCACCTCGCCGGCGTTCGCGGGCAGGCCCTTCAGCGCGTCCTCGTCGTACTCGAGCGCGTCGGAGGCGGTGAAGAGGAACCCGAGCATGCCGGGGGCCTCCCCGAGCAGGCCGATCCGCTCCTGCACGAGGGGCGCGGCGGCGTCGAGCACCGCGCGCTGCTCGGCGGTCGGCTCGCCCGCGAGCACTCCGGCCGCCACGAGGTACGGGATCGTCCGCTCGGTGAAGTCGTCGACGGCCAGGAGGCGGATGTGGTCGCCGTTGATCGACTCGGCCTTCTTGAGGTCGAAGCGGGCCGGATTGGGGTTCACGTCGGCGACGTCGAAGGCGGCGACCATCTCGTCGATCGAGAAGACGTCGCGGTCGTGCGTGAGCGACCAGCCGAGCAGGGCGAGGTAGTTGACCAGGCCCTCCGGGATGAAGCCGCGGTCGCGGTGGTGGAAGAGGTTCGAGGACGGATCGCGCTTGGAGAGCTTCTTGCTGCCGTCGCCCATCACGTAGGGGAGGTGCCCGAAGCGCGGGACGAAGGTCGTCACTCCGATGTCGATCAGCGCGTGGTACAGCGCGATCTGCCGGGCGGTCGAGGGGAGGATGTCCTCGCCGCGCAGCACGTGGGTGATCTGCATGATCGCGTCGTCGACCGGGTTCACCAGCGTGTAGAGCGGCTGGCCGTTGGGGCGCACCACGACGAAGTCGCTGAAGGAGCCGGCGGGGAACGTGATCGGGCCGCGGACCAGGTCGTCGAAGGACAGGTCGGCGTCCGGCACGCGCAGGCGCAGCGCCGGGGCGCGGCCCTCGGCGCGGAAGGCGGCGCGCTCCTCCTCGGTGAGATCGCGGTCGTGGTTGTCGTACCCGTGCTGCTTCGCGCGGCCGGCCGCCTCGTTGCGCGCGTCGATCTCCTCGGCCGTGGAGTAGCTCTCGTAGAGGTGCCCCGAGGCCGTCAGGCGCGCGATCACGTCGAGGTAGACATCGGTGCGCTCGGACTGCCGGTACGGGCCGTGCGGGCCGCCGACTCCGACGCCCTCGTCCCAGTCGAGCTTCAGCCAGCGCAGCGCGTCGAGGATCTGCTCCACGCTCTCCTCGCTGTCGCGGGCGGCGTCCGTGTCCTCGATGCGGAAGACGAACGTGCCGCCGGTGTGGCGCGCGTACGCCCAGTTGAACAGGGCGGTGCGGATGAGGCCGACGTGCGGGGTCCCGGTCGGCGAGGGGCAGAAGCGGACGCGGACGTCGCTCCCGGTCGCGGTCGTGAACGGGTGCGCGTCCGGCGCGCTTTCCTGGGGCGGGGTGAGCTCAGACATACGAGGCCGATCCTACCGGCGGGAGCCGGTGCGGCGCCCGGGATCGCGGGGGCCGTGGCGCCTCCGCCCCGGGCACGGTGCGCGCCTCGCGGCGACTGCTTCTACCGGACAGCACTGCTCCGAGTCAACGGACTCCCCGAGCGAGCAGGAGCAGTGGTGCGCTGACCCCGGGCCTCTCGTCGAGAGGGCCCGAGCGCCGCACCGCAGGCCGCGCCGGGCCTCCGCGCGAGCGTGCCCGGAAGGAGCACTGATGAGCACGATCGATCTCGACCCCCGCACCGACCGCCCGAGCGCCCTCACCGAGGCGGCACGGGAGGAGAAGGACGCCCGCACGCTCTCGCTCTTCCAGGCCGCGGTGAGCGCGGAGGCCGCCGAGGGCGCGCGCATCCGCGAGCGCATCGTGCTCGACCACCTGGGCCTGGCCGAGGCCATGGCCCGCCGGGTCTCCCGGAGCGGAGGCGACTGGGCGGATCTGCGCCAGGTCGCCTACGTGGGCCTCGTGAAGGCCGCCCGCCGCTTCACTCCCGAGCGCGGCGACAGCTTCGCCGCGTTCGCCGTCCCCACGATCACCGGCGAGCTCAAGCGCCACCTCCGCGACCTCGGCTGGATGATCCGGCCGCCGCGCGGCGTGCAGGAGCTGCACCGCCGCTCCGCCGTCGTCGCCGACGAGCTCGCGCAGGAGCTCGGCCGTCACCCCACCGACCAGGAGATCGCCCGCCGCCTCGGAGTGGACGCGACGGAGGTGGCCGACGCGCGCCTCGCGGGGCATCCGCTCTCCCTCGACGAGACCGTGGGCGAGGGCGGCGTCGGCCTGGGCGACACCCTCGGCGGCGAGGACGACCGGCTGCTGGAGATCGACCGGCGGCACGGGCTCGCCGAGGCCCTGGCCGAGCTCGAGGAGGGCCAGCGCGAGCTCCTGCGGATGCGCTTCGTCGAGGAGCGGACCCAGCAGCAGATCGCCGACGCGCTGGGGACGACGCAGATGCAGGTCTCGCGCCTGCAGCGGCGGATCCTCGCGCAGCTCGCCGACCGGCTCGGCGCCCCCTCGCGCAGCCATCAGCCGCGCGCTCCCCGGGCCCGCGTGGCCACGGTCACTCCGGTCCGACCGGCGACGCGGCTGAAGTCCGCCTGAGGTGGGCCTCGGCACGCGACGGGAGCGACGAGAGGGCGGCGAGGACGTCGTCGACCTGGACCGCGAGCAGCGCCGGGTCCGGCTCGGCGGAGAAGACATCGCCGCGGCGGAGGGAGGCGTCGGTCAGCACGACGTGCGGCCCCGAGGCCGGAGGACCCCAGGCCTCGGGCGGTGCCGGACCGAAGATCACGACCGAGGGGACGCCGTAGGCGGACGCGAGGTGCGCGGCCCCGGTGTCGACGGTCACCACGACCTCGGCGGCCGCGACGACCGCGGCGAACCCGCTGAGCGCGAGCTCCCCCGCCAGCACCTCGCCCGTGCCGGCGAGCTCGGCGACGCGGCGGGCGCGGTCGGCCTCGTTCGCGCCCCCGGTGTAGACGACGCGGTGCCCCTCGGCGGTGAGGGCGCGCGCCACCGCGGCGAAGCGCTCCTCCGGCCACTCGCGAGAGCCGTAGAAGGCCCCGATGTGCACGACGGCGGCTCCGGGGGCCGAGGCGGGCTCCTCGGGGACGGCGATCGCGACGTCCTCGGGGTCGGCGTCGAGACCGATCGAGTTCACCAGGCGGGCCCAGCGGGCGCGCTCGAGCTCGCCATCGATCCAGAGCGGGCGCGGGTCCTCCGGGCCCGCGCCCGGGTCCAGCGCCGGGACGCGGAACTCGAGCGTGCGCTCGGGCGCGATCTCGCGCAGCCGCAGCCGCGACTCCGGGCCGTTGCCGTGGAGGTTCACGCCGAGCTCGACGCGGCCGGCGGCCATCGGCAGTGGGTCGTCGAGTCCGTGAAGGGTGGGCACGAGCGCGTCCAAGCCCTCGACCAGGTCGACGATCGGCTCGAGCCAGGGCGTGGTCGCCATGATCAGCCGGTGGTCCGGGAAGCCGCGGCGCAGGGCCTTGAGCGCCGGGACGGCGACGAGCAGGTCGCCGAGCTTGAGGGCGCGCAGCGCGAGGATCTCCGGAGTCCCGTCCGGGGCGGTGAGAGCGCGCACGGCGCCTCCTTCCTGTCGGAGACCCCGTACCCCGCTGCGCGCACCTCAGACGCGCCGCCCACAGATGCGAGCGACGCGCCCGGACGGACCGACTTCTCCGGAAGGGGGTTTACATCCCCGGTCGAGGGGTACGAGGAGAAGGTGAACGACTCCTCCTCCCGGAGCGCCGACGAGCGCGCGAGGGCCCCGCGCCTGCGGGGGATCCTCTTCGACCGCGATGCGACGCTCGTGGTCGACGTGCCCTACAACGGCGACCCGGCGCAGGTCTCCCCGATGCCCACCGCCCTCGCCGCGGTCGAGCGCGCGCGCGAGGCGGGGCTGGCCGTGGGCGTGGTCACCAACCAGTCCGGGATCGCCCGCGGGATCATCGACCGCGGGCAGGCCGACGCGGTGAACCGGCGCGTGGACGAGCTCTTCGGCGGCTTCGACGTGTGGATGCTCTGCCCCCACGGCCCGGAGGACGGCTGCTCCTGCCGGAAGCCCCGGCCCGGCATGGTGCTCGGCGCCGCCGAGCAGCTGGGACTGCCGGCACGGTCCCTCGCCGTGATCGGCGACATCGGGGCCGACGTCGGCGCCGCCGCCGCGGCCGGCGCCCGTGGAGTGCTGGTGCCGACTCCGATCACCCGCGCCGAGGAGGTGGACGCCGCCCCGCTGCAGGCGGCGACGCTCCTCGAGGCGGTCGAGCTGCTGCTCGCGATGCAGCCCGACGAGGACGCCGAGTGAGGCGCCGCGTGCTCGTCGCCCGCCTGGACAGCGCAGGGGACGTCCTGCTGTGCGGACCCGCTGTCCGCGCGATCGCGGCCGACGCCGAGGTGCTGCTGCTGAGCGGTCCGCAGGGAGCGCCCGCGGCCGCGCTGCTGCCGGGTCCCTCCTCCGTCCGCACCTGGTGGTGCCCGTGGATCGGCGACGCCTCCCGCCCCGTCGACGCCGAGCTCGTCGACGAGCTGCGCGC
Organism: Rathayibacter sp. AY1D1; assembly: GCF_002932635.1. NCBI lineage: Bacteria > Bacillati > Actinomycetota > Actinomycetes > Micrococcales > Microbacteriaceae > Rathayibacter > Rathayibacter sp. AY1D1. The sequence goes on from NZ_PSVY01000005.1 coordinate 92,214, forward strand.
GATCGTCGAGGAGTTCGCGCCGGACGAGGCCGTGATCCTCACCTCCTTCCACCAGTCGCCGCTTCCGCTGGCCCTGCTGCTCCGCCTCGCCGGTGTCGCCCGCATCACGGGCGCCTCGGTCGACTTCGCGGGCGCCCTGCTCGATGTGCGCCTCGTCCCGGGCGAGACACTCGAGGAGGACCAGCCGGAGCCGGAGCGCGCGCTCGCGATCGCGGCGGCGGCCGGCTTCGCGCTGCCCGCCGGCGACGACGGACGGCTCCGCGTGCGCCGCGAGGGCGTGCTGCCCGCCGCTCTCGAGGGGATCGGCCCCTACTCGGTCGTGCACCCCGGGGCAGCCGTCCCCGCCCGCGCCTGGCCCGCGGCGAACGCGGCCCGCGCCGTCGAGCTGCTGGCGGACGCGGGCCTCGCCGTCGTCGTCACCGGCGGCCCGGGCGAGCGCTCCCTCACGGCCGAGGTCGCGGGCTCCCGCGGCATCGACCTCGGCGGGGCGACGGACTTCGCCGGCGCCGCCGAGGTGCTGGCCGGCGCCGACGTCGTGATCTGCGGCAACACCGGCCCCGCGCACCTCGCCGCCGCGGTCGGCACCCCCGTGGTCAGCCTCTTCGCGCCGGTCGTCCCGGCCGTGCGCTGGGCGCCCTACGGCGTCCCGGTCGCGCTGCTCGGCGACCAGGAGGCGCCCTGCGCCGGCTCGCGCGCCCGCGTGTGCCCCGTCCCCGGCCATCCGTGCCTCGCGGGGGTGAGCGCCGAGGAGGCGGTCGCCGCCGCCCTCCGACTCCGACCCACGACTTCCCCGAGAGAGGCCATCGCATGAGGATCCTGCTCTGGCACGTGCACGGCGGCTGGGCGGACGCCTTCGTCCGCGGCGCCCACACCTACCTGCTCCCCACGACTCCGGCCCGCGACGGCTGGGGCCTGGGCACCGGCGGCCGCGACTGGCCGAGCGCCGTCGAGATCGCGCCCGAGGAGCTGCACGACGCCGACGTCGACGCGGTCCTCCTCCAGAGGCCCGAGGAGCTCGCCGAGGCCGAGCGCCTGCTCGGGCGACGCCTCGGCCGCGACGTGCCCGCCGTCTACGTGGAGCACAACACCCCCCGCGGGGACGTGCCGGACAACCGCCACCCGCTCGCCGACCGCGACGACCTGCTGATCGTCCACGTCACCCACTTCAACGCCCTGATGTGGGACACCGGATCGACGCGGACGACGGTGATCGAGCACGGGATCCACGACCCGGGCCCTCTCTACACCGGCGAGCTGCCGCACTTCGGCGTGGTCGTCAACGAGCCCGTCCGCCGGGGCCGGGTCGCGGGGACCGACCTGCTCCCCCGCTTCGGCGCCGTCGCTCCGCTGGACGTCTTCGGGATGAAGACCGACCGGCTCGCCGAGCTGCCGGGCCTGGAGGACGTGACGGTCCTCGGCGACGTCCGCACGCAGGCGATGCACGGGGCCCTGGCCCGCCGCCGGGTCTACCTGCACCCGTTCCGATGGACCTCCCTCGGCCTCGCACTGCTGGAGGCGATGCACCTCGGGATGCCCGTCGTCGCGCTCGACGTGACGGAGGCGGGGCGCGCCGTCCCGCCCGAGGCCGGAGCGATCTCGAACGACCTCGACGCCCTCGTCGCCTCGGCCCGGGCGCTCGTCGAGGACCCGGACCGGGCCGCCCGCGCCGGCGCCGTCGCCCGCGAGGCCGCGCTCGCGCGCTACGGCCTCGCCCGGTTCCACCGCGACTGGGACGAGGTCCTCGCCGACCTCCCCGGACGCCGGTCGCCGGAGCCCGCTCTGGAAGGGAGCACCCGATGAAGCAGCACCTCTCCGCCGCGCCCGCGCTGACGATCGCCATGGTCTCGGAGCACGCGAGCCCGCTGGCGACCCTCGGCGGCGTCGACGCCGGCGGTCAGAACGTCCACGTGGCGGCGCTCGCCGACGCGCTCGCCCGCCGCGGCCACCGCGTCGTCGTCTACACCCGCCGCGACGACCCCTCCCTCCCCCGGCGCGTGCCCTTCACCTCGGGAGTCGAGGTCGTGCACATCGACGCCGGACCGCCGCGCCGGGTGTCCAAGGACGAGCTGCTGCCCTTCATGGGCGACTTCGCCGTCGACCTCACCGAGGAGTGGCTGCAGGAGCGGCCGGACCTCGTGCACAGCCACTTCTGGATGTCCGGGGTCGCCGCGCTCGACGCCTCCGAGCGGGTGGAGCGCGCCACCGGGCGGCGCGTGCCCGTCCTCCACACCTTCCACGCGCTGGGCGTGGTCAAGCGCCGCCAGCAGGGTGCGCTCGACACCAGCCCCGAGGAGCGCGCCTGGCTCGAGCCCGGAGTGGGCCAGAAGGCCGACGGCGTCGTCGCCACCTGCTCGGACGAGGCCTTCGAGCTCAAGGGGCTCGGCGTGCCGACCTCGCGCATCTCGGTGGTGCCCTGCGGAGTCGACATCGACCGGTTCTCGGTCGAGGGCCCGGTCGCGCCCCGCGGCGAGCGCTCGCGGCTGATGACCATCGGACGCCTGGTGCCGCGCAAGGGCATGGGCATCGCGATCGAGGCGCTCGCGCACCTGGTCGCGGCCGGCCACGACGCCGAGCTCGTCGTGGTCGGGGGCTCCGGCTCCGGCGACGCGCTGACGGCGGACCCCGAGTACCAGCGGCTGCACGGCGTCGCCGAGAGCCTCGGCGTCGCGGACCGTGTCGACTTCGTCGGCCAGCTCTCGCAGACCGAGATGCCCGCGATGCTCCGCTCGGCCGACGTCGTGGTCTGCGCGCCCTGGTACGAGCCGTTCGGCATCACTCCGCTCGAGGCGATGGCCTGCGGCGTGCCGGTCGTCGCCTCCTCCGTGGGCGGCCTGATCGACACCGTGGTCGAGGACGTCACCGGGGTCCACGTGCCTCCGCGCGACCCGGTCGCCCTGGCCGCCGCCCTCGGCTCGCTGCTGGAGGACCCCGACCGCGCCCGCGCCTACGGGGCCGCCGGACGCGAGCGCGTCGAGTCCCGCTACTCCTGGGACCGCGTCGCCGCCGACACCGAGCGCGCCTACGTCACGACCCTCGCCGGCCTCGGCGACGAGTCGCTCCTCACCGGCGCCACGAGCGCACCCTCATCCCCCACCACCCGGAAGGCGGCTCCGCGACGATGACCATCGACACCGCGACCATCGACACCGTTCTGGACACCCCGGCCGACGCCGCCCGGCGCCTCGTCGACGACCACGTGGCGCGCGCGCTCGACGCGGTCGCGCAGCTGGAGCGCCACTCCGACAGGATCGCCGCCTGGGGCGTCGAGCTCGCCGACCGCCTGCACTCCGGCGCGCGCCTGCTCGCCGCGGGCAACGGCGGCTCCGCGGCCGAGGCGCAGCACCTCACCGCCGAGCTCGTCGGCCGCTTCGACGGCGACCGCGTCCCCTTCTCCGCCATCTCGCTGCACGCCGAGACGTCGAGCCTGACCGCGATCGGCAACGACTACGGCTTCGACCACGTGTTCTCGCGCCAGGTCACCGCGCACGCCCGGGCGGGGGACGTCGTGGTGCTGCTCTCCACCAGCGGACGCAGCGCGAACCTCCTCCACGCCGCGGAGGCCGCCCGTGCGGCGGGCGCCCGGTCGTGGGCGCTGACCGGCGAGGGGCCGAACCCGCTCACCGAGCTCTGCGACGAGGCGATCGCCCTCGAGGGCCACGGCTCCAATGTGCAGGAGGCGCAGCTGGTGCTCGTGCACGCGCTCTGCCGGGCCTTCGAGCACCGGATCCGCGCACGGACGGCGGCCGCCGCGTGAGCCGCCTGCGCCTCGTCGTCGTCGGCGACGTGATGCTCGACGTCGACCTCTCCGGACCCGCCGAGCGGCTGAGCCCGGACGCCCCCGTCCCCGTGGTCGACGTGTCGGCCCGCAGCGCCCGCGCCGGCGGTGCCGGGCTCGTCGCCCGGATGCTCGCCCGCGACGGGCACGAGGTGACGCTGGTGACCGCGCTCGCCGAGGACTCGGATCCGGACGTGGCGGAGCTGCGCGCCGAGATGTCCGGCGTCCGCCTGGTCGCCGGGCCCTCGGGAGCGCCGACGCCGGTGAAGACCCGCGTCGCCGCCTCCGGCCAGGCCGTCGTACGGATCGACCGCGGCTGCGAGACGCCGCCCATCCCCGGCGTCACCGACGCCATGCTCGCCGCGCTCGCCGACGCCGACGCCGTGATCGTCGCCGACTACGGCCGCCGCCTGACCGAGGAGTCGTCGCTCCGCACGGCGCTCGACGCGCTCACCGTGCCGCTGGTGTGGGATCCGCACCCGCGGGGCTCGCAGCCGGTCGCCGCCACCTCCCTCGCCACCCCGAACCTGGCCGAGGCCACCGCCTTCTCGGGAGCCGTCGGCCGCGGAGTGACGCGCGCCGAGTCCGCCGCGACCACCCTCCTCGAGCGCTGGGGCTGCGGTGGGGTCACCGTGACGATGGGATCCTCCGGCGCCCTGCTGCGCTCCCGCGGCGCCGGCGTCCCGGTCGTCGCACCGGCCGTCGCCGTGCCGCCCACCGACCCGTGCGGCGCGGGCGACCGGTTCGCCGCCTCCGCCGCCGTCGCCCTCGCCGAGGGTGCGAGCACCTCGGAGGCGGTGCAGGCGGCGGTCGCCGCGGCCGGCGCCTACCTCCTCGCGGGAGGGGTCGCCTCCCTCTCCGCTCCCGCCGACCCCGCACCCCTCCACGGCGGCGGGGTGGACGCCCTGCGCGTCGCCGAGTCCGTCCGCGCGGCAGGAGGAACGGTGGTCGCGACGGGCGGCTGCTTCGACCTGCTCCACGCCGGCCACGCCCGCACCCTCTCCGCGGCACGCGCTCTCGGCGACTGCCTGATCGTCTGCCTCAACTCGGACGACTCCGTCCGGCGCCTCAAGGGCGCGGCGCGGCCGATCATCCCCGAGGACGACCGCGTCGACCTGCTGCTCGCGCTCGAGTGCGTCGACGCCGTGCTGGTCTTCGGCGAGGACACGCCGGACGAGGCGCTGCGCCGCATCCGCCCCGACGTCTGGGTGAAGGGCGGCGACTACTCCGCCGAGTCCCTCCCCGAGACGGCGACGGTGGCGGAGTGGGGCGGCCGGGTCCTGACCGTGCCGTACCACCCGGGCCGCTCGACCACCCATCTCGCCGCCGCGCTCGCGCGCGTCGGCTGACCCGCGGCCCACGAGGCCCGCAGACCACCCCCGGAAGGAAACCATGAGCACCACTCCCACCCCCATCGGCCGCGTCCTGATCACCGGAGGAGCCTCCGGGCTTGGTGCGGCCGTCGCCGCCGCGGTCACCGCCGCCGGCGGCACCCCGATCGTGCTCGACCGCGACGTCTCGTCGGTGAAGGAGGGCGTCGCCGCCTACCAGGTCGACGTCGCGAAGACCCGCGAGGCCGAGAAGGCGGTCGTCGAGATCGCCCGCGAGCACGGCGGGCTCGACGCCGTCGTGACCGCGGCCGGCATCGACCGCTGCGGCCGCCTCGTGGACGTGGAGCCGGAGCAGTGGGAGCGCGTCATCTCCGTCAACCTCCTCGGCACCGCGGCCGTCGTCCGGGCGGCGCTGCCCTTCCTCACCGAGACCCACGGCCGCGTCGTCACCGTCGCCTCCTCGCTCGCGATCAAGGCCGTCTCGGACGCGACCGCGTACTGCGCCTCGAAGTTCGGCGTGCTCGGCTTCACCCGCGCGCTCGCGGCCGAGACCAAGGGCGAGATCGGAGTGACCACGCTGATCCCGTCGGGCATGAAGACGCGCTTCTTCGACGACCGCGACGAGCAGTACAAGCCGGGCCCGGACGCGCTGCTGAACGACCCGGAGAACGTGGCGAACGCCGTCATGTTCGTCCTCGGCCAGCCGCGCGGCTGCGAGGTCCGCGAGCTCGTCATCACGCACGAGGAGGAGCCGTCCTGGCCGTGATCCGCTGATCCGGGCGCGCCCCGGATCCCCCTCCGCGAGACGCCGCCTCGGTTCGCACGCCCCGGCGCGTCGCGTACCGAGGTGGCGTCTCGCGGTTCAGCGGGTGGAGGCGAGCACCCCGCGGACGTCCTCGAGCACGGCCTCGACGCGCACGTCGCCGACGAACGTGACGTCGTGCTCGCAGCGCGGAGCGGTCCAGCCGACCTGCGTGGCGTCGCGCCCGCAGACCGGGCAGTGCGTGGTCCAGCTCAGCTGCACCCGGTGGCGCTGCCGCCCGAGGGCCGCGGCGTTGATCGCGTTGCCCACCCAGAAGATCCCGACCGTCGGAGCGCCGACCGCGGCGGCGAGATGGCGGGGTCCGGAGTCGTTGCCGAGCACGAGGTCGGCGAGCGAGAGCAGCGGAGCGAGGTCCGGGAGGTCCACGACGCCCGCCCAGGAGACCGCTCCCGGCGCTCCGGCGACGATCTCGTCGGCGGCGGGCACGTCGGAGGCGTCGCCCACCACCAGCACGCGCGCGCCGTCCGCCAGCAGCTCCGTCGCCACGGCGGCGAAGGAGGCGGCGGGCCAGCGCCGGCGGGGATCGGTCGCCCCGGGGTGGATCAGCACCAGCGGGCCGCCCGCGGGCAGCGCCGCGGCGAGGCGGTCCCGCCGCTCCGGATCCACGGCGAGCGCCGGCTCGAGGCGGGTCGCGGGCGCTCCGGCCAGCCCGACGATCTCGAGCGCCCGCAGCATCTCGTGCTGGTAGTAGACGTAGGGGATCGTGCGCTCGAGCTCCGCGGCGTCGTCGGTGCGCGACCCGACCGTGTGGCGCGCGCCGAGGCGCTGGAGGAACGGGTTGGAGTAGCGCCCGCCGCCGTGCAGCTGCACGGCCAGGTCGAAGCGGCGCGCGCGCATCCGCTCGGTGAAGTCCTCGACGACCCGGGGGTCCTCCCCCTCTCCGTCGCGGACGCCCTGCGCCACCGGCAGGATCTCGACGTCGGCGATCGGCGACTCGACGCCCGTCAGCAGGACCCGGTGCGCGGGCGTCCCGAGCAGGGTGATATCGGCTCCCGGGTAGGCGGCCGCGAGGGCGTCGACGGCGGGCAGCGCGAACAGCAGGTCGCCGAGTCCGCCGCCGCGCAGGACGGCGATCCTCTCGACTCCGGCGAAGGGCTCTCGGAGGGGGGCGATGGCGACCACGACGGGTTCCTCTCAGGTGCGGAGGGCGCGCGGGCGCCGCTCCGGGGACGGTGCACTCCTCCACTTCCCCGCCGGGACCGATCCGAAACCGGATCGGCGGCGAGCCCTCGTCGCCGATCCGGGGGCGGATTCCCGAGGCGGCGTGTCTAGGCGCGCACCACCCGGGTACCGGACGGATGCGTCCGCCACTCCGCGGGCGCCCCCGACCGAGAGGTGACCGTGACCATCGACATCACGACCCCCGCCACGACCGCCGCCGACGCCGTCCGCCGCGCGCGGACCGCGTTCCCCGCGTGGGCCGCCACCGCGCCCGCCGAGCGCGGCGCCCTGCTCCGTGCCGCCGCCCACCGCGTGGCCGAGCGCGAGCAGGAGCTCGCCGACCTCAACACGCAGGAGACGGGCAAGCCCGCCGGCGACGCCCTGGGCGGCGTCCGCGCCGGTGTCGACACGCTGCTCCAGTACGCCGAGCTCGGCCCGCTGCACCGCGGGAGGAGCCTGCGCGGAGGGGCGCTCAACGTCGATCTCGCCCTGCCGCACCCGCGCGGTGTCGTGCTCGCCCTCACTCCGTGGAACGACCCGGTCGCCGTCGCTGCGGGCCTCCTGGGCGCCGCGATCGTCTCCGGTGACGTCGTCGTGCACAAGCCGAGCGAGCGCAGTCCGGGCACGGGCGCCCTCTTCACGAGCATCCTCGCCGAGGCGCTGCCCGAGGGCGTGCTGACCCTGGTCGAGGGCGACGGGGCGGTCGGCGACGAGCTGGCGCGCACCGAGGGCGTCGACGTCCTCGCCCACGTCGGCTCGACCGCCACCGGCCGCGCGCTCGCCCGGGTCGCCGCCGTCACCGGCGCGCACGTGATCCTCGAGAACGGCGGCAACGACGCGCTCGTCGTCGACCGCGACGTCGATCCGGTCTGGGCCGCCGAGCAGGCCGCGCTGGGCGCCTTCGCCAACGCCGGCCAGATCTGCACCTCCGTCGAGCGGATCTACGTGCACCGCGACATCGCCGAGGCGTTCACGGCGGCGCTGGTCGCCGAGGCCGACCGCTGGAGCGCGGGCCCGCTCCCCCGCCTCGTCGACGCCCGCATGCGCGACGCCGTCCACGAGCACGTCACGGAGGCGCTCGGCAGCGGCGCGCGCGCCCTCACCGGCGGCACCCCCGGGGACGGCACCTTCTACCCCGCGACTGTCCTGGCGGACTGCACCGAGTCGATGCTGGTGATGACGGAGGAGACCTTCGGGCCCGTCGCGCCGATCCGCGTCGTCGACTCCTTCGACGAGGGCCTGGACCTGGCCGCCGCGAGCCCCTACGGCCTGGCCGCCTCGATCCTCACCGCCGACATGGAGCACGCTCACCGCGCCGCGGCGACGCTGCCGGTGGGCACCGTCAAGGTCAACGGCGTCTTCGGAGGAGCGCCGGGCGGCAGCGCCCAGCCCCGCGGAGCATCCGGCTCCGGCTTCGGCTACGGCCCGGAGCTGCTCGACGAGATGACCACGACCACGGTCGTGCACTTCGGTCTGCCCGTCCTGCCGGGAGGCGCGCGATGAGCCTCGAGGGCTCGGCGCTCCAGCGGGCGAGCGCCCTCCTGGCGCACGTCCACGAGCGCCCACCGGTCGTCGCCGTGATCGGGGACCTCATCCTCGACTCCTGGTGGCTCGGCGAGGCGGAGCGCGTCACGCGGGAGGCGCCCGCGCCGGTCCTGCGGCTCGAGGACGTCGTCGACGTCGCGGGCGGGGCCGCCAACTCCGCCGCCAACCTGCGCGCGCTGGGCGCCGTCGTCCGCACGGTCGGCGTGGCCGGACGCGACTCCGAGGGCGACCGGCTCGTGCGCGCGCTCGAGCGGGCCGGCCTGGACACCTCCCGGGTCGTCCGCACCGGCGCCGCGACGACGATCAAGACCCGCGTGGTCGGCGGCGACAGCGTGATGCTGCGCGTCGACTCCGGCCCGCACCGCCCGGCCGACGACGAGCTGGCCCTGCTCGCCGGTGCCGCCGCCGAGGCCGCCTCGGGCGCCGACGCCGTCCTGGTCTGCGACTACGGCTCGGGGATCCTCCGCGAGGCCGTCGAGCGCCTGCTCGCCGTCGAGCGCCCCGGCCTCCTCGTGATCGACGCGCACGAGCTCGCCGACTGGGCCTTCGCCCGGCCGGACCTCGTCACCCCGAACGCCAAGGAGGCGGAGCGGCTGCTCGGCGGCTCCCTCGGCCGCGGGACGGAGCGGGCCGCCGCCGTGCGCGACGCGGCGGACGACCTGCGCGCCCGCTCGGGCGCCCGGCACGTCGTGGTCACCCTCGACCGGGACGGCTCCACCGCCCTCGACGCCGACGGCACGGTCAGCCGCACCTTCGCTCAGCCCGCGGAGGAGAAGCAGGCGTCCGGCGCCGGCGACACCTTCGCCGCGACCGCCACCCTCGCCCTCGCCGCCGGCCGCTCCCTGGCCACCGCCGTCGATCTGGCGCAGGCAGCCGCCGACGTGGTCGTGCAGCGCCCCGGCACCTCCGTCTGCTCGGGCGACGACCTGCTCGCCTCCCTCGCCGCTCCCGGCGCCGTCGTGCTCGGCGAGGACGCCCTCGTCGAGGTCCTCGCGGAGCAGTCGCGCCGCGGTCGCCGCGTGGTGTTCACCAACGGCTGCTTCGACGTCCTGCACCGCGGCCACACCGCCTACCTCCGCCAGGCCCGCGAGCTCGGCGATGTGCTCGTGGTCGCGGTGAACGACGACGACTCCGTCCGGCGGCTGAAGGGCGAGGGACGGCCGATCAACCCGGAGGGCGACCGCGCGGGTGTGATCGCCGAGCTGGGCTGCGTCGACTACGTGACTCTCTTCGGCGGAGACACCCCCATCCCGCTGCTCGAGCGCGTGCAGCCCGACGTCTACGTGAAGGGCGGGGACTACAACCCCGACATGCTCGCGGAGGCGGCCGTCGTCCGCTCCTACGGGGGCGTCGTCACCACGGTCGGCTACGTCTCGGAGCACTCCACGACCGAGATGGTCCAGCGCATCCGATCGGCCGCGCCGTGACCAGCCGCCGGTGGTCCGGGCGCTGGGGGGTCCCGGAGGCTCCCCGGCAGCCGCTGATCGACGTGCTGGTGCCGACGGTCGGCCGCCGTGCCGAGCTCGCCGCCACGCTCGCCGGACTCGCCGCCCAGGACGACCCGCCCTTCCGCGTGATCGTGAGCGACCAGTCCGACGACGCGGTCGCCGAGAGCGACCCGACGATCCTCGCGATGCTGCGCGTGCTGGAGGCGCAGGGCCGGGCTCCGGTGGTGCGCCGGCACCTGCCCCGGCGCGGGCTCGCGGAGCAGAGGCACTACCTCCTCTCCCTCGCCACCGCCCCGGCCGTCCTCTTCCTCGACGACGACGTGTGGCTCGAGCCGGGCACGCTCTCGCGGCTGCACGAGGCCCTCGAGCGCCTCGACTGCGGCTTCGTCGGCTCCGCGGTGCAGGGCCTGTCCTACCTCGAGGACGTGCGCCCGCACGAGACCGAGTCGTTCGAGACCTGGGAGGAGCGCGTGGAGCCCGAGCGGGTGCGGCGCGGAACCCCGGAGTTCGAGCGCTGGCCGCTGCACAACGCGGCGAATCTCACGCACGTCGCCGCCCGCCTCGACGTCCCGGAGGGCGCCTGGCGCGCGTACCGGGTCGCCTGGCTGGGCGCGTGCGTCCTCTATCGCCGCGACGCCCTCCTGGCCGTCGGCGGCTTCGACTTCTGGGAGCAGCTGCCCCCGGAGCACAGCGGTGAGGACGTCGCCGCGCAGTGGCGCGTCATGGAGCGCTTCGGCGGCGCGGGCCTCGTGCCCAGCGGCGCCGTGCACCTCGAGACGCCCACGACGGTCACCGACCGGCGCGTCGACGCCTTCGACCGGCTCTTCGCCGAAGAGCACTCGTAACACTCAGCAAGGCGACGAAAGGACAGCACGATGGACGCACCCAACCCGATCCAGATCCAGAAGTACCTCTCGGGCATCGACTACCCCGCCTCGAAGGACACGATCGTCGAGACCGCGGAGAAGGAGGGCGCGGACGGCGACGTCCTCGAGGCCCTCCGTGCGATCCCGGACGGCGACTACGAGAAGCCCACCGACGTGAGCTCGGCCGTCTCGAAGGTCTGACCCCCTCCGCGGGACGCCGCTCCGGTGCACGGCACGCCGTGCCTGCCGTACCGGAGCGGCGTCCCGCGAGCGGCGATCGGCCGGCGCGGAGAGCCGGGGTCAGGCGGAGGCGTGCTCGCGCTCGCGCAGGACGCCGGACTCGAGCGCCTGGAACGACAGCACCTTGTAGCCCTCGGACTCGAAGAAGATCGTCGCCCGGTCGGCCTCCACGCTCATCACGGTGCCGGCGCCCCACTCGCGGTGCTCCACCGACTCGTCGACGCTCAGAGGGGCGTCCACGGGCGCCTCGACGGTCTCGCCGCTCGCCTCGTGCCGCTCGCAGCCGTCGCAGTTGCCGCACCACTCGGCCGACTCCACGCCGAAGTAGTCCAGCAGGACTCGGCGGCGGCACTGGCTGGTCTCCGCGTACGCGCGCATCATCGACAGGCGCGACTCCGCGATCCGCTCGCGGGAGGCCAGAGCCTCCTTCACCGCGTGCACGGCCTCGTCGCCGGAGGCCTCGCGCGTCCCGCGCAGACCGGAGCCGGTCTCCACCAGCCCCGCGTCCGCGAGATCGTTGACGATCCGGGCGATCGTGCGGGCCGGCTTCCCCAGCTCCTTCGCGAGAGCCGCGGAGTCGAGCCCCGGCTGCTCCGAGACGGCCGCCCAGATCACGCGCAGCGCGGCCTTGTCGACCGAGCGCTTGGCGAAGAAGCGGCGGAGACCCAGATCCTCGGCGCGGTAGTGCAGCGCGCCCGTCGCCGGCTCGCCGTCGCGGCCCGCGCGGCCGATCTCCTGGTAGTACGCGTCGAGCGACTCGGTGGTCGTCGCGTGCAGCACGAAGCGGACGTCGGCCCGGTCGATGCCCATCCCGAAGGCCGAGGTCGCGACGACGACGTCGAGCTCGCCAGCGCGCCACTGCTCGTGCACGACCTTGCGCTCGGACACCTTGAGCCCGGCGTGGTACGCCGCGACCCGGCGCCCCTCCGCCGCGATGTCGGCCGCGTAGGCCTCCGTCTCCTTGCGGGTGGCGACGTAGACCAGGCCCGGAGCCGTCCAGCTGCGGGCCTCCTCGACCACGGCGGCGCGCTTCTCGTTCTCGCTCTCGTGGCGGTGCACCACCAGCCGGATCTCCGGACGGTCGACGCCGTGCACCTGGATCTCGGGGTCGGTCATCCGGAGGCGCTCGATGATCTCGTCGCGCACCGGCCCGGAGGCGGTGGCGGTCATCGCGAGCACCGGCGGGTCTCCGAGCTCGCCGCGCACATCGGCCAGGCGGAGGTAGTCGGGGCGGAAGTCGTGGCCCCAGGAGGAGACGCAGTGCGCCTCGTCGACGACCAGGAGCGACACTCCCGCGGCCGCCAGACGCGCCACGTTCTCGGGCTTGGCGAGCTGCTCGGGCGCCAGGAGCACGTAGAGCGGGCCGCCCTCGTCGATCCGGTCCCAGGCGCGGGCGACGGCCGCGGCGCCCTGGGAGGAGTTGATCGCGACGGCGGGCGGGGCCGCCGGAGCCGCCTCGATCGCGGCGAGCTGGTCGGCCTGCAGGGCGACGAGCGGGGAGACGACCAGGACGACGCCGCCGCGCTCGGCTCCGGCGATCTGGTAGACCGCGGACTTGCCGCCGCCCGTCGCCAGCACCAGCAGCGTGTCGCGCCCGGAGGCGGCCGACTCGATCGCCTCGCGCTGACCGGGGAGCAGCGACGACCAGCCGAAGTCCTCCCGGGCGATGCGGCTGACGGAGTCGGTGCGGGAGGAGTTCATAGCTCGACGCTACGACCAGACGGCCCCGGAGGCAGTCCGCTTGACAGCGCCGGGGAGCACGGTGAAGGCGCGTCGCCCGGCCTCACGGCCCGCCTCTGCCCCCTCGCCCCCGCGCTGTCAACGTCCTGCGGAGGGGCCCGTCGCGTGCTGGGCTGGAGCCCCGACGAGAGGAGCCGACATGGCCGACCAGAACGTGAACGAGGACCTTCCCGGATCCGGCGGCGACGCCGCCCCGAACACCGGCGGCGCGCAGACGGTGCTGCCCGGCGAGGACGCGGCCGACGCCTCCGCCGCGGGGGCCGCTCCCGGGGGCACCGCGATCGACCGCGGTGTCACGGACGCCGTGACCGACGGCGACAGCGGAGGGGACACCGTCTCCGGCGACGCCGACCTGCCGGACGAGACCGAGGGCGCGGTCGGCAGCGACCCGGCGAGCGCCGACTGACGTCCCGCTCGGACGCGTCCGGCCCGCCGGATCCGAGGATCCTTGCGGGCCGGAGGCGCTCGTCCCTCCGCGCAGGAGGGCCCGGGCTCAGCGCCGGACGACCACCGGGTTGAACAGCGTGCCGATGCCCTCGACGTCCACCGCGACGGTGTCCCCGTTCGCGATCGGCCCGACGCCGGCAGGCGTCCCGGTGAGGATCACGTCCCCGGGGAGCAGCGTGAAGATGCGCGAGACGTAGGCCACGAGCTCGGGCACCCCGTGGATCATGTCGCCGGTGCTGCCCGACTGCTGCATGCGCCCGTTGACGCGGGTCTCGATCGCGCTCTCGTTCCAGACGAACTCGGTCTCGATGACCGGTCCGAGCGGGCAGAAGGTGTCGTAGCCCTTCGCCCGCGCCCACTGGCCGTCGGAGCGCTGGAGGTCGCGTGCGGTGACGTCGTTGGCGATCGTGTACCCGAAGACCACGTCCTCGTAGTCCTCCGCGCGGACGTTGCGGGCCACGGCGCCGATCACGATCGCCAGCTCGCCCTCGAACTCCACCTGCTGGCTGTCCTCGGGGAGGACGATCGCCTCGTCCGGGCCGATGACCGACGTGTTCGGCTTGAGGAACACCAGCGGCTCCGCCGGGGCGTCGCCGCCCATCTCGGCCGCGTGGTCGGCGTAGTTCTTCCCGATGCCGACGATCTTGGAGCGCGGGATCACCGGCGCGAGGAGCTTCGCCTCCGCGATCGGGATGCGCTCCCCCGTGGTGTCGAACCCGGCGAACATCGGGTCGCCGGCGAGCACGACCAGGTCGTCCTCGTCCACGATCCCGAAGTGGATCGCTCCCCCGTTGTCCCCGTCGCGCTGCGTGGCGAATCGTGCGATCTTCATGCGTCCAGCCTCGTCATCCATCCGTGCGTGTCCTCGCGGCGTCCGTACTGGATGCCGGTCAGCTCCTCGCGGAGCGACATCGTGAGCTCCCCGGCGGGCGCGCTCTCGCGGCCGACGGAGAAGCCCTCGCCCTTGAGCTCGGCGATCGGGGTGATCACGGCGGCGGTCCCGCAGGCGAACACCTCGACCACGTCGCCGGAGGCCACTCCGTCGCGCCATTCGTCGATGCTCACGCGGCGCCGCTCGACGCGGTGGCCGCGGTCCTCGGCGAGCTGCAGGACGCTGTCGCGCGTGATGCCCTCGAGGATCGAGTCCGATTCCGGGGTGACCAGCGTGCCGTCCTTCTTCACCAGCACCACGTTCATGCCGCCGAGCTCCTCGATCCACTGCGACTCCTGCGAGTCGAGGAAGAGGACCTGCGCGCAGCCGTGGCTGTAGGCCTCCTGCTGCGGGAGGAGGGAGGAGGCGTAGTTGCCACCCGTCTTCGCCGCTCCCGTGCCGCCCTTGCCCGCCCGGGCGTAGGAGGTGGAGAGCCAGATCGACACGGGGGCGACGCCGCCCGAGAAGTAGGCGCCGGCGGGGCTGGCGATCACGTAGTAGCCGACGTCCTCGGCCGCGCGCACGCCGAGGAACGCCTCCTGCGCGAACATGAACGGGCGCAGGTAGAGGCTGGTCTCCGGCTCCGAGGGGACCCAGTCGCCGTCGACCGCGATCAGCTGCCGCAGCGACTCGACGAAGAGGTCCGTCGGGAGCTCCGGCAGCGCGAGACGGCGGGCCGAGCGCTGCAGGCGGCGCGCGTTCGCCTCCGGGCGGAAGGTCCAGACGGAGCCGTCCTCGTGGCGGTAGGCCTTCATCCCCTCGAAGATCTCCTGCGCGTAGTGCAGGACGGCGGCGGCGGGGTCGAGCGCGAGCGGGCCGTAGGGCTCGACGCGGGCGCTGTGCCAGCCGTCCGCGCTGGTCCAGCGGAGGCCGACCATGTGGTCGGTGAAGTGCATGCCGAAGCCGGGGTTCGCGAGGATCCGGGCGCGCTCCTCGGCGGAGCGGGGCGCGGGGGCGGCGGTCACCTCGAACGCGAGGTCGGCGGGGGCGGAGTCGGTGCTCATCGTGGTGGTGTCCTTCTGCGGGGGATCAGCGGAGGCGGGCGACGACGGAGTCGCCGATCGCGGCCGTGGAGCGCGGGGTGCCGTCGCGCGACTCGATGTCGGCGGTCACGGCCGCGGTGACGCGGGCGGCCTCGTCGCTCCGGCCGAGGTGGTCCAGCAGCATCGCGGCCGAGAGGATCGCGGCGGTCGGGTCGGCGAGCTGCCGTCCTGCGATGTCGGGCGCGGATCCGTGGACCGGCTCGAACATGCTGGGGAACGCGCCGTCGGGGTTGATGTTGCCCGAGGCCGCGAGTCCGATGCCGCCGCTGATCGCGCCGGCCAGATCGGTCAGGATGTCGCCGAAGAGGTTGTCGGTGACGATGACGTCGAACCTAGCAGGGTCGGTCACGAGGAAGATCGTGGCGGCGTCCACGTGGAGGTAGTCGACGGCCACGTCCTCGAAGGCGGCCCCCACCTCGTCGACGATCCGCTTCCAGAGCGAGCCGGAGAAGACGAGGACGTTCGTCTTGTGCACGAGCGTCAGCCGGGAGCGGCGCGTGCGGGCGAGCTCGAACGCGTGGCGGACGACGCGCTCGACCCCGTAGGCGGTGTTGACCGACACCTCGTTGGCGATCTCGTGCGGGGTGCCCTGCCGGATCGAGCCGCCGGTACCGACGTAGGGCCCCTCCGTGCCCTCGCGGACGACCACGAAGTCGACCTCGCCGGGAGCCGCAAGCGGCGAGGGGACGCCCGCGTAGAGACGGGTGGGCCGCAGGTTGACGTAGTGGTCGAGCTCGAAGCGCAGCCGCAGGAGCAGCCCGCGCTCGATGTTCGCGTCCCGGAGGCGCGGGTCCCCCGGTGCTCCGCCGACGGCGCCCAGGAGGATCGCGTCGTGCCCCGCGATCGCCGCGAGGTCCTCGTCGGTGAGGACGTCGCCGGTCTCGAGGTAGCGGGCGGCGCCGAGCGAGAAGGTGGTCGTCTCGAGCACCAGGTCGGAGTCGGCGGTGACGGCGTCGAGGACCTTGACGGCCTCGGCGGTCACCTCGGGCCCGATCCCGTCTCCGGGGATGACGGCGAGCTTCACGGTGCGGGGCATGGCGGTCCTCAGGCGTACGGGGTCGGAGTCCCCCCAGCGTACTCGCGGCCCGCCCGCGCCGCGGTCCGGGGCACGCGCCCCCGTCGGGCTGGCGAGGGCCGCCCGGGAGGCGCTGCGCGTCCCGGGCGGCCTCCCTCGGGAGGAGAGGAGGAGCGTCAGCTCCGGCGGAGGCGCCAGGCGCCGACCGCGGCGGCGGCCAGCACGAGGACGACACCGAGCCAGGCCGACCAGCCGACGCCCGAGTCGAACGCCGCGCTCGCCGACGCGACGAGGCTCGCGGCGGAGTCGGCGGGCAGCTCGCCGGCGACCGAGACGGCGCCGCCGAGGGTCTCCCCGGCCCGCTGCGCCTGCGCGGCGTCGAGGCCCTCGGGCAGCACGACTCCCCCGCGGTACACGGCGGTGAGGACCGTGCCGAGCGTCGCGGTGCCGAGGACGGCACCGAGCTCGTAGGCGGTCTCGGAGACGGCGGAGGCCGCACCGGCCTTGTCGGCGGGCGCGTTGGCCAGGATCAGCTCGTTCGACACCGTCTCGGCCGCACCGATGCCCAGGCCGAGGAACGCGAAGGCGACGGCGACGGTGAGCGCGGACGCTCCTCCGGGCGCCCCGCTGCCGAGGGCCAGCAGGATGTACCCGACGGCCGAGACCAGCAGTCCGGCCGGGACGACGAGGCGCGGAGCGACGCGGCGCGCGATCGGCACCACGCCGAGCCCGGCCAGGATCATCACGGCGAGGCCCGGCACGAGCACGAGGCCCGCCTCCAGCGGCGAGAGCCCGACCACGAGCTGCAGGTGCTGCGAGAGGAAGAAGAGCCCGCCGACCAGCGCGGTGACGCTGAGGAGGTTGACCACGATCGCCGCACTGAACGAGCCGCGGCGGAAGAGCGAGAGATCGAGCATCGGCGAGGCCCGGCGCTGCTGGCGGCGGACGAACAGAACTCCCGAGACGACGCCCACGACGAGCGCCGCGACGCCGACCGCGTCGATCCCGTGCTCGGCGAAGGACTTCACCGCGTAGACGACCGGCGCCATGGTCGCCAGCGACAGCAGGATGCTGACCACGTCGACCGGGCCGGGCTGCGGGTCGCGCGACTCCGGCACCAGGATCGGCACCAGGACGACCAGCGGGAGCAGCACGGGTACCGCGAGCAGGAACACCGACCCCCAGGGGAAGTGCTCGAGCAGCACGCCGCCGACCAGCGGGCCGATGCCCGAGCCCACGGCGAAGCCGGTCGCCCAGATCGCGATCGCGAGGCGGCGCTGGTCGCGGTCGGGGAAGACGCTGCGCAGGAGCGAGAGCGTCGAGGGCATCAGCATCGCGCCGAAGAAGCCCAGTGCCGCGCGGGCGCCGATGAGCGCCGCGGCGGTGGGAGCGAACGCGGCCACGACCGAGACGGCGGCGAAGCCGACCGCGCCGACCAGCAGGAGGCGCCGCCGCCCGACGCGGTCGCCGAGGCTGCCCATCGCCACCAGCAGGCCCGCGAGCACCAGCGGGTAGGCGTCGACGATCCACAGCAGCTCGGTGCCGGAGGGCCCCAGATCCTCGGCGATCGAGGGGAGCGCGAAGTTCAGCACCGTGTTGTCGACCGAGACCAGCAGCACCGGGAGCATCAGCACCGCGAGCGCCACCCAGGCGCGTCGCCCGACCCGGTCGGCGGCGCCGGCGGTGTCGTGGGTGGAGACGGGAGCGGTGCGCGCGGACACGGGGACGACCTTTCAGAGGAGAACGGAGAGAGTATACCGTCCAGCCGGTACAGTCGCCACTGATCCGCCGTAGGATGGTCGCCGTGCCTCCTGCCCCCGCCCGCGACCGCGTCCTCGACGCGTTCGAGCAGCTCCTCATCGAGCAGGGCGAGCGCGCCGCGACCCTCGACGCCGTCGCCCGCGAGGCCGGAGTCTCCAAGGGCGGGCTGCTCTACCACTTCCCCTCGAAGGACGCCCTCGTCGACGGGCTCCTGCAGCGCCTCGACGCGCGGCGGGAGGCGGACGTCGCGCAGAGCCTCGCTGCTCCCGAGGGCGTGGTCGCCTACCTGCTGCGCACCTCCTTCGCCGCCGACTCGGCCTTCGACCGCACGATCCTCGCCGTGTCGCGCATCGCGCAGGGGCACGACGAGCGCGCCAGCGGGGGCCTCGCGCGGATCCACGACAGCTGGAACGAGGTGGTCGCCGACGCCGTGGGCGACCCGCTCGTCGCCCGGGCGATCGTCCTGATGAGCGACGGGCTCTACTACAACTCCGCCCTGCTCCCCACGGGCTCGCAGTCGCGCGGCGAGGCCGAGGACGTCCTCGCGGTCGTCCAGCGCCTCCTCGGGAGCTGAACCGCGCCGCCCCGGCGGACCCGCTACAGCTCGACGACGCCGTCGATCAGGGTCACCGTCGCGCCGCCGATCCAGATCGCGCCGTCCGTGCTCTCGACGCGCACGCGCCCGGCTCGGCCCAGCGCCGCCCCCTGAGCGGCCGTGTAGCGCTCGGGCAGCACGCCGCTGCCGATCAGCCACTGGGCGATCCCCGCGTTGAGGCTCCCCGTCACCGGATCCTCGGACACACCGGCGTCGGGGATGAACGCCCGCACCTCGACCGCGCACTCGCCTCCCGCCGGATGCTCGCCCACGACGCCGACGGGGAGCCCGGCGAGGAGAGCCTGGTCCGGCCGCAGCGCGAGGACCTGCTCCGCCGACGCGAGCCGCACGGCCAGCCAGCCGGGACCGTTGTCGACCCACTCGTGGTCGAGGATCTCCGCGCGCGGGATCCGCAGAGCCGCAGCCACCCGCTCGAGCGTCGCCTCGTCGACCGGTCCGGTCCGCCGGCGGGGCGGGGCGGCGAAGGCGATGCCCTCCTCCGTCACCCGCAGTCGGACGAGACCCGCGGCGCACTCCTGCACGAGCTCCCCCGCCGCGCGGGCCGTCCCTCCGGCCGCGAGCCAGGCGTGCGCGCTCCCGAGGGTCGGGTGCCCGGCGAAGGGCAGCTCCCCGCCCGGCGTGAAGATCCGCAGCCGGTAGTCGGCCGCGGGGTCGCTCGGGCGGAGGAGGAAGGTCGTCTCGGAGAGGTTCGTCCAGCGCGCGAACTCCGCCATCGCGGCGTCGCCCACGCCGTCGCCGTCGACGACGACCGCCACCGGGTTGCCCCGGAACGGCGCGGCGCCGAAGACGTCGACCTGAGCGAACCGCCGCGTGCTCACTGCTCGGTGATGTCGATCTCCTGCATGAGGTCGGCGTCGATCGCGACGCGGACCTTCTCGAGCAGGCCGTCGGGGGCGGGAGAGTCGATGGTGATCACCGAGAGCGCCTTGCCGCCCGCCTCGGTGCGCGCGATCTGCATGCCCGCGATGTTGACCGCGGCGTCGCCGAACTCGCGGCCGTAGACCGCGACGATCCCGGGGCGGTCGACGTAGCTCATGACGACGAGGTGCTTCGCGAGGGGGACCTCGACGTCGTAGCCGTTGATCGCCACGATCTTCTCGACCTGCTTGGTGCCGGTCAGCGTGCCCGAGACCGAGATCTGCGAGCCGTCCGAGAGCGCGCCGCGCAGCGTGATCACGTTGCGGTACTCGTCCGAGACCGGCTCCGTGATCAGGCGCACCTCGATGCCGCGCTGCTCCGCGAGCACCGGCGCGTTGACGTAGGACACCGTCTCCGAGACCACGTTGGTGAACACGCCCTTGAGAGCCGCCAGCTTGAGGACCTTCACGTCGTAGCCGGCGAGCTCGCCGCGCACCTCGACGTCGATGGAGGTGACCGGCGAGTCCGCGAGGCCCGAGAAGACCTGGCCGAGCTTCTCGACCAGCGGGATGCCGGGGCGCACGTACTCGTCGATCACGCCGCCGGCGACGTTCACGGCGTCCGGCACGAGCTCGCCCGAGAGCGCGAGGCGCACCGAGCGGGCGACCGAGACGCCGGCCTTCTCCTGCGCCTCGTCGGTCGAGGCTCCGAGGTGCGGAGTGACGACCACGTTCTCGAGGGCGAGCAGCGGCGATCCGGTCGGCGGCTCCTTGACGAACACGTCGAGCCCGGCGCCGGCGATGGTCTTCGCGACGAGCGCGCGGTGCAGCGCGTCCTCGTCGATGAGGCCGCCGCGGGCCACGTTCACGATGAACGCCGACGGCTTCATCAGCGCCAGCTGATCGTCCGAGATCATGCCGGTCGTCTCGGGGGTCCTCGGCATGTGGATCGTGATGAAGTCGCTCTCGGCCAGCAGCTCCTCCAGGGAGAGGAGCGTGACGCCGAGCTGCTGCGCGCGGGCGCTGGTCACGTAGGGGTCGTAGGCGACGACGTTCACGCCGAAGGCCTGCAGGCGCGCGGTGATCAGCGCGCCGATGCGACCGAGGCCGATGATGCCGACGGTCTTCTCGTAGAGCTCGACGCCCGTGTACTTCGAGCGCTTCCAGAGGCCCTGCGCGAGCGCGCTGTGCGCGGCGGGGATGTGGCGGGCGAGGCTCAGGATGTGGCCGACGGTGAGCTCGGCGGCCGAGATGATGTTCGAGGTCGGCGCGTTCACGACCATGACGCCCGCAGCGGTCGCGGCGGTGATGTCGACGTTGTCCAGACCCACACCGGCGCGGGCGATCACCTGGAGCGAGGGGGCCGCGGCGATCGCCTCCGCGTCGACCTGCGTCGCGGAGCGCACGAGGATCGCGTGCGCCGTGGCGAGGGCCTCGAGCAGCGCCGGGCGGTCGGTGCCGTCCACGGAGCGGATCTCGAAGTCGGGACCGAGCGCGTCCACGGTGGCGGGCGAGAGTTCTTCGGCGATCAGGACGACCGGCTTTGTCACGAGAGGCGCTTCCTTCGGAGAGGGGACGGAGCGGGCACCGAGGCGGGGGCGTCGGCAGCCCCCCGACACTGTAGCGGAGGGGTGGGCGCGCCCCGCGCCGTGTGACGCCGCCGGTCAGCTCAGCGAGACCAGGCTCTCGACGCCGAGGACGAGCTGCACGTCGAGCGAGAGCGCCGCCGAGAGGCAGAGGGCCGCCGCGAGCAGTCCGACGAGCGCCGGGAGCCCCCGGCGGCGCCCGAGCAGGACGGCGGCGACGAAGCAGGCGACCGGCAGCACCAGGCCGAGCAGGAGCACCGCCCAGCCCGTCGGATTCAGATCGGTGCCGAGGGAGGCCGCGTAGCTGCGCAGGCCGATCAGGTTGCCGACCGCCTCCCAGACGTCCCAGGCGAAGAAGAGCGCGAACACCACGGCGGCGAGGACGGAGGCGGCCAGGCGCCGGCCGGGCCGGTCGCGCCGGCCGGTCCCGCCGAGGGTGGCCCGGGTCGAGTCGGTCATCAGGCCCCCTTCAGGAACGGCAGCGGAGCGAGGAGGACGAGTCCGGCGACCAGCCAGAGCACGCGGATGCGCACCCGGGCGTCGCGGGTGGCGAGGAGCGCCACGGCGAACCACACCGGCGGCGCCAGGACCGCCAGCCAGAGCCCGAGCGAGTAGAGGGCGCCGCCGAGCGCATCGCCCGCGAAGCCGGCCGTGGCGACCGGCGACTGCCGCGTCGCCGTGATCGCCCAGGCGATGGCGTACAGGAGGTAGAGGCCGGCCGCGATGCCCGCGGCGATCAGCAGAGCGGACGAGGACGCGGCCTCGTCGGCGGGGTCCTCGACCTCGGGGTCGTCGTCGTCCGAGCCGTCGTCCGCCGGGCCCGCCCCCGCGACCGCGCGGGGCGTCCGGCGCACGCGCGCCGTCCCCGCGGCGAGCGTCGGGTCCGCGCCCTCGCCCGCCCACTCCAGGGCCTCGTCGTCGGCGTCGTCCTCCGGGCCGGCGTCCGGCCCGCGGTCCACCGGCGGGGTCGCCGCGTCGTCGTCCTCCGGGGAGCGGCCCGGTCCACCATCGATCACCGCAACACCCTAGCCGCGCGCACCTCGCAGGAGGCTCGGAGCCCGCCGCCGCCTCCCCGACACCCGGCGGACACCCCGCGTCCTCCCCCGGGGGCGAGGCTGAACGGATGGACGACCGCCGCCGCCGCTTCGTCGCCCTCGGCGACTCCTTCACGGAGGGGGTCGGCGACCCGCACCCGCGCCTGCCGAACGGAGTGCGCGGCTGGGCCGACCGCGTCGCCGAGCGCCTGGCGAAGGCCGAGCCGGGCTGGGAGTACGCGAACCTCGCCGTCCGCTCGAAGCGCCTCGCCCAGATCACCGAGGACCAGCTCGCGCCCGCCCTCGCGCTCCGCCCCACCCTGATCACGCTGTACGCCGGCGGCAACGACATCCTCGACCTCGGCACCGACACCGTCGATCTGATCACCCGCTACGAGGCGCTCGTCGACGCGCTCGCGACCACCGGCGCCTCCCTCGTGCTCTTCACCGGCGTCGACATCCCGGGACTGCCCGCCCCGCGGATGTTCCTGCGCCGCAACCACCTCTACAACAGCGCCGTCCGCCGGATCGCCCGCGAGCGGGGCGCGATCCTCGTCGACTACTGGGCGATGCGGGAGTTCCACTCCCCCGTGCTCTGGTCGCCCGACCGGATGCACCTCTCCAAGCGCGGGCACCGCGTCCTGGCCGGCCGAGTGCTCGACACGCTCGGCGTGCCGCACACGATCTCGACCGGGCCCTGGGACGCCCCCGAGCCGCTCCGCCTCCGCGCGCGGCTGCGCGAGCAGCGCCGCTGGGCCGCCGACTGGGTCCTCCCCCTCGTCGGCCGCAAGCTGCGCCGGGTCACGCTCGGCGACCACCTCTCGCCCCGGTGGCCGGACCCCGTCCTCGTCCCGCCGAAGGGCGGTCTCCGCCGTCTCGTCCGCGAGCTCGAGCGGTAGTCGCGCCCCGGACGCGGAGGAGCCCCGGCCCGGCGAGGGGATCCCGGTGGACGGGTCCCTCGTCGGGCCGGGGCTCCCCCGGTCGACGCGGTGCGACTAGCGCGCGACGCTGCCGTCGGTGTAGTCCTCGTCGGTCTGCTTCCAGGCGAAGAGCTTGCGCAGCTCGCGGCCGGTCTCCTCGATCGGGTGCTTCTCGCCCTTGGCGCGCAGCTCCTGGAACTCGGGTCCGCCCGCGTCCTGGTCGCCGATGAAGCGCTTCGCGAAGGCGCCGCTCTGGATGTCGCCGAGGACGGCCTTCATGTTCTCCTTCACGCGCGGGTCGATGACGCGCGGGCCGGAGACGTAGTCGCCGTACTCGGCGGTGTCGGAGACGCTCCAGCGCTGCTTGGCGATGCCGCCCTCCCACATGAGGTCGACGATGAGCTTGAGCTCGTGCAGCACCTCGAAGTAGGCGATCTCGGGCTGGTAGCCGGCCTCGACGAGGGTCTCGAAGCCGTACTGGACGAGCTGCGAGGTGCCGCCGCAGAGGACGGCCTGCTCGCCGAACAGGTCGGTCTCGGTCTCCTCGGTGAAGGTGGTCTTGATGACGCCGGCGCGGGTGCCGCCGATGGCCTTCGCGTAGGACTTCGCGGTCTCCCAGGCGGTGCCGGTCGCGTCGTTCTCGACGGCGATGATGTCCGGGATGCCGCGGCCGGCGACGAACTCGCGGCGCACGGTGTGGCCGGGGGCCTTCGGCGCGATGAGGATGACGTCGACGCCCGCGGGCGCCTCGATGTAGCCGAAGCGGATGTTGAAGCCGTGCGCGAAGGCGAGGGTCTTGCCCTCGGTCAGCGCGGACGCGATCTGCTCGCTGTAGATCGCGCGCTGGTGCTGGTCCGGCGCGAGGATCATGATCAGGTCGGCCCAGGCCGCGGCGTCGGCGACGCTCTTGACCTCGAAGCCGTCGTCCTCGGCCTTGGCGGTCGACTTCGACCCCTCCTTCAGCGCGATGACGACCTGGACGCCGGAGTCGCGGAGGTTCTGCGCGTGCGCGTGGCCCTGCGAGCCGTAGCCGACGATCGCGACCTTCTTGGACTGGATGATGGAGAGGTCGGCGTCGGCGTCGTAGATGAGCTCGGTCACGTGGTGAGTCCTTTTCTGTAGTGGAGAGTTCGCGGTCAGTTCTTGAAGACGCGCTCGGTGATCGACTTGGAGCCGCGCCCGATGGCGAGCAGGCCCGACTGCGCGATCTCCTTGATGCCGTAGGGCTCGATCACCCGCAGGAACGCGTTGGTCTTGCCGGTGTCGCCGGTGACCTCGATCACCAGGGCGTCCGTCGCGACGTCGACCACGCGGGCGCGGAAGAGCGTGACGGCCTCGAGCACCTGCGAGCGCGTGACGTTGTCGACGCGGACCTTGACGAGCAGGTGCTCGCGCTGGACCGACTGGTCGGTGTCGAGCTCGACGATCTTGATCACGTTGACGAGCTTGTTGAGCTGCTTCGTGACCTGCTCGAGCGGCAGGTCCTCGACGTCCACGGCGACCGTGATGCGCGAGAGCCCGGCCAGCTCGGTCGGACCGAC
Organism: Rathayibacter sp. AY1D1; assembly: GCF_002932635.1. Lineage (NCBI taxonomy): Bacteria > Bacillati > Actinomycetota > Actinomycetes > Micrococcales > Microbacteriaceae > Rathayibacter > Rathayibacter sp. AY1D1. The sequence continues at coordinate 116,894 of NZ_PSVY01000005.1, forward strand.
CGCCAGCGACTCGATGTTGAAGCCGCGGCGGGCGAACAGCCCGGCGACACGGGTGAGCAGTCCCGGCTTGTCCTCGACGAGCAGGGAGAGAACGTGGTGCGTCATGCGGGTCTACTCCTCGTCGTCCCAGGTCGGGCTGTGGTCTCGGGCGTACTGGACGTAGCTGTTGGACACGCCCTGCGGGACCATCGGCCAGACCATGGAGTCGCGGCTGACGACGAAGTCGATGACCACGGGCCGGTCGTTGGTGGCGATGGCGAGACGGATGGCGTCGTCGATCTCCTCCGGCTTCGTGACGCGGATGCCGAGCGCGCCGTAGGCGTCGGCGAGCTTCACGAAGTCGGGCACCCGGACGGTGTCGTGACCCGTGTTGAGGTCGGTGTTGGAGTAGCGGCCCTCGTAGAACAAGGTCTGCCACTGGCGCACCATGCCGAGCGAGGAGTTGTTGATCACCGCGACCTTGATCGGGATGTCGTTGATCGTGCAGGTGGCGAGCTCCTGATTGGTCATCTGGAAGCAGCCGTCGCCGTCGATCGCCCACACGGTGCGCTCGGGCTCGCCGACCTTGGCGCCCATCGCCGCGGGCACGGAGTAGCCCATGGTGCCGGCGCCGCCGGAGTTCAGCCACGAGTTGGGGCGCTCGTACTTGATGAACTGCGCCGCCCACATCTGGTGCTGGCCGACGCCGGAGGCGAAGACGCCCTCGGGGCCGGTGATCTCGCCGATGCGCTTGATGACGTACTGCGGCGAGAGCAGGCCGTCGTTCGGCTCGGTGTAGCCGAGCGGGAACTCCGTCTGCAGGCCCTTGAGGTAGCTCCACCACTCGGAGGTGTCGGCGCGGCCGTCGGCGGAGGCCTTGGCGAACGCGTCGGTGAGGTCCGGGAGGACGTCCTTGAGGTCGCCCACGATCGGCACGTCGGCGGTGCGGATCTTGGAGATCTCGGCCGGGTCGATGTCGACGTGCACGACCTTGGCGTGGGGCGCGAAGAGCGCCGCCTTGCCGGTCACGCGGTCGTCGAAGCGCGAGCCCAGCGCGAGGATCAGGTCCGCCTCCTGCAGCGCGAGCACCGCGGGGACGGTGCCGTGCATGCCGGGCATGCCCAGGTGCTGCTCGTGCGAGTCCGGGAACGCTCCGCGCGCCATCAGCGTGGTCACCACGGGGGCGCCGCAGGCCTCGGCGAACGCCTTCAGCTCGGCGGCCGCGCGGGCGCGGATGATGCCGCCGCCCACGTAGAGCACCGGCTTCCGCGACTCGACCAGCAGCTGGGCCGCGGCCTGGATCTGCTTGCCGTGGGCCTTCGTGACCGGACGGTAGCCGGGCAGGTCGATCTTCGGCGGCCAGAGGAACGGCGCCTGGTCCTGCTGCGCGTCCTTCGTGATGTCGACCAGCACGGGGCCGGGGCGGCCGGTGGTGGCGATCAGCGCGGCGGAGGCGAGGGCCGAGGGGATGTCCTCGGGGCGCGTCACGAGGATGGAGTGCTTCGTGATCGGCATCGTGATGCCGACGATGTCCGCCTCCTGGAACGCGTCGGTCCCCATGAGCGTCGAGAACACCTGGCCGGTGATCGCGAGCATCGGGACCGAGTCCATGTAGGCGTCCGCGATCGCGGTGACCAGGTTGGTCGCTCCGGGGCCCGAGGTCGCGATGCAGACGCCGAGCTTGCCGGTCGCCGAGGCGTAGCCCTCGGCGGCGTGGCCGGCGCCCTGCTCGTGGCGGACCAGGATGTGCCGGATCTTCGAGGAGTCCATCAGCGGGTCGTAGACCGGGAGGATCGCGCCGCCGGGCAGGCCGAAGACGTCCTCGATCCCGAGCATCTCGAGCGAGCGGACGACCGCCTGCGCTCCGGTGAGGACCTCGGCCGCGGGGGCGGCCCCGGGAGCGTGGGCGGGTCGGGGTGGCTGGGGCGTCGGTGCGGGCTGCACGGCGGACGGATCCGGAGTCATGCGGGTGTCGATTCCTTCAGGAGGTGGTGCGGCGGCGGGCAGAGCCGGAGGCGAGTGCCCGGGAACGCGAGTGCGCGGCCGGCCGGAGCGGGCCGGGTCACCCGGTGACGGCGCCCTCGGCTGCCGAGCGGACGAGCTTGGCGTACTTGGCGAGGACACCGCGGGTGTAGCGCGGAGGGAGAGGGGCCCAGCCTTCTCGGCGGGCGGCGAGCTCGGACTCGTCGACGAGTAGGTCGATCGAGCGAGCGGCGATGTCGACCCGAATCGGGTCTCCGTCGCGAACGAATGCGATGGGACCTGCGTCCACCGATTCGGGAGCTATGTGGCCGATGCACAGGCCGGTTGTGCCGCCTGAGAATCGTCCGTCCGTCAACAGTAGTACATCTTTTCCGAGCCCGGCCCCCTTGATGGCGGCGGTGATGGCGAGCATCTCGCGCATGCCGGGGCCGCCCTTGGGGCCCTCGTAGCGGATGACCACCACGTCGCCCTTCTCGATCCGGCCCTCGGTCAGAGCGTCCATCGCGGCGCGCTCGCGCTCGAACACACGGGCCGGACCCTCGAAGACGGAGGCGTCGAAGCCGGCGGTCTTGACGACCGCGCCCTCGGGGGCGAGCGAGCCCTTGAGGATGGTGAGCCCGCCGGTCGCGTGGATCGGGTTGTCGAGGGTGCGGATGACCTCGCCGTCCAGCGGTGCGATGTCCATCGCGGCGAGGTTCTCGGCGACCGTTCTCCCGGTGACCGTCAGGCAGTCGCCGTGGAGCAGCCCGGCGTCCAGGAGCGCCTTCATCACGGCCGGGACGCCGCCGTGGCGGTCGACGTCGTTCATGACGTACTTGCCGAAGGGCTTGAGGTCGCCGATGTGCGGGATCGTGTCGCCGATGCGGTTGAAGTCGTCGATCGTGAGGTCGACCTCGGCCTCGTTGGCGATCGCGAGCAGGTGCAGGATGACGTTGGTCGACCCGCCGAAGGCCATCGCCACCGCGATCGCGTTTTCGAACGCCTCCTTGGTGAGGATGTCGCGGGCCGTGGTGCCGTTGCGCAGCAGCTCGACGACGGCCTCGCCGGACTTGCGGGCGAAGTAGTCGCGGCGGCGGTCGGCGGCGGCGGGCGAGGCGGAGCCGGGCAGGCTCATGCCGAGCGCCTCGGCGACGCTGGCCATGGTGTTGGCGGTGTACATGCCGCCGCAGGATCCCTCGCCCGGGGCGAAGGCGCACTCGATGCGCTTGGCGTCCTCCTCGGACATGATCCCGGCCTTGACGCCGCCGACGGCCTCGAAGGAGTCGATGATCGTGATGTCCTTCTCGGTGCCGTCCGAGAGCTTGACCCAGCCCGGTGCGATCGAGCCGGCGTAGACGAACACGGCGGCGAGGTCGAGGCGGGCCGCGGCCATCAGCATGCCGGGCAGCGACTTGTCGCAGCCGGCCAGCATGACGGTGCCGTCCAGGCGCTCGGCCATCATCACGGTCTCGACGGAGTCGGCGATGACCTCGCGGGAGACGAGCGAGAAGTGCATGCCCTCGTGGCCCATCGAGATGCCGTCCGAGACGGAGATGGTGCCGAACTGGAGCGGGTAGCCGCCGCCGGAGTGCACGCCCTCCTTCGCGGAGCGCGCGAGGCGCTCGAGCGAGAGGTTGCAGGGGGTGATCTCGTTCCACGAGGACGCGATGCCGATCTGGGGCTTCTCCCAGTCGTCATCGCCCATCCCGACCGCCCGCAGCATCCCGCGCGACGTCGTGGCCTCGATGCCGTCCGTGACGGTGCGCGAGCGGGGCTTCCAATCGATTTCCGGCATGCGATGAGGCTACCGCCTCGCGCGCAGTGCCCCTGCTCGCCGGGCGGACCCGGACCGGCCCGCGCACCCGTTCCTGCCACGGCCTCCGGCAGCGGCACCGGACGCGGACGTCCCCGCGGATCTCCGACTCGTCGCGAACGGCCGCTCCCCGCGTCGGCGGACGGCCGTCCTCGGCGAGTCGGCGATCCGGGACCCGCCGGCGCTGACCGCCGGAAGGGGGCTGCTACTCCGCGCGCAGGTCGGCCAGCAGCCGGAGTGCGTGCGCGACCTGCTCGGGACCGCGGACCTGGTAGGAGGCCGCGGTGGTGCCCTCGCCGCTCTTGATGCCGACGTCGCCGGAGCCGAGGACCGCGAAGGCGTCCTCGTCCGTCACGTCGTCGCCCGCGTAGAGGACGGCGGTCGCGCCGGTGTAGCGGCGGAGGTGCTGCACGGCCTCGCCCTTGGTGGTCGAGCGGACCGAGAACTCCAGGACGTTCTTCCCCTCGCGGATGGTGACCCCCTGCACCTCGGCGCGCGCCTCGGAGAGGGCGACGACGTGGGCGACGCGGCTGTGGCGCTCGGTCGCGAGGCGGGTGTGCAGGGCGAAGCCGGCCGGCTTGTCCTCGATCCAGACGTTGTCGATCCCGCGGGCGATGCCCTTCAGGACGTCCTCGAGCACTCCCACCTTCTCGAGCTCGTCGTCGTCGAGCCGGACCGCGTCCTCCTCGGGGTCGAGGCGGATCTCGATGCCGTGGGAGCCGACCAGCAGCGCCTCGTCCGGCAGCTGCGAGACCTCCTCCAGGCTCCCGAGCGCCCGGCCGGAGACCAGCGCGACCCGGGTGCCGGGGAGGGCGAGGAGCCGCAGCACGGCCTCGCGCGCCTCGGGGAGCGCCCGCGCGCGGGCGGGGTCGTCGACCTCGGGCGCGAGGGTGCCGTCGAAGTCGAGGGCCACCAGGAGCCGATCGGTCGCGGCGAGCTCCCGCAGCGCCGCCGCGAGCCGCTCGGGCACTCCCTCGCTCATCGCGCGCCGCCGTCGAGCTCGCGGTCGTCGGCGGCCTCCCGCTCGAGCTCGGCCGCCTGTCCGTGGGCCGCGTCGTCGCGGTGCTCGGCCTCCTGGCCGTGCGGCGCCTCCTGCCCGCGGGCGGCGGGCCGCACGTCGAGCTGCTGGCCGGCCGCGTGCTCCGCGAGAGCGGAGAGGAACGACTCGGACCAGCGCGCCACGTCGTTCTCGAGCACGCGGCGACGGAGCGCGCGCATGCGCCGGGTGCGCTCGACGCGCGGCATCCGCGCCGAGGCCTCCATCGCGTCCTTCAGCCCCGAGATGTCGTGCGGGTTCACCTGCACGGCCTGCTTGAGCTCGTCGGCCGCTCCGGCGAACTCGCTCAGCACGAGCACGCCGTCGTTGTCGAAGCGGGACGCGACGTACTCCTTCGCGACGAGGTTCATCCCGTCGCGCAGCGCCGTGACGAGCATGACGTCGGCGGCGAGGTAGAGCGCCACCATCTCCTCGCGCGGGTAGCCGTGGTGGAGGTAGCTGATCGCCGGGTGCCCGAGCGTGCTGTAGTCGCCGTTGATCCGGCCGACCTGCAGCTCGATGTCGTCGCGCAGCTGCCGGTAGGTGTCCACGCGCTCGCGGCTCGGGCTCGCGACCTGCACCAGCACCGCGTCCTCGGAGGTGAGGCGGCCGTCCGCCAGGAGCTCGCCGAAGGCCTTCAGGCGGTGGCCGATCCCCTTGGTGTAGTCGAGCCGGTCGACGCCGAGCATGATCGTCGCGGGGTTGCCCAGCTCGGCGCGGATCTCGGCGGCGCGGGCCTGGAACTCGGGGGTGCGCGCCATCGCCTCGAACGACGCGGAGTCGATCGAGATCGGGAAGTGCCGGGCGACGACCGGGCGCACGCTCGCCCCGCGCCGCGAGCGGTTGACGCGGCGGGTGCCGCCGACGGCCTCCTCCTCGACCGGGACCTCGACGACCGTGCTGCGGGTGTCGTAGCCCAGCAGGCGCCGGACCGCGCGCAGGAAGCTGCCTGCGTCGCCCTGGCGCTGGAAGCCGATCACGTCGGCGCCGAGCAGGCCCTCGACGATCTGCCGGCGCCACGGGAGCTGCGCGAAGATCCCGTAGGGCGGGAACGGGATGTGGTTGAAGAAGCCGATCGTGACGTCGGGCCGGAGCTCCCGCAGCATCTTGGGCACGAGCTGGAGCTGGTAGTCCTGGACCCAGACCACGCCGTCCTCCTCCGTCACGGCCGCGGCCGCCTCGGCGAAGCGCTGGTTGACCCGCACGTAGGCGTCCCACCAGTCGCGGTGGTAGGTCGGGGGCGCGATCACGTCGTGGTACAGCGGCCAGAGCGTGTCGTTCGAGAAGCCCTCGTAGTAGTCCTCGAGCTCCTGCGCGCTGAGGGCGACGGGGACGATCTGCACGCCGTTGTCGACGAACGGGGCGACCTCCTCGTCGGCCACGCCGGGCCAGCCGACCCAGGCGCCCTCGTTCGCGCGCATCACGGGCTCGAGCGCGGTGACCAGCCCGCCGGGCGAGGTCTTCCAGGACGCGGTGCCGTCCTCGGCCACGACGCGGTCCACGGGGAGGCGGTTCGAGACGACCACGAACGCGTTGCGCTCGGTCCCTCCCGAGGTCCCGGCGTCGGTCCTGTCAGCGGCGGAGGAGGCGGAGGCGGAGTGCGGAGGAATGGTGGTCCCTTTTCGTCGGTCGAGCCGTCGTCGTGCCCGTCGAGGCTATCAGCCGGCCCCGCTCGGGGGACGGGGGATCAGCCCTGCACGAGGGCGAGGGCGAGCGTCGCTCCGCCCACCGTCGGGACGACCGCGACGAGTCCGAGGAGCGCGTACTGGCGCCACGAGACGTGCACGCCCAGCGCGGTCAGCCTCTGGTGCCAGAGCAGGGTGGCGAGCGAGGCCCACGGGGTGATCAACGGTCCGGCGTTCACGCCGATCAGCAGGGCGACCAGGCGGAGCGGATCCGCCGCGACGGGCTCGAGGGCGAGGTAGGCGGGCAGGTTGTCGACCAGGTTGGAGGCGACCGCGCCGGAGCCGGCGAGGCGCAGCAGGTCGAGCGTCCCGCTCCCCTCCCCCGCGACCACGGCGAGCGCCGCGCCCAGCCCGAGCTGGTGCGCCGCCTCCATCGCCACGAAGAGGCCCGCCGCGAAGACGACGAGCTGCCACGGCAGGAGGGCGGGCGTGAGCGCCGCGGGACGGCGCACCGCGAAGAGGACGATCAGCGCGACCGCGGCGACCGTCGCCGGGATCCACACCTCGAGGCCCGAGACGAGCGCCGGCAGGAGCAGCGCCACGACGGTCCCCGCGCCGATGAGCAGCACCCGGTCCTCCACCGGCGTCCGCTCCCCCGGGGTGTAGCGCCCGGCCAGCTCGCGCCGGTAGCGGATCGCGAGGATCAGCACGGGCACGACGGCCGCGACGAGCGCGGGCACCGCGGTCAGCGCGGCGAAGGCGAAGGGGCCCTCGACCCCCAGGCGCCGCTGCGCGAGCAGGTTGGTGAGGTTCGAGACGGGGAGGAGGAGGGAGGCGCAGTTCGCCAGCCAGACCGTGGCCATCGCGAACGGCAGGGGCGGGACGCGCACGTGCGCCGCGAGCAGGACCACGACCGGGGTCAGGAGCACGGCGGTCGTGTCGAGCGAGAGGAACACCGTGCTGACGACGGCCATCGCCACCACCAGCAGCCAGAGCACCGCGGTCCGCCCGCGGCCCCACTCGGCGGAGCGCTCGGCGACCACCGTGAACACGCCGGCCTCGGAGGCCAGCTCGGCAACCACGGTCACCGCGACCACGAAGCCGAGGATCGGCGCCGTCCGCTCGACCAGCTCGCCCAGCGCGTCCATCGGGAGGACCCCCGTGACGACGGCCACCGCCCCGACGACGAGCAGCACCGCCCCGATCACAGCCGTGCGCATGTCGTTCCCGTTCTCCTCGGCGTGCCCCGGCTCGAGGATTCGGGTCCCGGCGGCGGTCCACCGTAGCGGGACAACCCCTCGGTGCTGTCAAGCGTTCCTCTGAGAGCTTTCGCACCCGCTAGCGTCGGGGTGAACACGGGAGGCACACGCATGCGCAAGTTCATCCTCAACTCCAGCGTCATCAGCGCGATCGTCGGCGGCTGGTCGATCCTGCAGACCACGCGCAAGGGCCCGCGCGACTGGCGCCTGGCCCTCCAGTGGGTCAGCTGGGCCATCTCGGTCACCGTCGCCCTGGGCTCCGTGTCCTACGACTCGAAGGAGATCGTCAAGGAGGAGCGCGGCAAGAAGCGCGACCGCTAGGCCCTCCTGACGCGCCGCCTCCCCGCGGGGCGGCGTGTCAACCGGTCTCCCGACCCGGTGGCGGCGACACTGTTCCCAGTCGCTGCCGGCACGGGAAACGGGGTTCGTCATGAGGTTTCGTCTGAGGCGTCGCAAGGCGGCCCCCGAGGTCGTCGAGGCGGCCCCCGTCCTCACGCAGGACGAGCTCTTCGCCGTCGTCCACGAGCGCCTCGCGGCCTTCGTCGGATCCGAGGGCGCCTGGGTCGTCACGCGCCGCAGCCACGACGACCGCGACCCGATCTTCCACGGGATGCTCGCGCGCTCCCTCGCCCACGAGCTCTCCGCCGCCATCCAGGAGGAGCAGCTCCGCGCCGGCGCCGAGCGGACGTCGTCCCCGGTCACCGAGGCGATCCCCGTGATGCGCGCCTCCACTCCCCCGGTGGAGCCGGCCGCCCTCACCTGGGAGCCGAAGCCGATCGCCGTCTGGGCGGAGCCGGCCCCCGCCGACGTCGCCGTCGACACCCCCGTCGCGACCCGCTCCTGACCCGAGCGGTCGGCCGGCGGGCTCGCCCTCCGGCCGACCCGACGAGCGACGTCGCCCTTCCCGCTGATCGAGGAGGCGGCGCGGCCGCCGTCTCGAGATCCCCGTAGCCGCCCCTCCCCCGGCCGCCCGTCAGAGCGTCGGCCAGCTCCCGGGTCCCTCGCTGCCCGCCGGGTACTCGTCGAGCGGCACCCGGTCCGCGTGCCACGCGTCGATCGCGGGCTGCACGATGCGCCAGCACTCCTCTGCGGCGTCCCCGCGGACCGAGAGCGACGGGTCGTCGTCGAGGATCCCCGAGATGACCTCGCCGTACGCCAGCAGCTCGCCCGCGCCGAAGGTCGCCTCCAGCGAGGCGCGCTCGAGCGTGTACGGGTCGCCGGGGCCGTTGATGTTCAGCTCGAGCGACATCTGGTCGGGCGCGAGGAACAGCCGCAGCACGGACGGCGCCTCGGTGCCCACGAAGCCGCGGGGCAGGTGCGGCACCGGCTTGAAGCGGATGACCACTTCGCGCCGCCGCTCCCCGAGCGCCTTGCCGGAGCGGAGGGTGAACGGCACGCCGGCCCAGCGCCAGGTGTCGATCTCGACGACCAGCTCGGCCAGCGTCTCGGTCCGGCGAGCGGGGTCCACCCCCTTCTCGTCCGCGTAGGCGGGCAGCTCGCGTCCGTCGATCGTCCCCGCTGTGTAGCGGGCGCGGCGCGAGCTCGCGGCGGGGTCGTCGCCGTGCAGGCGGGTGGCGCGCAGGACGATCGACTTCGCGTCCCGGAGGTCGGCCGCGTCGAGCGAGGACGGCGGCTCCATCGCGATCACCGCGAGGACCTGCAGCAGGTGGCTCTGGATCATGTCGGTCAGCGCGCCCGCGCCGTCGTAGTAGCTCGCCCGCCCCTCGAGGGCCAGCTGCTCGTCGTAGACGATCTCGACGCTCTCGATGTGCTCGGCCGACCACAGCGGCTCGAGGATCCGGTTGGCGAAGCGCAGGCCGAGCACGTTCATCACGGTCGCGCGGCCGAGGAAGTGGTCGACGCGGTGGATGCGGTCCTCGGGGACCAGCGCGGCGAGGCGCTGGTTGAGGGCGTGCGCGCTCGCCTCGTCGGTCCCGAACGGCTTCTCCAGCGCCAGCACGGTGCCCTCCGGCAGGTCGTGGGCGGCGAGCGCCTCGCAGGCCTTCGCCGCGATCGCCGGCGGGAGGGCGAAGTAGACCGCCACCGGACCGGCGCAGCTCGCGAGCAGTGCGGCGAGCGCCTCCGGATCGGTGACGTCGACCTGCTGGTAGCGCGTGCCGGAGGTGAGCGCGTCCACGCCCTCGCCCTGCGCCTCGACGGTGGCGAAGGAGGCGGTCAGCACCTCGTGCCAGTGCTCCTGGGTCCAGTCCTCGCGTCCCGCGCCGACGAGGTGGACCCGCCGGTCGGTCTCGCGGGTCAGCAGCTGGCCGACGGCGGGGAGGAGGAGCCGCGAGGACAGGTCCCCCGTCGCTCCGAGGATGAGCAGGGTCGAGACGGTCTGTGCCATGCGGCTCACCCTACGGCGGCGCTGAAGAGCCCCGCTCCGCCTTGACTGGGAGGCCACAGCCGCACCTGAGAGGATCGCCGCATGGTCTCCCCGATCGAGGACTACGCCGTCCTCTCCGACTGCCGCACGGCCGCTCTCGTCTCCCGCGACGGGGGGATCGACTGGCTGTGCCTGCCGCGCTTCGACTCCGCCTCCGTCTTCGGCGCCCTCCTCGGCGGCGACGACCAGGGGCGCTGGTCGCTCCGGCCGGTGGACGGGGAGGCGACGAGCGAGCGCCACTACCTCGGCGACACGCTCGCGCTGGTCACCCGGTGGACGACGCCCACCGGCGTCGTCGAGGTGGTCGATGTGATGCCGCTGCGCGACGAGCGCGCCGAGCTGGTGCGCCGGGTGCGCGGAGTGTCGGGGACCGTCCGGATGCGGCAGGAGCTGCGCATCCGCTTCGACTACGCCCGCACCATGCCGTGGGTGCGGCAGGAGGGGACGGACGAGGATCCGCTGCTCGTCGCCGTCGCCGGGCCCGACGCGGTCGTGGTGCGCGGAGTGCGGTTGAAGGCCGTCGACCACGCCCACGCGGCGGAGTTCGACGTCGACGCGGACGCGGTCGTCGACCTCTCGATGGCGTGGTTCCCCTCGCACCAGCGGGCGCCGAAGCGCCTCGACGTCGACCGCGCGCTGGAGCGCACGCTCTCCTGGTGGTCCGAGTGGGCGTCGGCGATCGACTACGACGGGCCGCACCGCGACGCCGTCGTCCGCTCGCTGCTGACCCTCCGCGCCCTGACCGACGACGAGACCGGCGGCATCGTCGCGGCGGCGACCACCTCGCTCCCGGAGCAGTTCGGCGGCGCCCGCAACTGGGACTACCGCTACGTCTGGCTCCGCGACGCCTCGCTCACCCTGCAGGCCCTGCTCGCGCACGGGTTCGAGCAGGAGGCGCAGAAGTGGCGGGCCTGGCTGCTCCGCGCGGTCGCGGGCGCGCCGGAGGACGTGCAGATCATGTACGGCCTCGCCGGCGAGCGCGACCTGCCCGAGCGGGAGATGCCGAGCCTGCCCGGCTACGACGGCGCCTCCCCCGTGCGGATCGGGAACGCCGCCGTCGACCAGTACCAGGCGGACGTGATCGGCGAGGTGATGGTCGCTCTGCACGAGGCCCGCGTGGCCGGAGTGGACGAGACGGAGTTCTCCTGGCCGCTCCAGCGCGCGCTCCTGGGCTTCGTCGAGACCAACTGGCAGCGGCCGGACAACGGCATCTGGGAGATCCGGGGCGAGCCGCGGCACTTCACGCACTCGCGGGTCATGATCTGGGCCGCGCTCGATCGGGGCGTCCGCGCCGTGCGCGAGAACGGCCTGCCCGGTCCGGTCGAGACCTGGGAGCGCCTCCGCGACGAGGTGCGCGCCGAGATCGAGGCCCAGGGCTTCGACGCCGAGCGCGGCCACTTCGTGCAGTCCTACGGCTCGCCCGAGGTCGACGCGTCGCTCCTCGTGCTGCCGATGGTCGGGTTCGTCCCCGCCGACGACCCGCGGATGCTGGGCACCGTCGCCGAGCTGGAGCGCGTGCTCCTGCAGGACGGCCTGCTGCACCGCTACCGGACCGAGTCCTCGGTCGACGGCCTCGCCGGCGGCGAGCACCCGTTCCTCGCCTGCTCCTTCTGGCTCGTCCGGCAGTACGCCGACTCCGGCCGGATCGACGACGCGCGGACCCTGATGGACCGGCTCGTCGGGCTCTGCAACGACGTGGGCCTCCTCTCGGAGGAGTACGACGTCGAGGGCCGCCGGCACGCGGGGAACACTCCCCAGGCCCTCTCCCACCTCGCCCTGGTGCAGGCGGCCGACGCGATCGCGGCAGCCCGATGAGGCGCCGCCGCGTCGTTCTCGCGAGCATCGGCGGAGTCCTCGGAGTCGCGGTCCTCGGCTTCCTCACCTGGAGCTCGATCGTCAGCGGCCCCGACGAGGACGCCCTCGCCCGCGTGCGCGCCGATCCGGCGATCGCGGTCGAGCGCACGGACGACGCGCTCGTGATGACGCCGACCTCGACCGGTGAGCTGGCCGGCACGGGCCTGGTCTTCATCCCCGGAGCGAAGGTCGACGCCTCCTCCTACGAGGCGACCCTGGCTCCGCTGGTCGAGGCCGGGGCGACCGTCGTGATCACGCGGCCGATCCTGCACCTGGCCTTCTTCGACCTCCGCTCCCTCGAGAACTTCACCAGCCAGGCCGAGGGCGTCGACCGCTGGCTCGTCGGCGGCCACTCCCTCGGCGGCGTGAAGGCCTGCCAGTGGGCCGAGGACCCGGCGGTGGCGGGCCTGGTGCTGCTCGGCAGCTACTGCGCGAACGACCTCTCGGGCTCCGGGCTCCCCGTCCTCAGCGTCAGCGGATCGGAGGACGGGCTCAGCACGCCGGAGAAGGTCGCCGACGCGAGCGTCCGGCTGCCCTCCTCCGCCGACCTCGTCGAGATCGACGGCGCCAACCACGCCGACTTCGGCTGGTACGGGCCGCAGGCGGGCGACGGCGAGGCGACCATCAGCCATGAGGAGGCGGACGCCCGCATCGCCGAGGCCCTCCTGGGCTTCAGCCGCGAGGTCGGCTGAGTCGCCCGCTCCCGCTTGACCTCGAGCGCACTCGAAGTCGTAGGTTGACGCCATGTCCACCGCCACCGCCGCCCCGGCCGAGCCGGAGGTACTGTCGATCTCGCAGGTCGCCGCCGTCACCGGTCTCACCGTGCACACCCTGCGCTACTACGAGCGCGCCGGGCTCATGCTCGACCCGGTCGAGCGCGCCTCGACGCAGCACCGCCGCTACTGGCCGGCCGACGTCGGCTGGGTCGACTTCCTCACCAAGCTCCGCGGGACCGGGATGCCGATCGCGAGGATCCGCGAGTACGCCCGGCTCCTCCGGATCGGGCCCGCCACGGAGCCGGAGCGCCTCGCGCTGCTCCGGACGCACCGCGAGGAGGTCGAGGCGCAGCTCGCCCGGACACACGCCAGCCTCGCCGCGATCGACATCAAGATCGCGGCGTACCAGGAGAGGACCACCCACTGATGAAGACGATCACCCTCGGATCCGACGTCGCCGCTCTCGAGGTCTCGCGCCTCGGTCTCGGCGCGATGGGCATGTCGGCGTTCTACACCGGCGCCGGCACCGACGACGCGGAGTCGATCCGCACCGTGCACCGCGCCCTCGATCTCGGCGTCACGTTCCTCGACACCGCCGAGATCTACGGCCCGTACACCAACGAGGAGCTGCTCGGCCGCGCGCTGGCAGGCCGCCGCGACGAGGTGGTGCTGGCGAGCAAGTTCGGCATGATCCGCCACCGCGGCGACGGGGGCCGCGGACTCGACGGCTCCCCGGAGAACCTGCGGCTCGCCGTCGAGGGCTCGCTCGCGCGCCTCGGCACCGACCGCATCGACCTCTACTACCAGCACCGCATGGACCCGGGCGTCCCGGTCGAGGAGACCGCCGGGGCCTTCGCGGAGCTGATCCAGGAGGGCAAGCTCCGCGGCTACGGCCTCTCGGAGGCGGCGCCCGCGACGATCCGGCGCGCTCACGCCGTGCACCCGGTCACCGCTGTGCAGTCCGAGTACTCGCTGTGGACCCGCGACCCCGAGGCGGAGGTGCTGCCGGTCCTCCGCGAGCTCGGCATCGGCTTCGTCCCGTACTCGCCGCTGGGCCGCGGCTTCCTCACGGGCAGCATCCGCTCGGTCGCCGAGCTGGGCAGCGACGACTTCCGCCGCGACAACCCCCGCTTCGCCGACGGAGCGCTGGAGGCGAACCTCCGCATCGTGGAGGCCGTCGACCGTGTGGCGGCAGAGGCGGACGCGACCGCCGCGCAGGTGGCGCTCGCCTGGCTGCTCGCCCAGGGCGAGGACATCGCTCCGATCCCGGGCACCAAGCGCGTCTCGCGCATCGAGGAGAACGCGGCCGCGGACGCCCTCGTGCTGACCGCGGAGCAGCTCGACGTCCTCGGCGCGCTCGAGGCCCCCGTCGGCGACCGCTACGCCGACATGAGCTCCGTGAACCGCTGACCGCTCTGCGGGACGCCGCTCGCCGCGCGCACCCCGGGCGCGGCCGTGCGAGCGGCGTCCTCGCAGGAGTCAGTCCCGCGGCGGCAGCTCCCGCTTCGGGGTGTCCCGCTTCGGGGTGTCCCGCAGGTCGATGAGACCTGTGAACATCGCCCCCCGCTCGTTCGAGCGCTCGTCGCCCGAGAACAGGTTGTCCGGGGCGGAGGACCCGTGCCGGCGCGGGGTCGCGGCGCGAGCGGGCTCCCGCTCCATCTCGACGCGCTGACGCGGCAGGGCGACGGGGTCGTTCTCGTGCAGCCACGAGACGAGCCGCTCGCGCACGTAGCAGCGCAGGTCGAAGAGCGTCGGCGCGTCCTTTGCGGTGACGAGCACCCGGATCCGGACGAAGCCGCCCGTCGCGTCGGTCACCTGCAGCACGCTGGTGCGCCGGTCCCAGAGGTCCGTCTCCTCGAGCATGCGGTGCAGCTCGTCGCGCATCTGCTCGGGGCTCACCCGCCAGTCCAGGTCGAGCTCGACGGCGCCGAGCAGCTCGGACCCGGTGCGGGTCCAGTTCTGGAACGGCTGGGTCGTGAAGTAGTTCGTGGGCAGCACCAGGCGGCGGTCGTCCCAGAGGTGGACGACGACATAGGTCAGCGTGATCTCCTCGATCCGCCCCCACTCGGTCTCGACGATCACCACGTCGTCCAGGCGGATGGCGTCACTGAAGGCGAGCTGCATCCCGGCGAAGATGTTCGTGAGGCTCGACTGCGCGGCCAGGCCCGCCACGATCGAGAGCACGCCGGCCGAGGCCAGGAGGCTCGCACCGGCCGTACGGGCCTCGGGGAAGGTCAGCAGCGAGGCGCCAATCGCGATGACCACGACGGCCGCCACGGCGACCCTCCGGATGATCGTCATCTGCGTGCGGAGGCGGCGTGCCCGGCGGTTGTCGGCCGTGTCGGTCCGGTAGCGCTCGGCGCCCAGGTCCTCGAGGAACACGAACAGGGATCCGATCACCCACGCCGCCGCGCCGATCGTGGCGATCTGGAACACCCGCTGCACGAGACCCGGCCAGGGGTCGCCCGACACGGTGGCGGCGAGCGCGGCCCAGACCGCGATGGTCATCAGCAGCACGCGGAACGGGATGCGCAGACGCCGGATCAGCAGGCGCGCCCAGGTCTTGCGCTTGCCGACCGAGCGCAGCACGAGGGCGACGACGGCGGTCGCGACCACGGCGATCACGACCGCGATCACCACGGCGAGCGCGATCGAGCCGATCACGGGGAGGACGTCTTCGGGCACATCGGTCCTTTCTGGAGGGGAAACGGAAGCGAACGGAGATCCTGCCACGCGAACGGGGGTCGGTCCGCATTCTGCGCCGGACACCGTGCGGATGCTCAGGCGCCTGTTGGCGTCGGCGGACGGAGACGTCGACCTCGCCTGGAGCACCGTCGCCCGGA
This sequence comes from Rathayibacter sp. AY1D1, assembly GCF_002932635.1. Lineage (NCBI taxonomy): Bacteria > Bacillati > Actinomycetota > Actinomycetes > Micrococcales > Microbacteriaceae > Rathayibacter > Rathayibacter sp. AY1D1. Next base: position 132,367 of record NZ_PSVY01000005.1, read on the forward strand.
CCTTCACGCGGACGGGCATCACCCTGAGCCTGACCGCCGCCGCAGACGACCAGGCCCGGGCCTTAGACGCGCTCGACGTCGGGATCGGCTCCACGAGCGCCGGCTTCCGCGGAGTCCTGCCGCTGCTCGACCCGTCGACCGCCGCACCCTCCAGCGAGTGAGCACGGGCCGGCGCTCCCCCCGCGGGCGCTCCGAGGAGGTCGGGAACGGACTCGGACCGGGAACGACGAAGCCCCGCACCTCACGAGGAGGTGCGGGGCTGGTGGTGCACCCCCTCGGACTTGAACCGAGAACCCACTGATTAAGAGTCAGTTGCTCTGCCGATTGAGCTAGAGGTGCGTTCCGGCCGGCTGATCGTGCGTGCCGAACCGAGGGATCACACTACCAGCGTCTCCCCCCGTCTCGTCAAATCGAGCGCGACGGAACGCCCGCGGCAGCGATCGGAGGCTCCGCGGGACCCACCGGTATCGTGGTTGCGTGACCCCGCAGAGCAGTGACCAGAGCTTCGACGACGACCTCCGACTCGCCCTCCGCCTGGCGGACGCGGCCGATGCGATCTCGCGGGAGCGGTTCGGCGCGCTCGACCTCGTCGTGGACACGAAGCTCGACCGCACCCCGGTCACCGACGCCGACCGCGCCGTCGAGGAGGCGATCCGCGCGCTGCTCGCCGCCGAGCGTCCGGACGACGCGATCCTCGGTGAGGAGTTCGGCACCTCGGGCGAGGCCTCGCGGCAGTGGATCCTCGACCCGATCGACGGCACCGCCCACTTCCTCCGCGGCGTCCCGATCTGGGCGACCCTGATCGCGCTCGCGGTCGACGGCGTCCCCGTCGTCGGAGTCGTCTCCGCTCCCGCTCTCGGCACGCGCTGGTGGGCGGCCGAGGGCTCCGGCGCCTGGGCCGTCGAGCTGGAGGCCGGGGCCGAGCCGCGACCGCTGCGCGTCTCGGGGATCGACACGCTCGCCTCGGCGACCTTCAGCTACAACAGCATTCAGCAGTGGGAGGGCGCGGGCCGTCTCCCGCAGCTGCTCGAGCTCGCCGGCGCCGTCTGGCGCGACCGGGCGTACGGGGACGCGTGGCCCTACATGCTCGTCGCCGAGGGTCTCCTCGACGGTGCGGGCGAGTTCGACGTGAAGCCCTACGACCTGGCGGCCCTGGTGCCGATCGTGCAGGAGGCGGGCGGCCGCTTCACCTCCGCCGACGGGGAGGACGGGCCGTGGCACGGCAGCGCCGTCGCCACCAACGGCCTGCTGCACGACGAGGTGCTCGCGATCGTGGCGCCGCGATGAGGAGCCGGACGGCCGCGCTCGCCTCGGCGGCGCTCCTCCTGCTCCTCTCGGGCTGCTCCTCCGTCGTCGGGCCGGACGGCCCGGAGGCCGTGCGTGACGAGGGCGGCACGGTGGCGACCGCCGGCGTCACCGACGTGTTCTCGCTGCGGCGCGGCGACTGCCTGGCCGACCCGGGCGACGACCGCATCGCCGACGTGGACGTCGTCCCGTGCGCCGAGGAGCACGCACTGGAGGTCTTCCACACGTTCGCGCAGCCCGGAGACCGCTACTCCAGCCGCAACACGCTGCTCGCCCAGGCCGAGGCGGGCTGCGAGCCGGAGTTCGGCGCCGTGATGGGGATCGCCTACGGCGACTCCGCCCTCGAGTACCGCTCGCTCGTCCCCTCCGAGGTCGGCTGGCGCCATGGAGACCGCACGATCGTCTGCGCGGTCCTCGATCCGGCCGACGACTCCACCACCGGCAGCCTCTTCGGCTCCGCTCGCTGACCACGGCTCCGATCGACCCCCGTTCGGCTCATTGACACGCGCTCCGTCGGAGCGCAGGGTGAAGGGACGAACGGCAGGCGCGAGGGGGCGCGGAGACCGGCGGCTCAGGAGTCGACATGCAGGACCGGCACGACCAGGAACCCCCCGAGCGCTCGCGCACGGCCGAGCAGCACTGGGGACCGGCGGACAGCCTGTTCCCGAGGCTCCACCGGCAGAGCTCCCTGCTCGCCGCGGCGGAGGCGGTCGCGCAGGTCGACGGGCCCGGCCCGGGCGACGTCTGGTCGCGGCTCCTGCACGACTACGCCCACGCCTCCGACCGCGTCGTCTCGGTGGACGGCGACGACGAGGCCGCCACGCTCGGCTGGCTGAAGCCGCGCGGTGTGGTCTCGCTGCTGGTCACCGAGCGGTGCGACGACGACGACGCCGCCGAGCACCTGGTGGCCGCGCTCGCCGCGATGAACGCCGTGACCCTCTCCGTGCACGAGGCGCGAGCAGCACGGCTCCGTCCTCTGCTGGACGTGCTGCACCGGCTCCTGCCCGACGCGTTCGCCGAGCTGCCGGTGGACCGCAGCGCCCACTACCCGGCCGGCACCGCCGTCGCCGTGCTGGCGCCGGGCGTGCTCTACCGGGACTGGGCCCCGCCGCAGGCTCTCGCCGGCCCGGCGCACGACGACGACGACCGGCTGGCGATGCTCACCCTCTACGGGCGGATCAGACAGCTCGACGTGCGACCGTCGTGAGGGCGGCGGAGCGGAGCTCCCAGTGTGCGACGACGACCGGTGGTGGAGATGGGGGGAATCGAACCCCCGTCCATCGCTGTGATTCTGCGCCTTCTACGGGTGTAGCCGATGAGAGCGTTCTGCTCGGCCCCGACCGTTACCATCGGCGCATCGGTCGACGGGCCCAGCCCGAGTGCAAGTCCCGCGTCGCCCTCAGGCGTAACGACGCAGCAAGTCCTCTAGATGACGCCAGGATCCGGGGCGAGGACGCACCCACGGGCTGACGGACTATCTACTCTGGCTTAGGCAGCGAGAGCGAAGTCGGTGCGCTTCTGTTCGGCACCTGTGTTTTCCAGGGATCGTTGACGAGATGACCCTGGATCCTCGACCCGCTTCTCGCAGTTTCGCAGGCAATGTCGAAACCGATCATCCCCGCGAGCACTCGACGGCCCGGAGGCCGCTGGAGTGGGTCGTTCGTCGCACACTGTGGAGTTACGGGTCCTAGTCTACCTCAGCTCCGCGGGCGGTCACCCGGCGGCGGCGCAGATCGAGCAGACCCAGCACGAGCGCGAGCGCGATCAGCCCGAGGGTGACGAAGTAGCCGTTGCGGAAGGCGTCGTGGTACCGGTCCAGCCCCTCCGCCATCCCCTGCTCGCTCGCCAGGGTCGCGAAGAAGACGGCGGAGGCGCAGGCGGTGCCGACCGCGGTGCCCACGCGCTGGCCGAGCTGGCCCACGGAGCCCGCCACGCCGCCCTGCGCCGGCGGGATCTCGGCGAGGGTGAGCGTCTGGTTCGGCGACACGACGAAGCCGCCTCCGGCCCCGGCGACGAGCATCGCGGCACCCATGCCGTAGGCGGCGGTCTCGGCCGGGAGGAGCTCGGCGGCGAGCAGCACGAGCGTGAAGCCGATGACCACGAGCACGATGCCGAGCACCACCAGTGCGCGGCCGTAGCGCTGCACGAGCTTGCCGCCGTACCAGGCGGTCACCGCCGAGGTCAGCGCGAACGGGATGCTCACCATGCCGGCGAACACCGGCTCGAGGCCGAGCCCCTGCTGGAGGAAGAGCGTGGTGAGGAGGAAGGTCGCCGGGATCGCGGCGAAGTAGGAGGTCGCGACCAGGATGCCGTTGCGATAGGAGCTGGTCCGGAAGATGCGGAAGTCGATGACGGGCGTCCGCCCCGACGCTGCGTAGTGCGCCTCCCAGCGCACGAAGACGGCGGCGGCGGCCGCGGCGAGCACCAGCCAGAACCAGCGGTAGGGCGAGTCCGAGGAGGAGCCCGTGGTCAGCAGGAACGGCAGCATGAACGCGAAGATCGCGACCGCCAGCAGGAGCAGGCCGACCGGGTCGAGGGACCGGTCCCCCTCGGGCCGCGAGCGCTTCTTCGGGATGAGCTTCCAGGCGAAGACCAGCGCGGCGACGCCCAGCGGGATGTTCATCCAGAACAGCAGGCGCCAGCCGTCCTGCTCGCCGCCGATCGCGATCAGGAGGCCGCCGAGGGTCGGGCCGAAGGCGGTCGACAGGCCGATGGTCGCGCCGAAGACCCCGAAGGCCCGGGCCCGCTCGGCGCCGGTGAACATCTGCTGCACCAGCCCGAGGACCTGGGGCATCTGGATTCCCGCGGCGACGCCCTGCAGGAAGCGCGCGACGACGAGCAGCTCGATCGACGGCGCGAGCGCGCAGAGCAGGCTCGTCACCGCGAACGCGGTCAGCCCGATGAGGAACAGCAGGCGGCGCGAGCGGATGTCGCCCAGCCGACCGGCCGGCACGAGCGCCAGTCCGAAGGCGAGCGCGTAGCCCGCGACGATCAGCTGCAGCTGGCTCGCGTCCGCTCCGAGCGAGCGCTCGATCGACGGCAGGCCGACGTTGACCTTCGAGAGGTCGAGGATCGTGATGGCCGCGACTCCGACGCTCACCGCGAAGGCGCGCCACCGCGTCTTCTCGTCGGCGGCGCTCAGGGCGGCGGGGGCGCTGTTCTCGGGGGAGGTCACGCGCCCCAGTCTCCCAAAGCACGGGGCGCGAAGAAGAGGCTTGCGCGGCACCCGTCGGACAGTGCCCGCCGGGGCCTACTCGCCGAGGCGGCGGCGGGTCGACATCGCACGGTCCGCCTCGCGGCGGTCCTGGCGCTCTCGGAGGACCTGGCGCTTGTCGTAGTCCTTCTTGCCCTTGGCCACGGCAAGCTCGACCTTGGCCTTGCCGTCGCTGAAGTACAGCGAGAGCGGGATCAGCGTGTACCCGCCCTCCTTCACCTTGTTGTGGATCTTGAGGATCTGCGCCTTGTGCAGCAGCAGCTTGCGCTTGCGGCGCGGCGGGTGGTTCGTCCAGGTGCCCTGGGCCCACTCGTTGATGTGGACGGCGTCGAGCCACGCCTCTCCCCCGTCGACGAACGCGTAGCCGTCGACCAGCGAGGCTCGGCCGGCCCGGAGGGACTTCACCTCGGTGCCGGTGAGCACGAGGCCCGCCTCGTAGGTGTCCTCGATGAGGTAGTCGTGGCGCGCCTTGCGGTTGGTCGCGACGACCTTCTGTCCCTGTTCTCTGGGCACGGCTGCTCCTCGGGTCGCGAGCGGATGAAGGGGGCGGGCATCGTCGGGGCGATGCACCGGTGGGCCGCCCCGAACGGGACAGCCCACCAGTATACGTCCGGTCCGGGATCAGACCCGCAGGTACCGCGCGATCGCGACGTTCGCCGAGACGGCGGCCAGGACGATGCCGACCACGATCAGGATCGGCACGACGATCAGAGCGTCGTCGAGTCCCACGAAGGAGGTCAGCGGGATCCGGTACGCCAGGAACCCCTGCACGAAGACCTGCACGATGGCGACTACCGCGACTCCCGCGAGGATCGAGCCGACCAGCGCGGCGAAGACCCCCTCGAGGATGAACGGGGTCTGGATGAACCTGTTCGAGGCCCCCACGAGCCGCATGATGCCCAGCTCCCGTCTCCGCGAGAACGCCGAGAGGCGGATCGTGGTGGCGATGAGCAGCACGGCCGCGACGAGCATCAGGACGGCGATGCCGATGGCCGTGTAGCTCGCCGCGTTGAGGATCGAGAAGATCTGGTCGAGGTACTGCCGCTGGTCGGTGACGCTCTCGACTCCCGAGACGCTCGACAGGCTCTCCACGATGACGTCCGACTGGGTCGGGTCCTTCAGGTTGATCCAGAAGGTCTGGTTGAGCAGGTCGGGAGTGACGTACTCGGCGACCGGGTTGCCCGCGAACTGCTCCTGGAAGTTCGCGTAGGCCTGGTCGTGGTCCTCGAAGTAGGAGCGGTCGATGTACGGCGCGAGCGTGGCGCCCTCGAGCTGGCCCTGCACCGCGTCGATCTGCTCGGCGGTGGCGTCGGAGCCGCTGCAGTTCGAGCCGCCGGAGGTGGCGGTGCACATGTACACCGCGACCTGCGCCTTGTCGTACCAGAAGTTCTTCATCTGGCCGATCTGCATCTGGAGCAGGATCGCCGTGCCGACGAAGGTGAGGGAGATGAAGGTCACCAGGATCACCGAGACGACCATGGAGACGTTGCGCCGGAGGCCGCTGGCGACCTCCGACCAGATCAGTGCGAATCTCACTTGACGGGTCCTACGTTCTGCTGGTCGTCGCCGGTCTCGTCGCCCTCGCCCGCGTGGGCGCGGAGGCCGAGGCGCGCGGCGAGCGACTCCTCGGGCAGGGCGCCGGTGTCGGCGGGGAGGAAGATCGGACCGGTCTGGCTCTGCAGCTCGACGACGCGCGGGGCGGCGGCGGGCTCGGCGGCCGGCTCCGGCTCGCGCTCCGGCTCGACGGCGGCGGAGCGGCGGCCCTCGGGGACGCGGGGCTGGGCGGCGGTCTGCGAGAGGCGGGCCGGCTCGGGCGGCGGGGCCGGGGCCTCCTGGCGCAGGTCGATCTCGGGGACCTCGGCGGGCGCGAGCTCGCTGTCGATGATCGCCGGGGGCGCGGGCTGCTCGGCGACCGCGTGGTCGTCGGCCGCCACGACCACGACGCCGTCGTGGACGACGGTGATGCTCTCGGTCTGGCCGTAGCCGCCCTGGCTCTCGTCGCGGACGATGCTGCCGGCCGAGAGCTCGATGACGCGGCGCTTCATCTGGTCGACGATGCCGGCCTCGTGGGTCGCCATGATCACGGTCGTGCCGCCCGCGTTGATCCGCTCGAGCAGCGCCATGATGCCGGCGCTCGTGGTCGGGTCGAGGTTGCCCGTGGGCTCGTCGGCCAGCAGGACGGCCGGCTTGTTGACGACGGCGCGGGCGATCGCCACGCGCTGCTGCTCGCCGCCGGAGAGCTCGTGGGGCAGGCGCGACGCCTTGCCCGCGAGGCCCACCATCTTGAGCGTGTCCGGGACGGCCTCCTGGATGTAGCCCTTCGACTTGCCGATCACCTGGAGGCTGAACGCGACGTTGTCGAAGACCGACTTGTTCGGCAGCAGCCGGAAGTCCTGGAACACGACGCCCATGTTGCGGCGGAAGTACGGGACCTTGCGGCTCGAGATCTTGCCGAGGTTCTGCCCGAGCACGTGGATCGACCCGGAGGAGGGGCGCTCCTCCTTGAGGATCAGGCGGAGGCAGCTCGACTTGCCGGAGCCGGAGGCTCCGACGAGGAAGACGAACTCGCCCCGGAGGATCTCGAGATCGATGGCGTTGAGGGCGGGTCTCGTGCCGCCCCGATACTGCTTGGAGACGTTGTCGAAGCGAATCATGTCGGTACGAGGGTAAGCGACGATCCCGAAGAGTCCGCCGAGGGGGCGCGCGGCGCGTCGGTGGGGACGCGCCCGCGCCGCGCTAGGAGGACTTCCGCCAGCGGATCCCGGCGGCGATGAAGCCGTCCAGGTCGCCGTCGAACACGTGCGAGGGGTTGCCGACCTCGTGGTCGGTGCGCAGGTCCTTCACCATCTGGTACGGAGCGAGGACGTAGCTGCGCATCTGGTCGCCCCAGCTCGCGGTGATGGTGCCGGCGAGCTCCTTCTTGGTGGCCGCCTCCTGCTCCTTCTGCAGCAGCAGGAGCCGCGACTGGAGCACGCGCATCGCCGCGGCGCGGTTCTGGATCTGGCTCTTCTCGTTCTGCATCGACACGACGGTGCCGGTGGGCAGGTGGGTGAGGCGCACCGCGGAGTCGGTGGTGTTCACCGACTGGCCGCCGGGGCCGGAGGAGCGGAAGACGTCCACGCGGATGTCGTTGTCCGGGATCTCGATCGCCCCGGCCTCCTCCATCAGCGGGATGACCTCGACCGCGGCGAAGGAGGTCTGGCGCTTGCCCGCGGCGCCGAAGGGGCTCATCCGCACGAGGCGGTGGGTGCCGGCCTCGACCGAGAGCGTGCCGAAGGCGTAGGGGGCGTCGATCTGGAAGGTGGCCGACTTGATGCCCGCCTCCTCCGCGTAGCTGGCGTCCATGACGGTCGCCGCGTACTTGTGCTTCTCGGCCCAACGGAGGTACATGCGCATGAGCATCTCGGCGAAGTCGGAGGCGTCGACGCCGCCCGCTCCCGCGCGGATGGTGACCACGGCGGGGCGGTCGTCGTACTCGCCGTCGAGCAGGGTCTGCACCTCGAGCTCGCCCATGACCTTCTGGAGGGAGGAGAGCTCGGCGATCGCCTCCTGCTCGGACTCGGCGTCCTCGGCCTCGTTCGCCATCTCGACGAGCACCTCGAGGTCGTCCAGGCGCCGGTCGATCGCGGTGATCCGCGCGAGCTCGGACTGGCGGTGGCTGAGGGCGCTGGTCACCTTCTGCGCGTTGGCCGTGTCGTCCCACAGGTCGGGGGCGCCGGCCTGCTCGCTGAGCTCGGCGATCTTCGAGCGGAGACCGTCCACGTCGATGACGGCGCGGATGTCGGCGAAGGTGGAGCGGAGAGCAGTGATCTGCTCGGTGAAATCGTTGTCCAGCATGGTGCGTCCAGACTACCGGGGGCCGGGGGCCGCCCTCCGGCCCGGGCGTACCCTGGGGACGGTGACCAGCACCGCTCCGCGCCCCTTCCCCGTCGGGCCGCTGCTGCTGTCGACCTTCCTCCCCACCCTCCTCTTCTCCATCGGCGAGGGGGCGATCATCCCCCTCCTGCCGGCCGCGGCCGGCGACCTCGGCGCGACGCTGGCCCTGGCGGGCCTCGTGGCGGGGATGATCATGATCGGCGAGCTGGCGGGCGACATCCCCAGCGGCTGGATCGTCTCCCGGATCGGCGAGCGCGGCGCGATGCTCGGAGCCTCGGCCGCGTCGATCCTCGGGCTCGTGGTGTGCCTGCTCTCGACGTCGTGGGTCGGGCTGACGATCGGCGTCTTCGTGATCGGCCTCGCGACCGCGGTCTTCGCGCTGGCGCGGCACGCGTTCATGACGTCGTTCGTCCCGATCACGCACCGCGCCCGCGCGCTCAGCGCCCTCGCCGGGGCGTTCCGCGCCGGCTGGCTGATCGGCCCGTTCCTGGCGGCCGGGGTGGTGCACCTCACCGGCTCCGTCGAGTCCGTCTTCTGGGTGCACATCGTCTGCTGCGTGGCGGCGGTCGTGGTCCTGCTGCTCGTGCCCGACCCCGCGACGGTGCTGCGGCGGGCGCAGGCCGCGGCCGACCGCGCCGCTCCGGAGGACGTGGTCGCCGCGGAGGCGTCGGCGACCGTCCCGGAGTCGCCGCAGTCGCTGCTCGGGACGCTGCGCGAGCACCGCGGGGTCCTCGCTCGGATGGGGACCGGCGCCGCCGTGATCGGGGCGCTGCGGGCGAGCCGGACGCTGATCCTCCCCCTCTGGGCGGTGAGCATCGGGCTCGCCGAGACCGACACCGCGATCATCATCGGCATCGCCGGCGCGCTCGACTTCGCCCTCTTCTACGCCGGCGGCCAGCTGATGGACCGCTTCGGCCGGGGCGCCACCGCGATCCCCTCGATGATCGGCCTCGGGCTCGGCCACCTCGCCCTCGCCGCCTCGGTGCTCGCCCTCGATCCGGTGCCCTGGTTCGTCGCCGTGGCCTGCGTGCTCGCGGCCGCGAACGGCATCGGCTCCGGGATCCTGATGACCATCGGCGCCGATCTCGCGCCCCCCGCCGATCCGGCCCCGTTCCTCGGCGCGTTCCGCTTCACCGGCGACGCGGGCAACGCCGCCGCCCCGATCGTCGTGTCGGCGCTCACCGCCCTGATCTCCCTCCCCTTCGCCGCCGTCGTGATGGGGGTGCTCGGTCTGGGCGGAGCGGGGGCGCTCGCCCGCTGGATCCCGCGGTACCTCCCCCGGGCGGCCTCCCGCGGCTGAGGCGCGGGGCCCTCCTCCTACACTGGAGCCCGCACGCGGGAGTGGTGGAATGGCAGACACGCAGGATTTAGGTTCCTGTGCCGAGAGGCGTGAGGGTTCGAGTCCCTCCTTCCGCACGGGATCGGCCGGTACGCTGAGCGCGCTCGCGTGACCGCCGACCGGCCACCGGCCCCCGTCGACTGGAGATCCGTTGAATCACGCCGCCCTCGTCCCCTGGCTCGATCCGGAGACGATCCTGACCTCGTTCGGCCCCTGGGGTGTGCTCGTGGTCTGCCTCATCGTGTTCGCCGAGACCGGACTGCTGATCGGCTTCCTCTTCCCGGGCGACACGCTGCTGATCATCACGGGCCTGCTGGCGCACGAGAACGCGTCGAACGGCGGCCTCGGCGTCCCGATCTGGGTCATCTGCCTGGCCGTCGGGTTCTCGGCCTTCGTCGGCGGCGAGGTCGGCTACCTGATCGGGCACAAGGCCGGCCCGCGCATCTTCGAGCGCAAGGAGTCCGGCTTCTTCAGCATCGAGAACGTGAAGCGAACCAACGCGTTCTTCGAGCGCTTCGGCGGCCTCGCCGTGATCCTCGCGCGCTTCGTGCCGATCGTCCGCACCTTCGCGCCGATCGCGGCCGGCGTGGCCCACATGAACTACCGCAAGTACAGCCTCTACAACCTCATCGGCGCCCTGATCTGGGGCAGCGGGGTCACCCTGATCGGGTGGCTGCTCGCCTTCATCCCGCCGGTCGCCGACTTCGTCTCGCACTACATCGACGTGATCCTGATCGGCGCGGTCGTGCTCGCGCTGGTGCCGACGCTGTTCCACTTCTTCCAGCAGCAGCGCAAGGCGAAGCTCGCCGCCGACCCCGAGACCGACTCGACCGAGTCGGCCGCCTACGTGCTCGACGCCGACACGCTGGACGACAAGCACCCGAAGTCCTGACCTCCGCCTCCGCGAGACGCCACTCCGGCACGCGGCACGCCGACAGGCGTGCACCGGAGTGACATCCCGCGGTGGGAACCCGCCGGGGTCAGAGCCGGGCGGACAGGGCGGCGAGCTCGGCGCGCAGCGCGGTGAAGGCGCGGGCGCGGTGGCTCCGGGCGTTCTTCTGCTCGGGAGCGAGCTCGGCCGCCGTGAGCGCCCCGGCCTCGGGGACGAACACCGGGTCGTAGCCGTGGCCGTTCGCACCGCGAGGAGCCGTCGCGATCGCGCCGTCCCAGCGGCCCTCGACCACCGTCTCCTGTCCGCCCGGGAGCACGGAGTCCGGCACCACGAGGGCGATGGTGCAGCTGAAGTGCGCACCGCGGTGCTCCGCCTTCACGTCGTGCAGCTGCGCCAGGAGGAGCTCGAGGTTGGCTGTCGCGTCGTGCGCGCGTCCCGACCAACGGGCCGAGAAGATGCCCGGCGCGCCGCCGAGGACGTCGACGCAGATCCCGGAGTCGTCCGCGAGCGCCACGAGGCCGGTGTGCGCCGCCGCCGCGCGCGCTTTGATCAGCGCGTTCTCGGCGAAGCTCACGCCGTCCTCGACGGGCTCGGGTCCGTCGTAGGCGCGGACGCCGACTCCGGGGAGCGCGCCGGCCAGCATGGCGCGGAACTCCTCCACCTTGCCCGCGTTGTGCGTGGCGAGGACGAGGTCCAGGCTCACGCTCCGGGCTCCGCGGCGAGCGCTTCGGCCTGGATGCGGGCGAGGTCGGCGGCACCGGCGACCGCGAGGTCGAGCAGGGCGTCGAGCTCGCGGCGGTCGAACGGGGCCCCCTCGGCGGTGCCCTGCACCTCGACGAACAGGCCGCGTCCGGTGACGACGACGTTCATGTCGGTCTCGGCGCGCACGTCCTCGACGTAGGCCAGGTCGAGCATGGGCACGCCGTCGATGATGCCGACGGACACGGCCGAGAGGCTGTCGATCAGCGGCTGCGCCTTCTGCCCCACGTACTTCTTGCCGCGCGCCCACTCGATCGCGTCGGCCATCGCCACGTAGGCGCCGGTGATCGCCGCGGTGCGGGTGCCGCCGTCGGCCTGGAGGACGTCGCAGTCGATGACGAGGGTGTTCTCGCCGAGCGCCTTCGTGTCGACCACCGCGCGCAGGCTCCGGCCGATCAGCCGGGAGATCTCGTGCGTGCGCCCGCCGACCTTCCCCTTGACCGACTCGCGGTCCATGCGGGAGTTGGTGGAGCGGGGCAGCATCGCGTACTCGGCGGTGACCCAGCCCTTGCCCTTGCCCTGCAGCCAGCGCGGCACGCCGTTCGTGAAGGAGGCGGTGCAGAGCACCCTGGTGTTCCCGAACGAGACGAGCGCGGAGCCCTCGGCCTGGGTGCTCCAGCCGCGCTCGATCGTCACGGTGCGCAGCTCGTCGGGCGCCCGCCCGTCCTTGCGCGCGGCCTTCGATGCGGTGCTGTCGGTCACTCGGGTCTCCCTCGATCGTGCGGGAGCGCGGCCCGGTCGAGCTCGCGCAGGTTGATGGTGCCGGTCTCGACGAGGTCGACGCTCGAGACCTCCGGGCCGAGGAAGCGGCGGGCGAGGCGGACGAAGTCGCTCGAGCCCGTCTCCTCCCACCGGTAGGTCGGAGGAGCGGCGGAGGTGCGCTGCAGGCCGTGCGCCACGAGGGTCCGGTAGACGTCGAGCGCGGTCTCCTCGGCGCTCGAGACGAGGCGGACGTCCGGCCCCATCACGTAGGCGATGGCACCGCGCAGCAGCGGGTAGTGCGTGCAGCCGAGGACGAGCGTGTCGACCCCCGCGGCCTTGAGCGGCGCGAGGTACTCCTCCGCCACCGCGAGCAGCTCGTCGCTCCAGGTGACGCCCGCCTCGACGAACTCGACGAAGCGCGGGCAGGCGGCGGTGAACAGCTGCAGGTCGGGCGCGGCGACGAAGGCGTCGTCGTAGGCGCGGGAGCGGATCGTCCCGACCGTGCCGATCACCCCGACGCGGCGGTTGCGGGTGTCGCGGACAGCGCTGCGGACGGCGGGCTGGATGACCTCGATCACCGGGATGCCGCGGCCGAGCGTGTAGCGCTCGCGGGCGTCGCGCATCATCGCGGCCGAGGCGGTGTTGCAGGCGATGACGAGCAGCTTGGCGCCCTGGTCGACCAGCGTGTCGAGGGTGTCGAGGGCGTAGGCGCGGACGTCGGCGAGCGGCTTGGGACCGTAGGGCGAGTGCGCGGTGTCGCCGAGGTAGACGATCGACTCGTTCTGCAGCTGGTCGATCACGGAGCGGGCGACGGTGAGCCCGCCGACTCCGGAGTCGAAGATGCCCAGCGGTGCGTCCGTCACGGAGGAACAGCCTACCCGCGCCCTGCGGCCCGGTCCCGGCCGCACGCCGTTCCCGGGCCCGGCGGCGTGCGCAAGCCCCGGCACCCGCGCCTGGGCGCGCGGAGGCGGCCGTGGAACACTGAGCGGATGGACTCCACGGCCTTCCTCACCGACCGGTACGAGCTCACGATGGTCGAGGGCGCCCTCGGCAGCGGCACCGCCGACCGCCGCTGCATGTTCGAGGTGTTCGCCCGGAGCCTCCCGCCGGGACGCCGCTACGGCGTGCTCGCGGGCACCGGCCGGCTCCTCGAGCTGATCTCGCGGTTCCGCTTCGGCGACGACGAGCTGTCCTGGCTCCGCGGGAACCGCGTCGTCGACTCCCGCACGCTGGACTGGCTCGCCGACTACCGCTTCCGGGGCGACGTCTGGGGCTACCGCGAGGGCGAGGTCTACCTCCCGGGCTCCCCCGTGCTCATCGTCGAGGCGCCCTTCGCCGACGGCGTGCTTCTCGAGACCCTGGTGCTCAGCGTCCTCAACCACGACAGCGCCGTGGCGAGCGCCGCCGCGCGGATGGTCTCGGCCGCCGACGGGCGACCGCTCGCCGAGATGGGCTCGCGCCGCGCCGGTGAGCGGTCCGCCGTCGCCGCGGCTCGCGCCGCCTACATCGCCGGATTCGGCGCCTCCTCGAACCTGGAGGCGGGCCGCAGCTTCGGCGTGCCCACGATGGGCACCTCCGCGCACTCCTTCACGCTCCTCCACGACTCGGAGGAGGAGGCCTTCCGCGCGCAGGTCGCCGCGCTCGGCCCCGGCACGACCCTCCTGGTGGACACCTACGACGTGACGGCCGCCGTCGACCTGGCGGTCCGCGTCGCCGGCACCGGCCTCGGCGCCGTGCGCATCGACTCCGGCGACCTCCCCCAGCAGGTGGCCGCCGTCCGGCAGCAGCTGGACGCGCTCGGCGCGACCGGCACGCGCATCACCGTCACCAACGACCTCGACGAGTACGGGATCGCCGCGCTCGCGGCCTCACCGGTCGACTCCTACGGCGTCGGCACCTCGGTGGCGACGGGCTCGGGCCACCCGACCGCGGGCATGGTCTACAAGCTGGTCGCGCACGAGGACGACGCGGGCGAATGGGTCGCGGTGGCGAAGAAGTCGGTCTCGAAGGCGTCGATCGGCGGGCGGAAGGCCGCCGGCCGTCTGCTCTCCGACGACGGGGTCGCCGAGGCCGAGGTCGTGCACGTGGGCGCCGGCCCCGAGGGCGCCGTCGGCGAGGACGAGCGGGCGCTGCTCGTCCCCCTGATCGAGGACGGGACGATCCGTCCCGAGCACCTCGGCATCGAGGGAGTGGCGGCAGCCCGCGCGCACCACGCGAACGCGGTCCTCGAGCTGCCGATCGACGCGCTCCGGCTCGGCCGCGGCGAGCCCGTCATCCCGACCCGCTACGAGTGAGCGGGGCGGGAGCTCACTTCATCTTCGCGTAGATCTCCTTGCAGGCCGGGCACACCGGGAACTTCTCCGGGTCGCGGCCCGGGAGCCACTTCTTGCCGCAGAGCGCGCGGACCGGCTTGCCGGTGATGGCGCTCTCGAGGATCTTGTCCTTCGGCACGTAGTGGGAGAAGCGCTCGTGGTCGCCCGGCTCGATGGACTCCTGGTTGAGGAGCTCCTCGAGCTCGCGGTCGAGCGTGGCGGTTCCTCCGCCTCCCTCGAGGGGGTCGGTGCTGCTGTTCTGGACGCGCGGAATCATGCCGACGATCCTACGCGCGGAGCCCGGGCCCGCGGCCGTGCGCTCCGGATCGGGCGGCGCTAGTAGCGGCTGGTGAACGCGACCAGCTCGGTCGCGCGGCGCTCGAACAGCCGGCCGCCGAGGAGCACGCCGAGGGCGAAGACGACCACGGCGCTGCCGAAGCCGACGAGCACGGCGTCACCCGCCGCCTCCGGGTCGACGAACAGGGCCCGGACGCCGAGCACCACGGCCGGAGCCGAGAGGAGCAGCCCCAGGCCGAACGCGAGGGACTGCGGACCGGCGCCACTGGCTCCGGGGGCCTGGGGCTGCGTGAACGCGCTGTCGCCCGGGCGCGGAGCCGGATAGGCGAGCCGTGCCGAGACGGCGCTGGCGACGCCGGCGGGGACGAGCAGGAGGCAGGTGTTCACCGCGAGCACGACGGGCAGCGCATCGGGGAGCCCCGAGGTCGCGCTGCTGATCAGCGAGCCGAGCACGACGACCGGCACGCCGAGCAGGAGGGTCGGGAAGGCGCGGCCGAGCCGGTCCGACCAGCCGCGGACGCCCGCGGCCACGTGGAGCCAGAACGCCGATCCGTCGTAGGCGACGTCGTTGTGCAGGAACCAGCCGAGGAACAGCGCGATCAGCGGGACCGGGAGCAGCGAGAGCAGCGGGAAGGGGACGCCGACGACCGCGAGCAGCAGCAGGGCTGCGACCGGCAGCACCGGCACGGCGACGAGCGACGCCTGGTAGCGCGGATCCCGGAGCCAGTAGGTGATGCTGCGCGCCGCGATCGCGCCGGTCCGGGTCGAGCCGAGGACGTCGAACCAGCCCAGCCGGAGGCCGCGCGGCGGCCGGTGCGTGCGCTCGGGGCGCTCCGTCAGCAGGCGGACGACGAGCCACCAGAGCGCGCCCGCCGCGACGAGCGTCGCCAGGGCCAGCAGGAGCGGGCCGAGCGCGTCGCCGGTCCGGGCGGCCGGGGCGATCATCCACGCCGCGCCGAACGGAGTGGCCCCCATCGCCGCGCCCCAGCGCTCGAGCACCGGGGTGTCCCCCGTGTCGACCAGCGCGGCGGCGCCGAGGGCTGCGGGACCGCCCAGCATCAGCACCAGGCCGAGGACGGCCAGCAGCTCGCGGGCGGTCCGGGAGGGGACGAGGGCGGCGGAGGCGGCGAGGCCGATCCGCGCGAACAGCGAGGCCGTCGCCACCGCGAGGAGCGGGCCGACCACGGCGAAGGCGCCTGCGCCCGGGACGAGCGGCGCGCACGCGAGCCCGACCACCAGCAGGGCGAGCGTGGGGACCGAGACGAGGCCGGCCAGGGC
Source organism: Rathayibacter sp. AY1D1 (assembly GCF_002932635.1). Lineage (NCBI taxonomy): Bacteria > Bacillati > Actinomycetota > Actinomycetes > Micrococcales > Microbacteriaceae > Rathayibacter > Rathayibacter sp. AY1D1. The sequence goes on from NZ_PSVY01000005.1 coordinate 148,341, forward strand.
GAGCGCCCCGGCGAGGCGGAGCGGCGGAAGGCCGAAGAGGCGGAACGCGCGCGGATCCATCGGGTCGAGCGGGCCGAGCAGGAAGGGCAGCACCAGGAAGCCGACGGAGACGAGTCCGCCGGCGGTCACGAGAGCGCCCGCCGCCGCGTCCGAGGAGCGCAGAGCGCCGATCGCCCCGATCAGCAGGGCCGTCACCGCGACGACCACGAGCACGCCCAGGACGGCGCCGGCCGAGCGCGCGGGCCCGGAGCGGAACGCGCCCAGGAGGACGTCGATCCTCAGCCGGAGAAGTCGTGCAGCCACTGCAGCCCCTCGGCGATCTGCTTGCCGCCCGCGAGCTCGAGGAAGCGCTCCTCCAGCGTCGCGGTGCCGGCGACCTCCGCGACCGTCCCGGAGGCGAGCACGCGCCCGCCGACGATCACGGCCACGTCGTCGCAGACGCGCTCGATGAAGTCGAGCCCGTGGCTGGAGAGGACGACGGTGCCGCCGCCCTCGACGAAGCGGCGCAGCACGGTGATCACGGCGGCCGAGGAGACCGGGTCCACCGACTCGAACGGCTCGTCGAGGACCAGCACGCGCGGGGCGTGGATCATCGCCGCCGCGAGGGCGACCTTCTTCGCCATCCCCGCGGAGTAGTCTGAGATCAGGCGCTCCAGCGCGTCGGAGAGGCCGAGCGCCTCGGCCAGCTCGACCGTGCGCTGCTTCGCCGTGGCGAGGTCGATGCCGCGCAGCGCGGCGGAGTAGGCGAGGAACTGGGCGCCGGTGAGCCGGTCGAACAGCCGGAGGCGGTCGGGCAGGACCCCGATCAGCGGCTTCGCGGCCGACGGGTCCTTCCAGACGTCGACGCCGTGCACGAGGACGCGGCCGGTGTCGGGTCGAAGAAGGCCCGTCATCATCGAGAGCGTGGTGGTCTTGCCCGCGCCGTTCGGGCCGATGATCCCGTAGAAGGTCCCCGCGCGGACGGCCAGGTCGATGCGGTCGACCGCCACCGTCCTCCCGAAGGTCCGGGTCAGCTGGTGCAGCTCGAAGACGACGGGCGAGGCGCCGTCCGGATCCGCGGCACCCTCAGCGGGCTCGGCGTTCGTCACGGACGTCATCCGGCTACGGTACCAACTCGCCCGCGGGCCCCCGGCGCCCGCGCCGACACCCGGCGACACGGCGAGAGGTCAACCACCCTGGCCCCGGGGGGCGTGAACTGTACACTAGGTCTCTACCCGAGGAGTCGACCAGATCGAGACGCAGCGGTTAATTCGAGGAGAACACACGATGATGCACACAGGTTCGACGAGCAGCAGCCCTGCCACCGTCGTCATCCTCGCCGCAGGGATGGGCAGCCGGCTCGGCCGCTCCCTCCCCAAGCCGCTCACGCCGCTCAGCGACGGGCGCACGATCATGCAGCAGCAGTTCGACAACATCCACCACGCCTTCGGCACGAAGGTCCCGGTGAGCATCGTCGTCGGCTACAAGCTCGAGCACATCATCGAGGCCTTCCCCTCGGCGACGTTCGTCTACAACGAGCAGTACGACCAGACCAACACCTCCAAGAGCCTCCTCCGCGCGCTGCAGGCGAGCGGGCAGGGCGGCGTGCTGTGGATGAACGGCGACGTCGTCTTCGACCCGCGCATCCTCGACCGGGCGGCCGCGCTGATCGCGAAGGACGTCTCCTTCGTCACCGTCAACACCTCGAAGGTGTCGGACGAGGAGGTCAAGTACACGACGAGCGCCGAGGGCTTCATCCAGGAGCTCTCCAAGACGGTGCGCGGCGGCCTCGGCGAGGCGGTCGGGATCAACTACGTGTCCGCCTCCGACAAGGCCGCGCTGGTGCGCCAGCTCGCCCGGGTCGACGCCCAGGACTACTTCGAGCGTGGCATAGAGTTGGCGATCGAGCAGGACCGCCTGCTCGTCGAGCCGATGGACATCTCCGACCTCTACGCCGTCGAGGTGGACTTCGCCGAGGACCTCGAGCGCGCGAACCTCTTCGTCTGACGCTCCCGGCTCCTCCCCCGGCTCGAGCGGAGCCGACGGGAGGAGTCGCGCAGTGAGCACGGCCGACACCCTCGCGACCGAGACGGCGCTGCGCCACCGGCGCTCCCGGGCCTGGCGCTACCGCCACTCCCTCTGGCTGCTCACCAGGCGCGACCTCACCGTCCGGTACGCCACGAGCGCGCTCGGCTACGTCTGGTCGGTGCTCGACCCGCTCGTCATGTCGGGCATCTACTTCTTCGTCTTCACCGTCGTCTTCCAGCGGACCGTCGGCGAGGACCCGTACATCGTCTTCCTGCTCGCGGGCCTGCTGCCGTGGATGTGGTTCAACCAGGCGACGTCCGACGCGACCCGCGCGTTCCTCCGCGAGGCGAAGCTGGTGCGGTCGACGTCGATCCCGCGGACCATCTGGGTCGGGCGGATCGTGCTCTCGAAGGGCATCGAGTTCGTGGCGAGCCTGCCGGTGCTGGTGCTCTTCGCCGTGATCGCCGGCGCGCACCTGACCTGGGCGGCGCTGCTGTTCCCCGTGGCGATCCTGCTGCAGGCGGTGCTCACGCTCGGCGTGGGTCTGCTGGTGGCCCCGCTCGTGGTGTTCTTCCGCGATCTGGAGCGGGCCGTGAAGCTCGTGCTCCGGTTCCTCTTCTACGCGTCGCCGATCATCTACTCCACGGCCAACCTGCCGGAGCAGATCCGGCCGCTCGCGGCGCTCAACCCGCTCAGCGGGATCTTCGCCCTCTACCGCTCCGCGTTCTTCGAGAGCGAGCTCGACGTCCCGCTCATCCTCGCCTCCGCGGGCATCTCGGTGCTCGTGCTGGCGCTGGGCCTCGTCGTCTTCCGCCGCTCCGAGCGCGCGGTGCTGAAGGAGCTGTGATGGCCGACGCCCCGGTGGTCATCGAGTGCCGCGGCCTCGGGATCCGCTTCCGCCGCAACCGGCGGGGCCGCCGCTCCTTCAAGGACCTCTTCGCCGGCCGCTCCCGCCGCTCGCGGCCCGGCGAGTTCTGGGCGCTGCGCGGGCTCGACGTGCAGGTGCGGGCGGGCGAGGCCATCGGTGTCGTCGGCCGGAACGGTCAGGGCAAGTCGACGCTGCTCAAGCTCGTCGCCGGCGTCGTGCTGCCGGACGAGGGTGCGGTGGAGGTGCGCGGGGGCGTCGCTCCGCTCATCGAGATCACCGGCGGCTTCGTGGCCGACCTGAGCGTCCGCGAGAACGTCTACCTGACCGCGGGTCTCCACGGGATGTCCAAGCGCGAGGTCGACGCGCGCTTCGACTCGATCATCGAGTTCGCCGAGATCGGCGACTTCCTCGACACCCCCTACAAGCACCTCTCGAGCGGGATGAAGGTGCGCATCGCTTTCTCCGTCGTGTCGCGGCTCGAGGAGCCGATCATCCTGGTGGACGAGGTGCTCGCGGTCGGCGACAGGGCGTTCCGCGAGAAGTGCTACGCGCGGATCGAGGAGCTGCTCGCCTCCGGCCGCACCCTCTTCTTCGTCTCGCACAACGAGCGCGACCTCCGCCGCTTCTGCACGCGCGGCCTCTACCTGGACAAGGGCCGCCTGGTGCTGGACGCGCCGATCGAGGAGGTGCTCGCGCGTTACGCTGAGGACTACGCGCCGACACCGCGGAGCAGCACGGCGCCGGCCGAGGGCCCGCCCGTCCAGGGCACCGTCTCCGACGACTGACCCCTCCCGCACGCGGCGCCCGAGGACGCAGGAGTGCACGACATGGCCCAGAAGGACCGCAAGCGCGAGCGCGCCGTGGAGAGGGCCGGCGAGGTGGAGCAGGCCGACGGCTCCGAGAACGCGCAGCTGGCGAAGCTGCTCGACCGGCTCCTCGCGGTGCAGCGCCCGGCCGTGCTTGCGAACATCCGCCTGCTGCGGCGCCGGCGTCCCGGGGCGACTCCGGAGCAGATCATCACGTCGCTCGAGCGGCAGTACCTCTCGAGCGTGGCCGCGGGAGGCGCGGCGATCGGGGCGACCGCCGTCGTCCCCGGCATCGGCACGGCCGCCTCGGTGGCTCTCTCCGGCGCGGGAGCCGCAGGGTTCCTGGAGGCGAGCGCGCTCTTCGCGCAGTCGGTGACGGAGGTGCACGGGATCCCGCTCGAGGACCCGGACCGCGCGCGGGCCCTCGTGCTCACGCTGATGATGGGCTCCTCCGGCAGCGAGATGGTGCGCCAGGTGGCCGGGCAGGCCGTCGGCGGGGGCAGCGGCCTCAACCAGTACTGGGGCTCCGTGGTCACGAAGGGCCTGCCGTCCTTCCTCGTGGGCGAGCTGGCGGACCGCGCGAAGAAGTCCTTCGCCAAGCACTTCCTCGCCCAGCAGGGCGCGGGCCTGGTCGGCCGGGCGATGCCGTTCGGGATCGGAGCGGCACTGGGCGGCGTCGGCAACGCGATGCTCGGCCGCAAGGTGATCCACAGCGCGCGCGATGCGTTCGGGCCGGCACCGCAGGCGTTCGGCAACACCCTCGTGCTCGAGCCGACCCGCGCCGAGCGGAAGGCGCTGGCCGCCGCGCCGGCCGAGCCGCTGGCGCTGTTCGTCCGCGACTACGGCGGAACGGGCGAGCGGACGGCGCTCCTCCTCCACGGCCTCGGCTCCGACTCCCGGATCTGGTACGCCCTGGTCCCGACGCTGCACGAGCACGGCTACCGCGTGGTGGCCCCCGATCTCGCCGGTCACGGCGGCTCGCCGGCATCGCCCGTGTACTCGCCGGAGCGCTGGGCGTCGGACGTCCGCGCCTCGGTGCTGCAGACCCCCGACCTTGTCATCGGCCACGGCCTCGGCGCCGTCGTCGCCGCCCGGCTCGCCCCCGAGTACGGCGCCGACCGGCTCGTCCTGCTCGACCCCGCGTTCTCGGACGCCCGGGGACTGGCGGGCGCGCTCCACCGCGGCGGCTCGGTCGCGCACGTCGAGAAGGGCGACGCCGACTCCCTCCGCCACCGCCACCCGATCTGGACGGACGAGCAGATCGAGCTCGACGTGTCGGCCCACGCGCTCTGGGAGCAGGACTCCGCCGTCGGGCTGACGGCACGGGGTGCGGCCGAGGCCCCCGAGACGTTCCCCGTGGCGACGCTCGCCGTGATGCCGGAGGACCCGCTGGGCCACGGCTCGCTGGGCGGCGTCCTCGCCGGCCGCGGCGTCGAGGTGCGGACCGTGCCGGGGGGCGGGGCCTCGATCCTCCGCGAGGACCGCGCGGCGCTGATCGCGGCGCTGGAGGACCGGATCTAGCTCAGGATCTGCTCCAGCTCAGGGCCTGCTCCGCGCGCGATGGTCCGGAGCCGTCGGAGGCGTTCGGTCAGCGTTCCCGAGGCCGGCGCCCGGGCGCGACGAGCGGCATCCCGAGCACGGTGCGGACGAGTCCGCCGCCGTCGCGGTCCTCGGCGATCACGCGGAGGCCGGTCTTCTCGGCGACGCGCCTCGAGGCGGCGTTGTCCGGGTGCACGAGCGCCACGAGTCGTCCCGCGAGGCGGTGGGCGAGCGCGAGGTCGCGGCAGGCCGCAGCCGCCTCGGTGGCGTAGCCGCGGCCGTGCAGACCGGCCCGCACGTGGTAGCCGACCTCGAGCTCGATCCCGCCGTCGACGCGCTGCCAGGTCAACCCGCAGTCGCCGACGAACTCGCCGTCGAGGGTCTCGACGATCCACAGCCCGAAGCCGTGCTCGCGGTAGTTGCGCCGGTTCCACTCGATCCAGGCGGCTGCCTGCTCGCGGTCCTTCGGCGCGGGGTAGTACCGCATCACGACCGGGTCGCCGAGCAGGTCCGCCATGTCGGGGAGGTCCTCGGCGGTCATCTCACGGAAGCGCAGCCGGGCGGTGGCGGCGGGGATCATCGGGTCGGGCTGCTCGGCCTGCGACTGCGGAGACGGCGACCGGGACCGTCGTCGAGCGCTCGATCCATCCGGCCGCCGCCCCCGGCCCTACTTCTCCGCCTTGGCGGCGGCCTTCGCGGCCTGCTTGGTGGCGCGGACCTTCGTCAGCGACTCCGGAGAGACGATGTCGGCGACCGAGCGGAAGGCGCCCTCCTCTCCGTAGGCGCCCGCGGCCGAGCGCCAGCCCTCCCCCGAGAATCCGCGCTGCTTGCCGAGCAGGGCGAGGAAGATCCGCGCCTTCTGCTCGCCGAAGCCGGGCAGCGCCTTCAGACGCGCGAGGACCGTGCGGCCGTCGGGCTCGTCGCGCGTCCAGACCGCCGCGGCGTCGCCGTCCCAGTCGTCGACCAGAGCGCGGCAGAGGACCTGCACGCGCCCCGCCATGCTCGCCGGGTAGCGGTGGATCGCGGGCGGAGTCCGGCAGAGCTCCGAGAACGCGTCCTCGTCGAAGCCCGCGATCGACGCGGCGTCGAAGGAGGCGCCCTCCGCCTCGAGGCGCTCCTCGATCTTGCGGGGCCCGGAGAAGGCCGTCTCCATCGCGACCTGCTGGTCGAGGAGCATCCCGATCAGCAGCGCCAGCGGGTCGCGGCTGAGCAGCGCGTCGGCGTCGGGATCGTCGGTGATGTGCAGGGCGGAGTCGCGGGTCATCCTCCAGGGATACCACGGACGGCCCCGGCGGCGAGCGCGCGGACGGTCCGGTCGACGAGGTCCAGGGCCGCAGCGAGCTCGAGGTCGCCGACATGGCCGTAGCCGAGGACCAGCGCCTCGGTCGCAGCCCGTCCCGACAGGGCGTACTCGTGCAGAGTGGCGACGAGCAGTCCCTCCCGGAGCAGCGCGGCCGCGACGGCGTGCGCGTCCAGAGGCGCGGGCAGGGAGAGGACGACGTGCAGACCCCCGTCGAGTCCGCTTGCGCGCCCCCACGGCACCGACTCCCCGAATGCGTGGACCAGCTCACGGCGGTGGGCGTAGCGCCGTCTCGAGCGCGTGAGATGCCTCCGGAACGCCCCGCTCGCCATGAACTGCGCGAGCGCCGCCTGCGTCGGACCCGAGGCGGAGGCGTCCTTCTCGTCGTCGAGGCCGGCCAGCGCCGCGCGGAGCCAGGACGCCGGCGGAACGGCCAGGTAGGCGATGCGGAGCCACGGCGAGACGGTCTTCGAGAACGACCCGACATGGGCGACTCCGCCGCCGGAGTCGAGCGAGGCGAGCGCGGGCAGCGGGGCGCCGACGTAGCGGAACTCGCTGTCGTAGTCGTCCTCCACCACGAGCAGGGGGCCGGCCGACGCGCGGCGCACCAGCTCCAGGCGCTCGGCGAGGGCGAGCCTGCCTCCGGTCGGGTACTGGTGCGACGGAGTCACGACGACCACGTCCGCGCCGGAGCTCGCGAGAGCGTCGAGGTCGATGCCGTCGCCGCGCACCGGGACGCCGACGACCTCGTGCCCGTCGGCGCGCAGGCGGCGCCGGACGGCCGGGTAGCCGGGGTCCTCGACGGCGACGCGCACCTCGCGTCCGAGCGAGGCCGAGGCGGCGCGGGCCAGGAGCGCGACGGCGCCCGCGGTGCCGCTGGTCACCACCACGTCCGACGCCTGCACGTCGACGCCGCGGGACCGGCGCAGCTGCTCGGCGATCTGCTCCCGCAGGGCCGGGTCCCCGGAACCCCGAGGAGGCGCCGAGGGCGGCGAGGCGAGCGCCAGGCGCCAGGCGGCCCGCCACTCCGGGGTGTCGAGGGCGCGGGTGTCCGGCCGGCCCGGCCTCAGGTCCGCCGCGGCGGGCGGGACGACGGTCTCCCGGGACTCCGGCCGCGGCTCCTGCGGCGCCGTCGCCAGCAGTCCGTCGGAGGCGACCGTCACCGCTGCGCGCGGGTGGGCGACGAGGTAGCCCTCCCCCACCAGCTGATCCACCGCGGCGACGACGGAGCCCCGCGAGACGCCGAGCCGCTCGGCGAGCACGCGGCTCGACGGGATCGGATCGCCCGCCCGGTAGCGCCCGTCCAGCACCGCCTGGCGCAGCGCCTCGGCGAGCCCGGCGCGGACCGAGCCGCGCGGCGACGGCCCGAGGAGGAGCGGGATCTCCAGATCGCCCGACGCCATCGACCGCTCCGCTCTGGACCACTCCGATCGCGGCCCAGTGGCATCCTGGCAGATCCAGTCGGCGCGGGACGATTCCGACATGGACAGCCTCCCCGTCACCGACCGCACCCGCGTCTCCCGTCTCCGCGACCGCCAGCGCACCGATCCCGCCGAGCTGCACGCCCTGCTCGACGAGGCGCTCGTCGCCCACGTCGCCGTCGTGCGGGACGGCGCCGCGATCGTGCTGCCGATCCTCTTCGCCCGCGACGGCGACTCCCTCCTGCTGCACGGGTCGAGCGGCGGAGGACTGCTGCGGGAGGCGGCTCGGCACTCGCTCCTCACCGCCTCGGTCACGCTGGTCGACGGACTGGTCGTCGCCCGCTCCACCTTCGACAGCTCGATGAACTACCGCTCGGCGATGGTGATCGGCCGGGCCGAGGCGCTGGAGGGCGAGGAGAAGGCGCGGGCCCTCGATCTGCTGGTGGCACGCCTCCTCCCGGGGCGCGACGAGGAGGTGCGAGCGAGCACCGCCCGCGAGATCGCGGCCACGCTGGTGCTGCGCCTCCCCCTGGCCGAGGCGAGCCTGAAGGTGCGCGCGCACGGAGCCGGCGATGAGCCGGAGGCCGGGGTCTGGGCGGGCGTCGTGCCGCTGGTCACCCGCACGCTCGCGCCGGTGCCGGCGGAGGAGGGCGTCGCGGTCCCGGAGTCGGTCCGCCGCTTCAGCGCTGCGGTCGACGGCGCGGTGCCGCCCTGGCGCTGAGCGGACCAGCCGTCGCGGTGCGGTCCGCTACTTGGCGTCCTGACGGGGGAAGACGACCTTCTGCACGACGATGATCACCGAGGCCGCGACCGGGATCGCGACCAGGGCGCCGAGCACGCCCGCGATGGTGCCGCCCGCCACCGCCGCGATCACGACGACCGCACCGGGGACCGAGACGGCCTTGTTCATGATGCGGGGGCTGAGGAGGTACGCCTCGACCTGCATGTAGACGAGGTAGTAGATCGCGGCGACCAGCGCGGTCAGCGGCGAGGCCAGGAGGCAGGCGAGCGAGATGATCACGGCGCCCGAGAGCGTGCCGACCAGCGGGATCAGGGAGCCGAGGAACGCGACGCAGGCCAGCAGCGCCGGCACCGGGGCGCCGATCGAGAGCAGCAGGATGAACGTGAGCACGCCGTTCACGCCGGCGAGTGAGACCTGGCCGACCACGTAGCGGCCCACGGCGCCGGTGATCTCGTCGCCGACCTCGTGCGCCTTCGCGCGGTGCGAGGCGGGGGCGAAGCGGTAGGCGACGGCCTTCATCGAGCGCAGCGACGCGAGGAAGTACAGCGTCAGGATCAGCACGATGACGGCGCCGGTCACGCCGCTGGCGATCCCGGTCCCGACCGCGATCAGTCCGCCGCCGAGCGAGAGCAGGTTGTTGGGGTTGCCGATGAAGCTCTGGACGCTCTCGATCAGCTCGTCGATGTCGATCACGCCGCGCAGCTGCTGCTCGAGGTCGAGCACCCACTGCTGCGAGGCGATGTCGGTGACGATCTGCGGGGCGCTCGTGACGAACATCGTCAGCTGCTCGACCAGGATCGGGATGATGTAGACCAGCAGGCCGGCGAAGATCAGCACCACCGCGGCGAAGACCGCTGTGATCGCGAGCGGCCTCGGCAGGCGCTTGCTCTCGAGCCAGGAGACCAGCGGATCGAGGCCGAGCGCGAAGAACAGCGCCACGAAGATGTAGGTCAGCACCGTGCCCAGCTGCACGACGAGGCCGCCCAGGACGAGCGCCACCAGCACGCCGAGCGCGCCGAACAGGCCGATGCGGAAGGAGCGGATCGTGAAGACCGGCTTCTCCGGGTCGGCGGAGACCACGATGTCCGGCTCGACCGCGGGCTGGGCGGATGCCGACCGGCGCCGGCGGGAGCGGGCGAAGGCGCGCGGGGTCATCATGGGACGAGCGTAGCGGGGCACCGGGAGGCCGCCCGGCGACCGGCCCACCCTTGACGCGGCCGTTCGAGCGGTGCTCCCGCCCGCTCAGCCCTCCGGATCGTGGTCGTCGACCGCGCCGTCGCCCCGGTGCAGAGCGGCGTGCCGCTCCCACTCGGTGAGCAGGTGCTCGATCGCCTCGTGGAAGCGCCGCGTGGCCGCTCCGGGCGACGTGTCGCCGAAGTAGCGGTGCACCCAGCGCTCCAGCCGCTCGACCGACTCCGGATCGTGCTCGGCGCTGTCGATCCGCGCGATGATCGCGGAGGCGTCCTCGGCGTGCAGCCACTCCGCGTCGCCGAGGTAGCCGCTCTCGTCGACCTCGGCCTCGGCGCTGACGGGCCGGGTGACCAGCAGCGGGCGCCCCGTGGCCAGCCGGTCGTAGACCATCGCCGACACGTCGAGGATCGCGAGGTCGGCGGCGGCGAGCTGCCAGCCGAGCTCGGCGCCGGTGTCGTGCACGTGACCGGCGCGCGGATCGGCCGCGTTGGCGGCGGCGATCATCGCGACGATCGCCCGGTCGGCCGCGGCGTAGTCGGAGTCGACCGCGCCGCTGCGGGGATGCGGGCGGTAGACGAGCCGGAACCGCGGGTCGGCCAGGAGCCCGCGCACGAGGGCTGTGCCGTGGCTCCGGATCGAGCCGTAGCCCGCGGCGGGGCGGTCGCCCTCCCAGGTCGGCGCGTAGAGCACCACGCGGCGCTCGTCGGGCGTGAACGGCACGGCGCCGGCGAAGTGGTCCGCCTGAGGACGGCCGATGGCGAGGGCGCGCCTGTCGAAGTCGTAGTCCCAGAGCACGCGGCGCAACCGGGCGAGGGCGGCGTCCCCGGCGATCATGCTGTAGTCGTACGCCTTGAACTGGTTCGTCGTCATGTACATCTTGTCGCTCTCGCCGTGGTTGACGAAGACGTGCCAGCGGCGCCCGTAGCGCATCATCTGGAAGTTGCGGGCGTTCTGGTTGACGTAGAGCACGATCCGCAGCGGCTGGCTCGCGATGGTGCTCTCGAGGTCGGCGACGGAGCGGACGTAGGCGACGGGGACCGGGCTCTCGCGCAGCAGCACCTCCGCGGCGCCGGCGTTGCGGCTGAGCAGCACGACCGGGTGCGTCTCCGCCAGCTCGGCCAGCGGCCGGTACCACTGCCGCAGCTGGTACAGGTTGATGTCGCCGTCGGCGAAGTAGACGCCGACCTCGAACCGGCCCTCGGGCAGCGGCCCGCGCTCCGCGAGCAGCCGGGTCACCGCGTGGCGGGCCCGGCGAGCCGCGAGCAGCTCGCCGCCCACCTTGCGCGCGAGTCGCGCGTCGGTGCGGAGGCGGGCGATCAGGGCACGGGGAGCGGGAGTCATCCGCCCCAGGGTACCGGCGACGGCCCCCGCGCCGGGGGCGTCGCGCGGGCCGATCAGGCCGGGGTCACCCTCAGCCAGACGAACTGCAGCGGAGCGAGACGGAAGCCCTCGCGCAGGTCGACCGCGATCTCGGTGACCAGGTCGACCGCCTCCGCGGCGAACCCGCCGAACCGCTCGGCCGCGACCTCCTGGACCTCGTCCGACACGTTCGCGAGCACGAGCACCGACTCCCCGTCGCCGGGGCGCTGGTAGCCGAGCACGTGGTCGTTGACCGGGTCGAAGACGCTCAGCTCGGTGCCCGCGAACATCGGCACGGCCTTGCGCACGGCGATGAGGTGCAGCAGCCCGCCGAAGACCTCGCTCGCGGCCGTCCCCGGGACCTCGCGCTCGTCGTAGCGCTCCGCGGGGCGGCGCGGCCGGTTCACCCAGCGCGAGTCGCCGGCCGTCGTCGGGTCGTCGAGGTAGCCGTGGTCGTTGAGCTGGCCGACCTCGTCGCCGAGGTAGAGCAGCGGCAGCCCCCCGGTGCTCAGGGCGATCGAGTGCGCGAGAAGCACACGGTCGATCCCGTACGGGTCACCCGCCTCCACTCCAGCGAGGGACGCGGTGGTGCCCGAGACGCGGCGGTCGCCGGTGCGCGGGTTCTCCTGGAACGGCACTCCGCGGGCGAACGTGCCGTCGAACCGGTCGGTGTAGAAGTCGTTGAGGAAGCGGCGGTGGCCGGCCGCGTCGATCCCGAGCTCGGCGGCGTCCTCGTCGGCGAAGGTCCAGCCGATGTCGTCGTGCCCGCGCACGTAGTTGACCCAGGCCGTGCCCTCGGGGAGGGCGTGCCGGCGCTCGAGGGCCTGCGAGAGGAGACGGACGTCGCGGGTGGCGAGCGCCTCCCAGGTGAGCGCCATCTGCAGCGGGTTGTACGAGAGCTGGCACTCCTCGACGTCGATGTACTCGATCACCTCGTCGGGGTGCACGATCGCCTCGGACTTGAACAGCAGCGCCGGAGCGGCCAGGCGGCAGACCTCGTTGAACGCGCGCAGCAGCAGGTGCGCCCGCGGCTGCGACTCGCAGGTGGTGCCGAGCTCCTTCCAGATGAACGCGACCGCGTCCATCCTCAGGGCGTCGACGCCCTGATTGGCGAGGAAGAGCATCTCTCCCGCCATCGCCCGGAACACCTCGGGGTTGGAGTAGTTGAGGTCCCACTGGTAGCGGTGGAACGTGGCCCAGACCCAGCGCCCGTCCTCCAGCTGAACGAAGGAGCCGGGATGGTCGTCCGGGAAGATCTCGCGCGTCGTGCGCTCGAAGGCGTCGGGCTGCTCCCGGTCCGGGTAGATCCAGTAGTAGTCCTCGAAGCGCTGCTCGCCGGCGAGCGCGCGCTGCGCCCACTCGTGCTCGTTCGAGGTGTGGTTGAAGACGAAGTCGACCACGAGTGCGATGCCCTGCTCACGCAGCTCGGAGGCCAGCCCGCGGAGCTGCTCCATGTCGCCGAGGTCCGGCCGCACGCGCCGGTAGCTCGAGACCGCGTAGCCCCCGTCCGACTCGCCCTCGGGCGCATCGAAGAGCGGCATCAGGTGCAGGTAGTTCAGGCCGATCTCGCGGAGGTACGGGATCTCGGCGCGCAGCCCCTCGAGGTCGCCCGCGTAGCGGTCGACGTAGCAGACCCCGCCCAGAGCCTTGTTCGAGAGGAACCAGGTCGGGTGCTGCTCGCGGGCGCGGTCGAGCGCGCGGAGCTCCTCGGGCCGCTCCTCCCAGGAGGCGGCGGCGAGCTCGACGATCGCGACGAGCTGGTCCTCGAGGTCGTCGCGGCCGGCGTACACCGTGGCGAGCAGATCGACCAGGCGCGCGAGGTGCTCGTCGAGGCGGCCGGAGAACTCGTCGTCGACGGCGCCGAGGCGCTCGCGGACCGCCGTCAGGAGGTCCGGTCCGGCAGGGGTCGCCTCCGCCTCGGCGCGCTCGGGCGGGGAGAGCTGGGTCGAATCGAACACCGTCGTCCTTTCGGGGGCCCCGGCGGGGGCGGATTCCCCGATGCTAGACGATCGGCGGACGCCCGGCGAACGCCATCCGGAGCACCGTGCGGGCCGAGAGGACGCGCTGGCCGCCCGGATCCGAGCGCCATCCCTCCCGCCAGCCGGCGAACCAGGCGCGCAGGGCGGCCGGGTCGCGACGCCAGCGGAGGCACTGGATCGCGGTCCAGGACCCCACGTAGACGAGCGCCAGAGGTGCGGCGAGGTTGCGGCGGGCGAGCCAGACGCGATTGCGCGCGTTCAGCCGGTAGTAGTCGGCGTGACGGGTCGGCTGGATGACCGGGTGCTGGGCGACGAGCTCTCCCGCGTACCAGGCGGTGCGACCCGTGTCCCAGACCCGCCAGGCCAGCTCGATGCCCTCGTGGGCGTAGAAGAACGGAGCCGCCCAGCCGCCCGTCCGGGCGAACACGTCGCGCCGCAGCACGACCGCTCCCTCCCAGACCGAGAAGACGGGGCCGGAGCGGCGGGGGTCGCCCTTGAGGATCCGCGGGATCCAGCGCCGCGGGCTCGGCGTGCCGTCCGTGCTGTCGACGCGGGGCTGCACCAGGCCGATGCGGCGGTTCGAGGCGAGCAGCGCGACCGCGTCGACGAGGAAGCGGGGGGACGGGATCCGGGCGTCGTCGTCGAGGAAGAAGAGGTACTCCCCCGCGACGGCGTCGACTCCGGCGTTCCGGCCCGCCGGGATGCCGAGGTTCTCGGGGAGCGCCAGGGCGCGCACTCCCTCGGGCAGGCCGTCCGGCTCCCAGCCGTTGCCGACGCAGACGACGTCCAGCTCGACGCCCTCCTGCGCGAGGACGCCGGCCAGCCCCGCGGCGAGGTCGTCGGGCCGAGTCCCCTGCGTCAGGACGACGACGCCGACCCGCGGCTCAGGAGCGGACACGCTTGGACGCCATGATCGCGACGAAGTGGCCGACCAGGGCGAGGAGGGCGAGCGGCAGCAGCGCCCCGACGAGGACCCGGTCGGCCGTGCCCGCTCCGACGACGAGGCCCACGAGGGCGGTCGCGAAGGCCAGCATCGTCAGCTCGACGGAGTGGTAGAGGCGGTGGAAGGGCAGGAAGCGGGCGGCGCGGCGAAGCCCCGCCAGCCCGGACGAGGACGGCACCGCCTCGCCCTTCGTGTCGGCCAGCTTCGTGAGACCGGCGTTCGCGCGCGCCACGTGCACCATGTCGTTGAGCGCCTTGTTGAGGACGATCACCAGGGCCAGGGCGAAGCCGATCGTGGTCCAGAGGAAGTCCGCCGGTGCCTCGAACGGGACGCCCGCCGCTCGCAGCCCGAGCGCGATCGGGATCAGCGCCTCGGTCGTGTAGTGCCCGACCTTGTCGAGGAACACGCCCGCCGGCGAGGACGTGCGGCGCCAGCGCGCGACCTCGCCGTCGCAGCAGTCCACCAGCATCTGCAGCTGGCCGAGGAGCAGCGCCAGCGCCGCTCCGGCGATCCCCGGGATCAGGAGGGCTGCCGCCGCGCTCCAGCCGACCAGGATCATCAGCCCGGTGACGCCGTTCGCCGAGATCGAGGTCTTCAGCAGCAGCCAGGTCAGGTAGGGCGAGAAGCGGCGCAGGTAGAGCGACGCCGTCCAGTGCTCGGCGTTGCGGCGGCCGCGCACCTCCGGGGGCTGCGCGACGGCGCGCAGCTCGGCGATGGAGCGGGGTCTCGTCGTAGTGGTCATGCGCCCCTCGGCGAGTCGGACCGCGGCTGGTGGCGGTGGGCGGAGATGTTGCTGGTCAGCCCGGCGAAGCCGAGCACGAAGCCGGTCCCCCAGGCCACGTGGACCGCCGGGATGACCACGGCGAACCACAGCATCGCACGCGCGCCGTCCGGCCGCGCGACCACGAGAGTGGCCGCCGCCACCAGGAGGAGGTAGGCGGCGGGCACCGCGAACCCGAGCAGGAGCCAGGGCGCAGCTCCGGCGAGCACCTGGACGACTCCCGCCAGCCCGACGAGCAGCCCGATCGCGAGCATCGCGACGAGCACGGGCGGAGCGAAGTAGCGCAGCGACCGCGAGGCCGGGAACATCCGGGTGAGCTCGCCCCGCCACATCCCGGTCGAGAGGAACTGCCGGAGCAGCGCGCGCATCGAGGGCCGCGGCCGGTAGGTGACGGTGAGGCGCGGAGTGAACCAGACGACCTCGCCGCGCTCGCGCAGCCGCCGGTTCAGCTCCCAGTCCTGCCCGCGCTTGAAGCGCTCGTCGAACAGGCCGGCGCGCTCGAGGGCGGAGCGGCGGAAGACGCCGAGGTACACCGTGTCGGCCGGGCCCTCCTCGCCTCCCACGTGGTGGGGTGTGCCGCCCAGCCCGATGCGGGAGCCGTAGGCCCGGGCGACCGCGCGCTGGAACGGGGTGAGGCCCTCCGCCGCCATCACTCCGCCGACGTTCGCCGCTCCGGAGCGCTGCAGCGCCTCGACCGCCGTGCGCGCGTACTCGGGCGGCAGGACGGAGTGCGCGTCGACCCGGACGACGACCGGGTGGCGCGAGGCGCGGATCGCGGCGTTGAGGCCCGCAGGAGTGGAGCCGACCTCGTTCGGCACGACCCGGATCCGCGGATCGGCCGCGCTCAGCTCGGCGACGAGCTCCTCCGTGCCGTCGATGCTCGGGGCGACGGCGAGGACGACGTCGAAGGGGCCGGTGTAGTCCTGGTGCAGCAGCGAGTCGACCGCGGCGCGCACGTGGGCGACCTCGTTGAGGACGGGCATGACGTAGGAGACGCCGGGCAGGTCGGAGAGGTCGTCTTCCGGGATCTCGTGCTGCATGGGTCCAGTTCGTGCGGGAGGAGCGCGGGCGCAGGGATCCACCACCCTACCAGCGGGGAGCACCGCGCCCCGGGCCGGGCCCGGACGCGGAAAAGCCCCCCGGGGACGGATCCTCGAGGGGCTGTGCGCGGCGGCGGAGGGTCAGCCGGCGGCCATCTGGCCGAGCGTCGCCTTCGCCTGGTAGCTCTGGCCGTTGCGGACGTAGGTCAGCTCGACCGCGGCGTTCGCGGCCTGCGCGCGGACCTGCGCGGTGAGGTCGGACGCGCTCGTGATCGGAGTGCTGTCGATCGCGGTGATGATGTCGCCCTTGGCGAGACCGGCCGCCTGCGCGGCACCGCCTCCGGAGACCTCCTCGATGCGGGCGCCGAGGACGTCCGCGGTCGAGTCGGAGACGCTCGCGCCGAGCAGGCCGTGCGAGGCGGAGCCGTTCGCGATGATCTCCTTCGCGATGCGCTCGGCGATCGCGCTGGGGATCGCGAATCCGACTCCGATGTTGCCGGACTGGCCGCTCGAGGAGGACTGGCCGGCGCTCGCGATCGCGACGTTCACGCCGATCAGCTCGCCGTCGCTGTCGAGCAGCGCGCCGCCGGAGTTGCCCGGGTTGATCGCCGCGTCGGTCTGGATGACGGGCAGCGAGATGGTGCTCTTCGCCTGGGTCGGCGCCTGCTGGCCCGGGATGTCGAAGTTGAACGGGCTCTCGGTGCCGCCGCTCGAGCTGTCGCCCGAGTCGTCCGGAGCCGCCGAGGAGGCGACCTGGATGCTGCGGTTGAGCGCGCTGACGATGCCGTCGGTCACGGTGCCGGAGAGGCCGAGCGGGGCGCCGATGGCGACCGCCGTGTCGCCGACGTTGATCTTGGTGGAGTCCGCGAACGTCATCGGGCTGAGGTCGGTCGCGCCGGTCAGCTTGATGACGGCGAGGTCGAGGGTCGGGTCGGTGCCGACGACGGTCGCGTCGAAGATCCGGCCGTCGCTGGTCGTGACCGAGACGGTGCCGTTCGCGATCTCGCCGTCGAGGGTGACCACGTGGGTGTTGGTCAGGACGTAGCCGTCCTTCGAGAGCACGATGCCGGAGCCGGTGCCGGCGGACGAGCTGCCGCTCACCGCGATGGTGACGACGCTCGGAGTGGCCTTGGCGGCGACCGCGGTGGCGGTCGTCGCGTCCTCGGCGTTGTTGACCGTGATCGTCTGCGAGCCGCCGGCGGAGACCACGCGGGTCCCGCCGCCGTTGGAGGCGGACCAGAGGCCGAACACGCCGGCTCCCGCGACTCCGCCCACGACCGCGCCGATGGCGAGCGCCGCGACGACGCCCACTCCGGCTCGGCGCTTCGTGGCGGTGGGGGCGGGGGTGTACTCGGCGCCCGGGCCGAAGGGGCTCGAGGAGGGCGGCTCCTCGGAGCCGTGCAGGGTGTTCGCCGCGGGCGGCGCGTACTGCCCGTAACGGGCCGGCTGGGAGACGGGCTGCGCCTCGTTGCCGGCCGTCGCGTTCGGCGTGTACGGCGGCTGGGTGGCCGAGGAGGAGGGGTAGGGGACGGTCGGGTTCTCGCTCTCGCGGTGCGCTCCGCCCCGGTGGATCGGCTCGGTGGGCCCGGTGGTCGAGGACGACGCTCCGGAGCTCTCGCCGGGGGTGCGCTCGGTCGCCTCTCGGGCGCCGGACTCCGTCGGCGTGGTGGGTTCCTCCGGCTGACGAGGACCCTCGTGACTCTCGGTCATGGGTGCTGCTCCTTCCAAGCGGGGATAGCTTGGCGATCGTACCTGGGGGTTTCTTATGACGGGCCTGCGAGCGGGAAATGAAACCGGCCGGACTGCTCGAGCGGGCACACTGGGCACGTGAGCATTCCCGGATCCTGGTCCCGCGCCGCGGCGGGCGCCGGCCTCCTCGGCCCCAGCGGCGAGGTCGCCGCCACCGTCTTCAGCGAGATGAGCGCGCTCGCCCTGCGCACCGGAGCGGTGAACCTCGGCCAGGGCTTCCCGGACGAGGACGGCCCGCGCGAGATCCTCGACGCCGCGCGCGACGCCATCGCGTCGGGGGTCAACCAGTACCCGCCGGGTCCCGGCTTCCCCGTCCTGCGCGAGGCGATCGCCGCGCACCGGCAGCGCTTCTCCGGGATCGCCCTCGACCCCGACGGCGAGGTCCTCGTCACCACGGGCGCCACCGAGGCCCTGGCCGCGGCTCTGCTGGGCCTGCTCGAGCCGGGCGACGAGGTCGTCACCTTCACGCCCCACTACGACGCCTACGGAGCCCTGATCGCCCTGGCAGGAGGGGTGCACCGCACCGTGCTCCTGCGCGGCCCCTCCTTCGCGGTCGACCACGACGAGCTGACCGCCGCAGTGAGCGACCGCACGCGCGTCATCCTGGTGAACGACCCGCACAACCCGACCGGTGCCGTCCTCCCGGCCGAGACCCGCGAGCTGATCGTGCGGCTCGCCGAGCGGCACGACGCCGTGATCCTGACGGACGAGGTCTACGAGCACCTGCGCTTCGACACCCCGCACGTCCCGCTGGCCTCCCTTCCCGGAGCCTTCGAGCGGACGCTGTCCGTCTCCTCGGCGGGCAAGACCTTCAGCACCACGGGCTGGAAGATCGGCTGGGTGACAGGCCCGCGCGAGCTGATCACGGCCGTCCTCGCCGTGAAGCAGTTCCTCACCTACGTCAGCGGATCGCCGTTCCAGGGGGCCGTCGCCCTCGGGCTCGGGCTCCCGGACGCCTTCTTCACCGGCGCGGCGCAGACTCTTGCGGCCAAGAAGGACCTGCTGTCGGCGGGCCTGGCTGCTGCGGGCTTCGGCGTCGCACCCTCCTCGGGCGGCTACTTCGTCGTCGCGGACGCGGCACCGCTCGGCTACGAGGACGGGGTCGCGCTCTGCCGGGCGCTCCCGGATCTCGCGGGAGTGGTGGCGGTGCCCGTGTCGGCGTTCTGCCGCCCCGAGGACGCGGCTCCCTACCGCTCGCTCGTCCGCTTCGCCTTCTGCAAGCGGTTCGAGGTGCTGGAGACCGCGGTCGCGGGCCTCGCCCGCATGGCGCGCTGAGGAGCCGGCCTCAGCGGATGCGGTCGGATGCCCGGCGCCGTCGGGCCGGGGGCGGCGGTCAGAGCGGCAGCACCCGGAAGCGCCGCAGCGCCAGAGCGGGGTTCTTCGCGCGCGCCGCGTCGATCCGCTCGCGCGAGACCCAGGCGACGGCGACATCCTCGACCTCGCCGAGGGTGACGGTCTCGACGCCCATCGGATCGACGATCATGCTCGTGCCGACCCCGATCGGCGGGGTCTGGTCGGCTGCGACGAGGTACACCGTGTTCTCGAGCGCGCGGGCGGTGACCAGCGTCCGCCAGTGCGCCTCCTTGAGCGGGCCGCGCACCCACTCGGCCGGTGCCGCGATGACGTCGACCCCGGCGTCGACCAGCCAGCGGCTGACCTCCGGGAAGCGCAGGTCGTAGCAGGTCTGCAGCCCGACGACGAGGCCGCCGACCTCGAACGTCTCGGGTGCGGCGATCTCCCCCGCGGCGACCCACTCCGACTCGGTCTGGCCGAAGGCGTCGTACAGGTGCAGCTTGCGGTAGCGGGCCACGACCGTGCCCTCGGGGTCGAGCGCGACGAGCGTGTTCGCGATGCGGCGTCCGTCCACCGCCTCGACCATGCCCGCCACGAGGTGGATCCGGAGCTCGCGCGCGAGGGCCGCGAGAGCCGTGACGAACGGGCCGTCGAGCGCCTCGCCCGCCGCGACCAGCTCGGGCCCGAGCGGATCGGTGAAGGCGGAGCTGTACTCCGGCAGCACCACCAGGCTCGCGCCGCGCTCGGCGGCGATCCGGGCCAGGCGCCCGATCGTCGCGATGTTCGCCTCCCGGTCCGTCGAGGGGGCGAACTGCGCCACGGCCATGCCGACGGCGCCGGTCATCAGCTCGGCGGGTAGAGGAAGAGGGCGACCTGGGAGGCCGGGATGGTGCGCTTGTGGTACGCGTGGTCGTTGCCCCAGTTGTACTCCTCGAGCGAGACCGTGCCGTCGGAGTTGACGGCCTGCACGTAGGCGACGTGGTTGCCGGTGAACCAGGCGACCGCGCCGGGGACGGGCGTACTGCTGGTCACCCAGCCGTGGGAGGCCCACTGGCCGGCCCACGCGTAGGCGCTGCCTCCGCCCGGGGTCATGTTGCCCCAGGTCCACTTGAAGGGTGCGCTCGTCGAGCCCTGGTCGCGGTTGATCCGCCAGGCGACGAAGTCGACGCACTCGCGGTAGTAGTACCGCAGCGGCGATAGGCCGCCGCCCTGGTCGTCGGTGAGCTGGTCGCGCCAGGGGTAGTCGTCGCCCTCCTCGCGGGGCGTGACCGAGGTGCTGGTGCCGCCGCTGCCCGCGGCGGCGCCGTCCGCGCCGGTCGTGCCTGCCGCGGCCTGCGCCTCCTGGGCGAGGCGGGCGGTCTCGGCGTCGCGGGCGGCCTGCTCGGCGGCGGCGAGCGCGCGCGCCTGGGCGGCCGCCTCGTCGAGCTGGGCCTGGGTCGGTGCGGTGAAGGAGTCGCGGATGACCTGCTCCTGGACCGCGGTCGGCGCGACGGTGAGCTTCTGGTTGCCGAGCGCCTGCACGCGGGCGGCGGCCTCGACGGCGGCCTGCGAATCGGGTGCCGGGTCGAAGGAGTAGGCGGGGAGCGCGGAGACCGCCACGAGGCCCGCGATGGCGGCGAGGGCGACCGTGCTGACGGTCGCGCGGAAGACACGGCCCCGGCGGCGCCGCACGGGGCGGACGGGCGTGAGGACCGGAGTGGCGACGCGTGCCGCGGGCAGCGCGTGCGGCGCCTGCCGCGGGCTCCGCCGGGTCGGGCGGTCGCCGAGCCCCTCGTTCGAGCCGTCGTCCCCGCGTTCGTCCCTCACAGCAGCACCCCTCGCATCGGGGTCGAGCCTAACGTGCGGGCCGGTCCGGCACACGCGTCGGCGCGGAGCGTCGGGAGGCCGGTCCGCGGATGCGGGTCGCGCGAGCCCGGCACGAAGTCGGCGGCGGCGCCGCGCGGATCCGACGGTGACGCGGACGGGCGACCGGAGTAGCGTCCGGAGCGGAGCGGGCGCGATGGTGCGGCCGCGGGACGGAGGACGGCGATGATCCGGAGCGAGAGGGCCTTCGGCGGCTTCAGCGTGGACGACGTGGAGGCGGCGCGGGCCTTCTACGGCGGAGTGCTCGGGCTCGAGGTCGAGCTGAACGCGATGGGGATCCTCGACATCCGGCTGCCGGGCGGAGGCCGCGCGATCGCGTACCCGAAGCCGGACCACGAGCCGGCGTCGTTCACGATCCTGAACTTCTCGGTGGAGGACGTCGACGCGGCGGTCGCCGAGCTGCACGCGGCAGGCGTCACCACGGCGATCTACGACGACCCGTCGCTGCCGACCGATGCGGACGGAGTGATGCGCGGCCACGGGCCGACGATCTGCTGGTTCCGCGATCCGGCGGGCAACGTGCTGAGCGTGATCGAGGGCGACTGAGGTCTCGGCCCGCGCACTGTCAGCCGCGGGAAGCACGTCCGCGACCCGTGTTAACGACGAAAGCCGGCCCCTCTCAGGACCGGCTTTCGCTTTCTTGTTGCGGGGGCAGGATTTGAACCTACGACCTCTGGGTTATGAGCCCAGCGAGCTACCGAACTGCTCCACCCCGCGGCACAAGAAGAGACATTACACGCGTTCCGGCGCCGGTGCAAATCGACGCGGCGGTGGGAGCGGGCTCCGGTCTCAGGCGGGCTTGGCGGCGCGCAGCACGGCGCTCCCGTCCACGCTCAGCCCGACCGCCGTCAGGGCGGCTGCGAGCTCGGACGAGGTGCGCGACCAGGTGCGGACGTCGGCGCCGACGGGAGCGGACGACGACGGGGCGACGAGCACCGCTCCGCCGGGGGCGACGAACCACTCCACCAGCCGCGCCCACTCCTCCAGGTCGGGGAGCCACGAGACGACGCCGGCGCTGCAGAGCACGACGTCGAACGAGTCGGGCTCCGGCAGCATGTGCCGCAGCTCGTAGAGGTTCGCGCAGACGAAGCGGGCGGAGCCGGCGAGGTCCCTGTCCGCGGCGGCGGCGCGTGCTCGGCGCACCGCGGGCATCGAGAAGTCGACACCCACCACGCGGGCGCCGCACTCGGCGAGCTCGAGCGCGTTGAGCCCGTCGCCCGAGCCGAGCTGGAGGATCCTCGGCCCGGGGTCGAGGAGCGCCGCGGTGACGAGCTCCGGGTGGAGCGCACCCTCGCCGGTGCGCTCCTCCCAGTACGTGCGGTTCAGCTCGAGCCACTCCCCCGAGCGGAGGTGCTCGCCGCGGTCGACCTGCACCATGCGGGCTACTGGCCGCCCTCGGCCTGCAGCGCCCGCGAGAGCGCCTCGGTCAGCTGCTCGTCCGCCGCCGCGAAGGCGGTGAGGTCGCCCGCCTTGAGGGCGTTCTCGCGAGCCGTGAGTGCGTCCCGCGCGTCGTTCAGCGCCTGCTGCAGCGCCGTCTGGTCGCCCGTGGCCGGCGTGGAGCCGGTGCCGCCGGTCGTGCCGCCCGCGTCGCCTCCGGTGTCGCCGCCCGAGGTGCCGGTGCCGGCGTCCGGAGTCGTCGGCGTGCCGGTGTCGCCCGCGTCGGCTCCCGAGTCGCCGCCGAAGAGGCTGTCGAGGGCCGCGTCGAGGGTGTCCTCGAAGGCGATGTCGTCACCGAACGCGACCAGCACCTTCTGCAGGAGCGGGAAGCTCGTGTCTCCGTTGGAGCGCACGTAGATCGGCTGGACGTAGAGCAGGCCGCCGCCGACCGGCAGCGTGAGCAGGTTGCCCCTCGTGACGGTGGTGTCGCCGCGGGAGAGGATGTTCAGCTCGTTCGCGACCGTCGGGTCGGTGGTGAACGCGTTCTGCACCTGGCCGGGGCCGGGCACCGTGTCGTCCTTCGGCAGCTCGAGCAGGCGGAGCGTGCCGTAGCCGTCGGCCACGGAGCCCGCCGTCGAGCCGGCGTCGGAGTCGGCCACGAGGTAGCCGGTCAGCACGTTGCGGCTGGCCTGCGCGCCCTGGACGCTCGCCGGGATGTACGTCGAGTAGAGCGAGTACGACGGCACGTCCTGGTCCGGCGTCTGCAGCGTCAGGTAGTACGGCGGCTGCAGGCTGGTGCCGGTCGCGGCGGCCGTGGTCGCGGCTCCGCTGGTCGGGTCGTTCGGCGTCGCCCAGGCGTCCTCGCGGGAGTAGAAGGAGCCCGCGTCGGTCACGTGGTAGGTGCCGAGGACCGCGCGCTGGACCTTGAAGAGGTCCTCCGGGTACCGGACATGGCTGAGCAGCTCACCCGACATGTCGCTCACGGGCTTCACCGTGGTCGGGAAGATCTTCTGCCAGGTCTGCAGGATCGGGTCCTCGGTGTCCCACGCGTAGAGCGTGACGCTGCCGTCGTACGCGTCGACGGTCGCCTTGACCGAGTTGCGGATGTAGTTGACGTCGTCGGTCGGGAACTGCTGCTGCGTGTTCGTGTCGGCGATCGCCTGCGAGAGGCTCTGCACCTCCGAGTACGGGTAGTCGGCCGAGGTGGTGTACCCGTCGACGACCCACTTCACGCGGCCGTCGACGACGGTCGGGTAGGCATCGGAGTCGAGCTTGAGGTACGGCGCGACCTTCTGGACGCGCTGCACGGGATCGCGGTCGTAGAGGATCTGCGAGTCGTCGTTCACGCCGTCCGAGAGGAAGATCTGCTCGGACTGGAACTTGATCGCGTAGACGAGCTTCTTGAAGACGTTGTCGAGAGCGGGGCCGCCCTCGCCGTCGAAGGTCGTGTAGGTCTGCTGCGCGCCGTCGGTGCCCGAGGGGTAGTCGAGCTCGATGTCGCGCGAGTCGTTGCCGCCCACGATCGAGTACGGCGGGGAGTTCTCGCCGAAGTAGATCCGCGGCTCGTAGTCGCCGAGGTCGCCCGTCGTCGGGACGCCGGACTCGATGAACACCGGCTCGCCGTCGGCCGATCGCTGGTTGCCGTACGCGGCGACCAGGCCGTAGCCGTGGGTGTAGACCAGTGTCTGGTTGTACCAGGTCTGGTTGGTGCCGAGGCCGTTGAGGTTCAGCTCGCGGACGCCGACCACGGCGTCCTGCGTCGATCCGTCGATGGAGTAGCGGTCGACGTCGAGCGCGTTCTGCGTGTCGCCGAACTTGTAGTACTGGCGGAACTGCTGCAGCTGCGAGAACGCGTCGGTGACGACGGCGGGGTCGAGGATGCGGATGTTCGCGGTGGTCTCGGCGTCCGAGCGCAGGGCGCCCGGCTCCGCGTCGGTGGTCGCGTCGTAGGGGATGACGTCGACGTCGCTGACGCCGTAGGCCTGGCGCGTCATGTCGATGTTGTTCTGGATGAAGGGCTGCTCGAGCGTGCGCTCGTTGGGCTCGACCTGGAACTTCTGCACGATCCACGGGTAGAGGGAGCCGACGAGCAGGCTCGACACGATCAGCAGCGCGGTGCCGATGACCGGGAAGCGCCAGCGGCCGATGAAGGCGGTGACGACGAAGAGGATCGCGACCAGCGCCGCGATGCCGGCCAGGATCTGCAGGCCCGGGATCGTCGCGTTGACGGTGGAGTAGGTGGCGCCGGTGATGCGGGGCCCCTGCTGCGCGAGCGTCGCGTACTGGTCGAGCCAGAGGCTGACCGCCTGCACGGCGAGGTAGAGGGCGGCGATGACCGCCAGCTGGATGCGCGAGGCCTTCGAGATGCGGATCTCGCGGCCGTTCACCCGGATCGCTCCGTAGAGGTAGCCGGTGGCGAGGGTCGCGAACGCCGAGATCAGCAGGACCGCCGACGCGAAGCCGACGATGCTCTGGTAGAAGGGCAGCTCGAAGAGGTAGAACGACGTGTCGAGGCCGAACTGCGGATCCGTGGTGCCCGAGGGCGTGCGGTTCCAGAAGGTGAGGCTCGTCTGCCAGCGGGTGGCGGAGGAGACGCCGGCGAAGAGGCCGAGCACCGCGGGGATCCCGAAGGTGGCCAGGCGCCGGAGCGGCTCCACGACCTGCTGGTAGCGGTCGATCTGCGAGTTGAGCTTCGCGTAGACCGGCCGGAGGCGGTACGCCAGCATCAGGCTGATGAACACCGGCACCGCCATGGCGACGAAGCCGATGACGAAGAGACCGCCCGCCGCCGCCCACTGCGTCGTGAGCACGGAGAGGAAGCCGAGCTGGTCGTACCAGAGGATGTCGGTGTACAGACCGGCGAAGACGAAGAACGCCACCACCAGGACGGCCACCACCACGACAGTGACGGCGAGGACGCTCCGTCTCTTCCGCGGCGGGGTTTCGGTTGCTGTGGAACTCACGTGAGGGCCTCTTGCTGTCGAGATGTGAGGGGAGGCCACCCATGCTATGCGACGGCTGTCCGGCTCACCTGGGCGTCGACCCGGGGTCGGCGGGCGGGATCAGTCGAGGGGAGCGGCGGTGCTGCAGTCCGGCAGCCCGGAGGTGTCGCCCGCGGCGATGCCCTTCAGTGCGGCGAGGGCGTCGTCGAGGGTCGAGACCGCGAGCACGTCGAGCCCGTCGGGGACGTGGCCGACGACCTCGTTGCAGTTGGTCGCGGGGGCGAGGAAGTACTCGGCTCCGGCGCCCTCCGCCCCGTAGAGCTTCTGGCGGATCCCGCCGATGGCGCCGACCTCGCCGGCCGCGTCGATCGTGCCGGTCCCGGCGACGCTCCGCCCGCCGTTGAGCTCGCCCTCGGTGAGCTTGTCGATGATCCCGAGGGCGAACATCATGCCCGCGCTCGGCCCGCCCACGTCGTCCAGCTGGATGTCGACCTCGAACGGGAAGTCGAAGGCCGCTCCGGGGAGAACGCCGATGACGGCGGCGCCGTTCGAGTCGCGCGGCGTGACCTCCACCTCCTGCCGGACGCCCTCGCGCTCGATGCTGACCTGCACCGGGGAGCCGGTGCCGAGGGTCTGCAGGGTCGCGCGCAGGGCGGTCGCGTCGGCGACAGGGGTGCCCGCGACCGCGAGGATCTCGTCCCCCGCCTCCAGGACGCCCTCGGCCGGGGAGCCCTCGGGCACCTGCACGACCGAGACGCGCTGCTCGACGGGGTAGCCGAGCTCGGTGAGCGCGGCGGCGATCGCCTCCTGCTGGGAGTCGGTCATCTCGGCCTGGTTCGCCTCGTCGCGCTCCTCGACCGTGGAGGAGGGAGGGAAGATCGCGTCGACCGGGACGACCGCCTTGGTCCTGTCGAACCAGGCGCTCGCGACCTCGACCCAGGTGGGCAGGCTCTGCGGGTTGCCGACGACCGACACGGTGAGCATGTCGAGCGTGCCGGCCGTGGGATAGGTGGTGCGGTCCGGGATCGAGATGAGGGGCACGTCCTTGCTGCTGCCCAGGGTGTCGAACACGGGGCCGGGCTGCTCGATCACGTAGGGGGCGGGCGCGACGCCCAGACCGACCACGACGGCGACACCCGAGAGGAGGACGACCGGTCCGACCCACGGGCGGCGCGGGGAGGAGGAGGGGCGCGGGTCGTCGGAGAACAGCGACACGGGGGCCTTTCTGGCAACGGGTGGAGCGGCTCCGCCGGGATGTTCGCGGCGGGCGGAAGCGGGCTGGGCCCGAGCGGTGCTCTGCACGCCGAGGCCCCGGGCGCTCGGGCTAACGTAGCTTGAACGACTGGGAGTCGCGCCGGAACCGGCGCCCTGTGCAGGGCCGCGGAGGCGGTGCGGCGACCGGATTCACGTGAGCGACGGAGGGCTGATCCCGATGGCCGATGGCGACAGTGCGGACCGAGCGGGCGGCGGCTCCGAGGACGAGTTCCGGGAGATGCTGCGGCAGTTCCTCTCGGGGAACGGCCCGGTCGACCCCTCGCAGCTCGCCGGAGCGGCGGGACTGCCGAACGACCCGGTGGCCCTGCAGAACCTGCTCTCGCAGCTGCAGAGCGCGATGCAGCAGAACGGCGACGGCGGCGTCAACTGGACGCTCTCGCTCGAGCAGGCGAAGCAGCTCGCGCGCGCCGAGTCCGCGCCGGTGTCCGACTCCGTGCGGGCTCCGATCGACGCGGCCTTCGGCGTCGCCGCGCTCTGGCTCGACGAGGTCGCGTACGTCTCCGAGCTGAGCCGCACGCCGCGCTCGATCAGCCGCCTCGAGTGGATCTCCCTGACGATGCCGGTCTGGACCCAGCTCGCCGAGCCGGTGGCGCTGAGCATCTCGGACGCGCTGACCCGCGTGCTCCGCGAGCAGGCCCCGGAGGAGATGCAGGCGATGATCGCCGGTGCCGAGGGCATGATGCGCGGGATCGGCGGCACCCTGTTCGCCCTGCAGCTGGGCCAGGTCGTCGGGCAGCTCGCCGCCGAGGTCGTCTCGGGCGGCGACATCGGCATCCCGCTGCTGGAGGAGAACGACGCGGCGATCCTGCCGCAGAACGTCGCCGCGTTCGGCGAGGGCCTCGACATCCCGCTGGACCAGGTGCAGCTGTACCTGGCGGTCCGCGAGCTCGCGCACGCCCGCCTCTTCCGGCACGGCAAGTGGCTCCGTCTCGCCCTCATCTCGCAGATCACCGACTTCGCGCGCGGGATCAGCATCGACACCACCCGCCTCGAGGAGCTGGCCGAGGGCTTCGACCCGTCGAACCCCGAGGAGCTCCGCGACGCGATGACCTCCGGCGCGCTCATCCCGCCGAAGACGGAGGAGCAGCTCGCCGCGCACGGCCGCCTCGAGACCGTCCTCGCCCTCATCGAGGGGTGGGTCGACGTCGTCACCGCGGCGGCGACCACCCGCCTGCCCAGCGCCGGGGCGATCGCCGAGACGGTCCGCCGCCGCCGCGCCTCCGGCGGGCCGGCCGAATCCGCCTTCGCCACCCTCGTCGGCCTGGAGCTGCGCCCGCGCCGCCTCCGCGAGGCCGCCGCGATGTGGCAGGCCGTGACCGACGCCGTCGGGCCCGAGGCCCGCGACTCCCTCTGGTCGCACCCCGACCTGCTCCCCGGCTCAGAGGACCTGGACGACCCGAGCGCGCTCGTCGCCCGGCTCACGGCCGAGGCCCGCGGCGAGACCCCGGAGCCCGACGAGATGGACCGCGCGCTGGAGGACCTGCTGAACGGCACGATGCCGCGCGAGGGCGACGGCGCCTCCGGAGACGCTCCGGACACGCCCGACGACGCCGGCTCGCCGGACGACGACGACAGCGGCTCCTCCCCCACGGGGGACCGCCCCGTCTGACCCCCCCGTCCGGCGCCCGCCTGTGGACAACTCGCGCGGCGCCGGGCCGGTCTCGGCCATGATCGCCGGATGGTGCTCCGGCTCGATCCCCGACTCCCCCTGCTCTGGCGCTCCGCGACCGCGGTGCAGCTCGGCCTCGACCGGCCGCACGCGGTGCTGGACGGCATCGGCTACCCGGAGGAGCTGCTGCTCGACGCCCTCCGCGTGGGCACCAGCGCCGGCACCGTCCGCCTGATCGCGGCGCGCGCCGGAGCGAGCGAGGCGCGGGTCGACGAGGTGCTCGAGGCGCTCCGGCCGGTCCTGCTGCGCAGCGTCGAGCCCGGCCCTCCCCCGGCACCGCGGGTCGTCGTCGAGGGGACGGGCGCAGCACCGGACGCACTGCGCACGCTGCTCCGGAGCGAGGGCTGCTCGTTGCTCGCCGACGACGGGACGCCGGACCTCGCCGTGCTGATCGCCGACTTCGCGGTCGCCCCCGCCCGCGCCGCGCACTGGCTCGCGGCCGATGTGCCGCACCTGGCGGTGGTGTTCGGCGACGAATCGGTGCGCCTCGGACCCCTGGTGGAGCCGGGGTCCGGACCGTGCCTGCACTGCGCCGAGCGGGACCGGATGGACCTCGACCCGGATCGCGCGCGCCTCGTGATCCAGGTGCTCGGCCGCTCAGCCCCCACCCGCACGCCGCTCGCGAGCGCGGCGATCGCCGTGGCGGCCGCCGACGCCGTGCTGCGGCGGCTCCTCGCCGGCTGGCGAGGGCTCCGCGCGGCCGAGCGGGTCTACAGCGACGCCTCCGGAGCGTTCACCGTGCGGGAGCGGGAGCCGCACCCCGAGTGCGCGTGCCGAGCTCTTCGAGGAAGCGCGACGGCTCCCTCCGCGTGACGCGGCCGACCGTCGAGCGCGCCCACGAGAGGCGCAGGCGCCGGCGGGCCCGGGTGATGCCGACGTAGAGGAGGCGCCGCTCCTCGTCGATCGCCTCGAGGCCGGCGGCGTACGAGATCGGCAGCAGGCCCTCGGCGAGCCCCATCAGGTGCACCGACTCCCACTCGAGGCCCTTCGCCGAGTGCAGCGTGGCGAGGGTGACCGCGCCGCGGTCCGGCTCGTGGTGCACCTGCTGGCGTGCGATCAGGTCGTCGGTGAACTGGCGGAAGGTCCATCCGGCAGGGGCCTCGTCGACGAGGCGGGCCAGCGTGTCCAGCGACTCCCACCGGTCGCGCACCGCACCGGGCGCCGACGGGGGCTCGGCGCTCCAGCCGAGCGAGCGGAGGACGTCGCTCACCGACTTGAACAGCGGCTCGCCGCTGATCGACACGGACGCCGCGCGCAGCTGCATCACGGCCTGCTTCACCTCGGGCAGGTCGAAGAAGCGCTTGCCGCCGCGCATGTGCGCGCTCACTCCACGCTCGTGCAGGGCGTGCTCGATGACCGCCGACTGGCTGTTGGTGCGGAAGAGGACCGCGATGTCGGAGGGGCGCACCCCCGCCTCGATGTCGGCCGCGACCCGCGCCGCGATCCCGCGCGCCTCCGCGATGTCGTCCGGGTAGGCGTCGATCGCGGGCTCCGGCGCCTCGGCGGCGGCGACGGCGTGGAGCGAGAGGGCGCCGGGCCTGCCCCGCATGAGGCGATTCGCGGTCTGGACGATCGGCACGGCCGAGCGGTAGTTCTCCTCCAGACGCACCACGGTGGCGGCCGGCCAGCGGGACGGGAAGTCGAGGAGGTAGTCGGCCCGCGCACCCGCGAAGGAGTAGATGGTCTGGCTGGCGTCGCCGACGACGCAGAGGTCGCTCCGGTCGCCGAGCCAGAGCTCCAGGAGCCGCTGCTGCAGCGGCGAGACGTCCTGGTACTCGTCGACGACGAAGAAGCGGTACTGCTCGCGCACCTGCATCGCCATCGCGGGCTCGGACTCGAGCATCCCGGCGGTCACGAGCAGGACGTCCTCGAAGTCGATCTGGCGGCGCTGGTCCTTCAGCCCCTCGTACTCGTCCACGAGCGCGACCGTCTGCTCCAGGGTGAGCCGTCCGGGCAGGGGGCGCGTGCGGGCGGCGACGGCGTACTGCTCGAGCGAGAGGGCGGACACCTTCCGCCACTCGATCTCGGCCGAGAGGTCACGGAGCGTCGCCGTGTCGAGCTTCAGGCGGAGCCGCTCGGCCGCGTGCCCGAGCAGGCGCGCCTTGCCGTCGAGCAGCTGGGGCATCGTGCCCCCCACCAGCTGCGGCCAGAAGTAGCCGAGCTGCGAGAGAGCCGCTGCGTGGAACGTGCGGGCCTGGACGCCCCCGGCGCCGAGCACCCGCAGGCGCGAGCGCAGCTCGGCCGCGGCGCGGCTGGTGAAGGTCAGGGCCATGACGCGACCGGGCGTGTAGACGCCGGTCGCCACTCCGTGCGCGATGCGGTGCGTGATCGTCCGGGTCTTGCCCGTGCCCGCTCCCGCGAGGACGCAGACCGGCCCCAGCAGCGCCTCCGCCGCCTCGCGCTGCCCCTCGTCGAGTCCGTCGAGCAGGGTCACGCGATCGGGCCGTTCTCCAGCTCGCCTCCGTACCAGTCCTCGATCATCGCGCGGGCGATCGACGAGCGGCCGGGCAGCAGCACGGACTCGAGCGAGTCGTGCAGCTGCTGCCGGGTGAACCAGCGCAGCTCGACGATCTCCTCGCCGTCCGGGAGCAGATCCTCCGGGGACTGGTCCTCGGCGAGGCGGGCGGTGAAGCCGACCATGAGGGAGGCGGGGAAGGGCCAGGGCTGCGAGCCGAGGTACTGCGGGTCGACGACGCGCATGCCCGACTCCTCGCCGATCTCGCGGATCACGGCGGCCTCGAGCGACTCGCCCGGCTCGACGAAGCCGGCGAGCAGGGAGAAACGGCCGGTGCCCCACATCGCGTTCGAGCCGAGGAGGAGGCGGTCGTCCGCGTCGAGGACGCAGACGATGATCGCCGGATCCGTGCGCGGGAAGACCTGGCTGCCGTCGGTGGGCGAGCGGCGGACCCAGCCGCCCTGCTCGACGACGGTCGGGTCGCCGTTGCGGGGCGAGTAGCCGTGCGAGGCGTGCCAGTTCGCGATGGCGAGAGCCTCGGTGAACAGGCCCGCGTCGCGGTCGCTCAGGCGCTCGGCGATCGGGCGCAGGCCGCTCCACCGCTCCTCGTCGGGCTCGAGCTCGGCGGCGGCCGCGTCGGTGAGGACGGTCGCGATGACGGGGGTTCCGACCGGCTCGCCGGGGGCCTCGGCGAGCGTGCGGCCGAGGTAGATCCGGAGGGTTCCGGCGGTCACGTCCTCGGGGCGGCGCAGGACGAGGCGGTCGGCCTCGACCAGAGTCCAGTCGTGGTGCAGGACGAGCACGCGGGTGGCGGGATCGGCGAGCAGCTCGTCGAAGAGCGCGGGCCTCGAGCGTCCGACGCCGTCGCGGTCGGCCGCCTGTCGCGAGAGCGGGAGGCGATCGGCGAAGGGCAGTGACATCCGGGGCTCATTTCGTGACGGGGGCCGCGAGGACCGCTGTCGCGGGCCTTCGACGGCATCGGCGGGACAGCGCGTGGCGGCGGGCCGGCCGGGCACGAGCCGCCTACCCTGGAAACCATGGCCAGATCCCATCTCACTCTAGCCGCGCTGGCCACCTCGGCCGTCGAGGGCCTCGACGTCCGCTCCGCGCGCCCCTTCACCTCCTCGACGCACGGCGACTTCGACTCCGCCCTGCTGACGACGCGCGAGGGCGCCCGCCTCGTCGTGCGCGTGCCCACGTCCGCGCTCGCGGAGCAGGAGCAGCTCGGCGACCTCGTCGCGCTCCGGGCGCTGACCGCCGGCATCCGCAGCCGCCTGCCCTTCGATCTGCAGGAGAGCGTCGGGCAGACGCCGTTCGACGGCACCCGCGCGGTCGTCTACGAGTACCTCGAGGGAGATCGCGTCCTCATCGACGACGTGGCCGCGCAGAGCGGGCTCGCGGACTCGATCGGCCGGGCCGTCGGGGCGATCCACTCGCTCCCGGTGTCGTTCGTCCAGGAGGCGGGCCTGCCGATCGCGACCGCGCGCGACAGCGTGAACGAGACGGTCGCGGTGATCGAGCGCGCGGCCGACACCGGCCACGTCCCGGCGGCGCTCGTCGCGCGCTGGGAGTCGGCCTCCTCCGACGAGGCGCTCTGGCAGTTCGACCCGACCGTGGTGAACGGCTCGATGACCGCCGACTCCTTCCTCCGCTCCGGCGACGTCGTCGCGGCCGTGCTCGGCTGGGCGGCGCTGCGGGTCGGCGACCCGGCGCGCGACCTGCACTGGCTGCTGAGCGCCCCGGGCTCCGAGACGGCGCTCTCCGCCTACTCCCGGATGCGCGCGGGAGCAGTGGACCGCACGATCCGCCAGCGCGCCCAGCTCTACGCCGAGCTCGAACTCGCCCGCTGGCTGCTGCACGGCACCGAGACCGACGACTCCGCCATCGTGGACGACGCGGTCGCCATGCTCGACACGCTGGTCGACAGCGTGCTGGGCGACCTCTCCGCGCCCCTCTCGACCGACACCGGCCCGGTGCTGGAGGTCTCGGAGGTCGAGGAGCTCCTCAACCGCACGCCGGGAGCCCGCACGGGCTCCTCCGCTCACGGCCGCGGGCTCGCTCCCGTCGCCGAGGAGAGCGACTCCGCGAGCTCGCGCTCGGAGTAGAACCGCTCGGGCCGCAGCACGAGGTCGTCGGCGACGAAGTAGAACACGGCGTCGACGCTCTCGAGCGGCACCCCCCGCCAGCGCGAGTAGGCGAGCCGGTACAGCGCGAGCTGGAACTGCTTGAGCTCGAGGTCGGCGGCGTCCTTCGGCGCCCGCCCGGTCTTCCAGTCGACGATCTGCACGCCGTCCTCCGTCGGGTACACCGCGTCGAGCTTGCAGACGACGACGTGGCCGGCGAGCTGGAGGTGGATCTCGATCTCGACCGCCTCCGGGCGCCGGTCGGCCCACTCCGAGCGCTCGAAGATGGCGATCAGGGCGTCGAGCCGCTCCTGCTCGACGCTCGCGGGGCCGGCGTCGTCGAGCTCGTCGGGGAAGGTGTCGACCGCCTCCGCCCCGCCCTGGACGCCGAAGCGGTTCTCGACCCAGGAGTGGAAGGTCGTGCCGAGCCGGGTCTGCCGGTAGGGGCGCTCCGGCATCGGCCGGCGCAGCTGCGCCGCGACCTCGTCCGGCGTGCTGACGATGTCCTTGAACCGGGAGGCGGGGATGCGGGTGGGCAGCGGCGTGCGCTCGCCCCCGGCCAGCCGCACCGCCCGCTCGGCGAGCAGCAGGCGGATGTCGTCGCCGCGCGCCCCCAGCAGAGCGGGCTCGGCGCTGCGGACCCGGGCGGCGGCGGCGCGGACCCGGTCGCCGCGGGAGCCGAGCGGATCGTGCGGCCAGCGGAACGTGCGCGGGGCCCGCTCGAGCGGGTTCTCCTCGTTCGCGGGCTCGGTCGGCAGCGGCGGGATCGTGCCGGCCTCCTCGAGGTCGCGGAGGAAGACGCCCGGTCCGCGCGGCTTGGCCTGGCCGGCCCACCACGAGCCGCTGAGCAGGAGGTGGTGACGCGCCCGCGTGACGGCCACGTAGGCGAGACGCCGCTCCTCCGCCTCGTTGCGCTCGCGGAGGGTGTCGCCGAACGCTCCGATCGCGTCGACGACCTCCTTCTGCGTGCTGCAGCCGCGCCAGGCGAGATCGGGGAGCTCGGCGGCGTCGCCGCGGAACGCGTAGGGCATCGCGCCCAGTCTGACCCACCCGCGGAAGCCCTCGACCGGCGTGCCGGGGAGCTCGCCGTCGACCATCCGCGGGACGGCGACGAGGTCCCACTCCAGACCCTTGGAGCCGTGGATCGTCAGCAGCTGCACCGTCCCCGGTTCCGGGTCCTCCGGTCGCGGGGCCAGGCCGTCGCGCTTGTCCGCGAGGACGAGCCAGCGGAGGAATCCGCGGAGAGAGGAGCCGGTGCCGGCGCCGCGGTCGTCCGTCTGCAGGTACCCGGCCACCGCCTCCCGGAAGGCCTCGAGGTTGGCGCGGCCGTCCCCGCGCGACTCGTTCGCCTCGACCTCGATGTCCAGGCCCAGCTCCTGCTCGACCAGGGTGACGAAGTCGAAGAGGTCGAGCCCGGCCCGGGCGCGCAGCCGGGCGAACAGGGTGCCCGCCTCGTGCAGGCGCCGCAGGCCCTCGGCGCTGAACCCGCCGAGCGCGGAGTGGTCGATCCGCCCGTCGTCGCCGGGGCGGCGCGCCGCGATGAAGTCGAGGGCCTCGACGATCGAGCCGCCCTCGCCCTCGGTGACGGACGCGCGCATCCGCTCGCGCACCTCCTCCGGGAGCAGCCGGTGCGCGTGGTCGCGCGCCGCGAGCCACGAGGCGAGGTCGCGCAGCGCCTTGAGGTCGCGGACGCCCAGACGCCAGCGGGCGCCGGCCAGGAGGCGCACGAGCTCGCTGCCGGCGGCCGGGTCCTCGACCACGGTGAGCGCGGCGACGAGGTCGGCGATCTCGGGCTGCCGCAGCAGGCCCCCGATGCCGAGGATGTGGTACCGGACGCCGTGCTTCGCCAGCGCGGCGGCGAAGCGGTCCATGTGCGCGCGCACCCGGAAGAGCACCGCGGCCGACGGCGGCTCGGCGTTCTCGCGCAGGCGCCTGGCGAACCAGGCGGCGACGTCGTCCGCCTCCTCCTCGATCGTCTCGGGGAAGGTGAGCTCGACCGGGTGCTCGGAGGCCTGAGGCCCCGCGCTCAGCGTGTCGACCGCGACCGCGCTGCCCGCCGACAGCGGCTCCACGATCGCGTTCGCGGCGGTCAGCACGCGGCGGCCGTTGCGCCAGCTCGTGCTGAGGGAGAAGCGGCCCGCTCCCCCGAAATCGGTGCCGAAGCGGCCGAGCCCCTCGGCGCTCGCACCGCGCCAGCCGTAGATCGACTGGTGCGGGTCGCCCACCGCCATCACTCCCTGCCCGGCGAAGAGCCGCGAGAGGAGGCGGGTCTGCAGCACGGAGGTGTCCTGGTACTCGTCGAGGAGCACCACCCGGTACCGCGCGCGGTGCTCGTCCACGATCCGCGGCACCCTGTCGACGATCCGCAGCGCGAGGGCCACCTGGTCCGAGAACTCGACGAAGCCGCGCTCGGCCTTCGCCTCCTGGAACCGCTCGGCGAGCGCCGTCAGCACCGGCAGCGCGCCCACGGCCTGCAGCGCCTTCTCGAGCTCGCGGTAGAGCCCCGAGCCGCTGCCTCCACGCGGGAGCTCGCCCAGGCGGAGGAAGTCCTCGGCGAACGCGGCGACCGCGGCCGGATCGGCGAGGTTGTCGGCGAGGTCGTGCGCGAGCGAGACGACGAGGTCGGTCAGCCGGTCGATGCCCGCCTCCACCTCGAGGATGCGCGGATCGGCCGTGTCGGCCACGACTCCCCGCGCGAGATGCCAGGCGGAGGCCTCGGAGAGCACGGTCGCGTCCCCCTCGCGGCCGATCAGGGCCGCGTTGTCGCGGAAGATCGTGTTCGCGAAGGCGTTGTAGGTCGAGACGGTGGCGGCCTCGAACGGGTCGGGCGCCGACTGCCCGGGCGCGAGCGGGAGCAGGCCCGCCGCGCCGAGCTGGTCGATCCTCCGCCCGATGCGCTCGCCGAGCTCGGCCGCCGCCTTGCGGGTGAAGGTGAGGCCGAGCACCTCCGACGGCGCCGCGTGGCCGTTCGCGAGGAGCCAGAGGACGCGGTTCGCCATCGTCTCGGTCTTGCCGCTGCCGGCGCCGGCGACCACGAGGGCCGGCTCGAGCGGCGCCTCGATGACGGCGCGCTGCTCGGCGGTGGGCGGGCGCAGGTCGAGGCGCTCGGCGATGGTCAGGGCGTCGATCACGGCAGCTCCTCCTCGGAGACGGCGGAGGGGTCGGGGTCGGCGGGGCCGGATGGATCGGCCGGCGCATCGGGATCCGGCTCCTCGGAGTCCTCCGGGTCCTCTGTCTCGTCGACCTCGTCGATCGCCAGGAGGCCGTCCCCCGGGACCTCGGGTACCGCGTGGATGCGGTACCGCAGGGCGTCGCCGGGGGAGAACGGGGTCGCGTCGAGCAGGCCCGAGAAGCCCGCCGCCGCCATGCCCAGGGCCGCGGCGCGGACGCGCTCGCGCAGCCGCTCCAGCTCCTCCTCGCCGAAGCGCTCCTGGACCACCTCGCGGTACGGCTTCCCGCGCACGCCCGTCGCCACGAAGAGCAGCTTCGCGCCTCCCCCGTCGGCCGGGTCGGCCGCCTCGATCGCCCCTTCGGCGACGGCGAGCTGGTAGCTGCCCAGCTGCGCGTGCTCGGCGATGTCGTCCTTGCGGGGGGTGCTGCGGCCCGTCTTGAGATCGACGATCGTGACGGAGCCGTCGGCCGCGCGCTCGACGCGGTCGATCGAGCCCCGCACCCGGGCGGGCGGGACGTCGAGCTCGAACTGCTGCTCGCGGCCGAGCACCACGCCTCCCCCGCGCTCGAAGTCGGCGAGATAGCCCGCGAGGCCGTCGATCAGCCGCCGTGTGACGCGCTTCTGCCGCTCCCCCAGCCAGGGCGACTCGAAGACCAGCTCGGGCCACCGCGACTCGAGAGCCGCCCACAGCTCCTGCGGATCGGGCCGCTCGGCGTTCTCGAGGACCCAGTGCACGAGGGTGCCGACCCCCATCGCCGTGCTCGTCGTGGAGCCGGAGACGGCGTCGACGAACCAGTCCAGAGGGGACCGCTCGAAGGCCTCGAGGCGGCTCGGCGAGACGGAGACGGGACGCTCGGGGTCGCCGACGTCGAAGAGCGGCTCCGTGGTCGAGGGCTCGAGCACCCCGGACCAGGAGGAGGGGTCGGCGCCCGGGACCTCCGCGAGCGCCAGGGCGCTGAGCCCTCGGATGGCGGCGGGAGCCTCGGTCGAGTCCGGCGTGGTGGCGGTCCGGCGCAGCGCCGCCACCGCCCCGCGCAGCGTGAGCGGCACTGCGGAGGCCGGATCGAGCCGCGGCGCGTCCGGCGGGGTGAGCCGGAAGAAGAGGGAGGGCGTCTCGTCCTCGCCCGCGACGGCGCTGAGCACGAGCTGCCGCCGGGCGCGGGAGGCGGCCAGGGCGAACATCCGGAGCTCGTCGTCGAGAGTGGCCTTGCGGGCGTCGAGCGGCAGTCCGCCCTCGCCGCGGGCGTGCCGCAGCAGGCCGTCCGGATCGAGCAGCGAGCCGCGCTGGCGGAGGTTGGGCCAGACGCCGTCCTGCAGCCGCGCCACCACCACGACGTCGAACTCCAGGCCGACGACGGAGGAGGGCGTGCCGATGAGGACCGCGTCCTCGACGGAGCGCGGAGCGAGAGTGTCCTCGGGGACCTCCGCCTCGAGGATCTCGGTGACGAAGCCGATCGCGGAGTGCCCGGTCGCCCGCTCCACGAACCGGCGCGCGGCGCTGAAGAGGGCGACCACGCCGTCGAGGTTGCGGTTGGCCTCGGCGGCGGTCAGGCCGGTGCCGAGGGCGAGCTCGCGCCAGGAGGACGCGACGCGGCTGGACTCCCACGCCGACCACAGGAGCTCCTCGATCGAGCCCCCCTCCTCGTGCAGGCGGCGGACCCGGTCGATCGTCACGGCCAGCCGCTCGGCCTGCCGGGCGGGAGCGGAGTCGATGGTCGCGAATCGGCCGGGCGCGGCGAGGGACTCGACCAGCAGCGGGTCGCTCGCGCGGATGCCGCCGCCGGCCAGCTCCTCCGCCCGGAGCGCGAGCCGGAGCCGGCGCAGCCCCAGCCGGTCGACCCCGCCGAAAGGGCCGAGCAGCAGCTCCGCCGCGAGTTCCGCATCGAGGGGCCGCTCGCCGATCGCGACGCCGACCAGCACGAGCAGCGCCCGGGCCGCGTGATCGTCGCGCAGCGCCCGTCCGGCGAGCACGGAGCGGGTCGGCACCTCCGCCACCGCGAGCGCCTTCACCAGCGGCTGGACCGCGGCTCCGGAGCGGACGACGACCGCCATCCGCCGCCACGGCACTCCGTCGCGCAGCCGCCGCTCGCGCAGCAGCCGCGCCACCGTCGCCGCCTCCCGCGCCGCCGTCGGGGCGTGCAGCACCAGGACGGGCGCCGGGCCCGCCTCGGGGGCCGGAGCCGCGACCGCCGCCCGCTGCCGGCCGGCCGCCGCGGTGCCGATCCGCTCGGTGGCCGCCGACACGACCGCCCGCAGCGCGGCCGAGTGGCGGTGCACGCGCGCGAGCACCAGCGTCTCGACGTCGGACGCGCCGATGCTCGCGGCGAACCGGCCGAGCGTGTCGGAGGCCGCGCCGCGGTAGGCGCTGGTCGCCACGTCCGGGTCGCCCAGCGCGATCACGGTCACCCCGCGCTCCGTCAGCGCCCGCAGCAGCACGAGCGTCGACTCGCTCGCCTCCTGGAGGTCGTCGACGACGACGAGACGCAGCGCGTCGATCCGCTCGCCGCCCTCGCCCGCGCGGATCGCCTCGGCCGCGTAGGCCGCGAACTCCGCCGCGTCCAGGCGGGTCCCCGCCTGGGGCGCCATCCACTCGACCACCTCGCGCAGCTCGTCGAGCACGTCGGCCGCCGCGCTCCACTCGCCGCGCTCGGCGTCGACCCCGAGGGCGCGGATCGCGTCCGAGTCGAGCCCGTGCTCGGTCGCCCGCATCCCGAACTCGCGGAGCTCGGTCCGGAAGGTCCGCAGCCGCAGCACCTCGGGGCTGAACTCCTCCGGCCACCGCGGGCCGGTCCCCTCCTCGAGGTGGCCCTCGACGAGCTCCGAGAGGAGGGCGTCCTGCTCGCCGCCGGTCAGGAGGGTCGGCCGCTCGAGGCCGCGCTCCTTGGCGGAGGAGGTGACCGCCTCGAACGCGAGCGAGGTCGCGGTCCGGGCGAGCGGGCCCCGGGTCGGCACTCCCAGCCGCAGGGCGAGCACGTCGCGCAGGGCGGTGGCGGCGGTGCGGCTGGCCGCGAGCACCACGACCGACTCGGGCGGGTACCCCCGCTCGAGGACGCGCTCGGCGACCAGCTCGACGACCGTCGTGGTCTTGCCCGTCCCCGGCGCCCCGAGCACGGCGGCGCTGCGGCCCTCGGGCAGCGCGAGCACCGCGCGCTGGGAGTCGTCCAGCACGACCGCGGGCTCGCCCGGGAGCGCCTCGCCGACGGAGGCTGCGGTGGAGGGAGCGGGGGTCGCGGGAGCGGTCACACGACCACGGTAGCCACCGGGTCCGACACTCCCGCCCGTCCCCGCCGGGAGCCCCGGCCGCCCGCTCCGCTCACCGCGAAACCGGCGCGGTCGTCCGAGCGCGGTCCCGTATCCTGACACCCTCGTCCCCTCCCGAAAGGCACTGCTGGTGGAAATCCGTATTGGAATGGTCAACACCCCGCGCGAGCTCAACTTCGAGTCGTCGATGTCCGTGACCGAGGTCGAGAAGACGGTGACCACCGCTCTCGAGGCCGGCACCGCCGTCCTCCGCCTCCGCGACGAGAAGGGCAAGATCTACATCGTCCCGACCGCCACCATCGCCTTCGTCGAGGTCGGCTCCGAGGAGTCGCGCCGCGTCGGCTTCGTCGCCTAGAGCGTCCCGGGCGGACACGTCGTGGAGCTCCTCTTCATCACCCTGTTCGGGGTCCTGATCGGTCTCGCCGCGCGCTACGGGCTGCCGCACCGGCACCTGCACGGCTCCGTGCTGGTCCCGGCGATCGGCGGCCTCGTCGCCGCAGTCGTCTGGGTCGCGCTGACCTGGGCGGGCCTGCCGTGGGACGGCGGCCTGATCTGGGTCCTGTCCCTCGTCGCGACCGCCGTGGTCGTCGC
The DNA here is from genome assembly GCF_002932635.1 of Rathayibacter sp. AY1D1. Taxonomy (NCBI): domain Bacteria; kingdom Bacillati; phylum Actinomycetota; class Actinomycetes; order Micrococcales; family Microbacteriaceae; genus Rathayibacter; species Rathayibacter sp. AY1D1. Next base: position 188,087 of record NZ_PSVY01000005.1, read on the forward strand.
CCCGGTCGGCCTCTCGCTCGGGCGCAGCCGCGCCCGCCGCGACGAGGCCTCCCTGCAGGCGATGCTCTCGGGACGCGTCGCCCCCTGATCCGAGCCTGAGGCGCGGGAGTCCTCGGACTTCCGCGCCTCCGTCGTTCCCGGCGTCCGGCGCCGCGACGCGCCGGGGACGGTCAGGCCGTGAGCCCCAGCGCGTCCATCCGGCGCGTGTGCGAGGCGATGAGCTCGGTGAACACCGGCTCTATCCGCGACTCGTCGGAGTCGTGGTTGCCCGAGCCCATCAGTGCGGAGCGCGCCACGAGGAGGGTGTCGCCCACCAGGCGGCGGCCCCAGACGGCCAGGCGCGAGCCCAGGCGCTCGTCCGCGGCGATCTCGCGGCGGAGGATCGCGATCACGCCGTCGACGCCCGTGTCCGCGCCGAGCGTCTGCGCGATGCGCGGCCCCACGTCGGTGGGCAGCCCGCCGGTGAGGCGGATGAAGAAGTCGTCGAGCAGGCCCGCCGTGATGTACGCCGAGAGCAGCGTCTCGTGGAGGTCCGCGCCGCGGGTGAGCCGCTCGAAGGTGTCGATCGCGGGGCGGAACGGCGCCATGGCCTCGCCGGGCTCCACGTCGCGGCGGCGCAGCTCGGCGACGACGGCGTGGTGCTTCGCGAGAGCCGTGCCGGCGGCGGAGGAGATGGCCTCCTTGTCCGCGAGGTCGTCGGTCTCGGCGACGGCGCGCGCCAGCACCTCGAACACCGCGAGCTGGAGGTAGGCGACCTGGCCGAGATAGGGCAGCACCTCGGGGGTGAGGTCGGCGAGGTCGACGCGGTCGCGCTTCTGGCTCGACTCCCCGCGGGGCGTCAGGCGGGGCACCTCGAGCAGGGGACGTCGACGTCGGAACCAGGCAGCCATTTCCTCAGCATAGGGCGCCGGAGGAGCGGGGTTCCGGGGCCGGCGGGGCCGGGAGCAGTAGACTCGCCGGGATGTCACCGGCGCTGGATCGGTGACCCTGCGCCCGGAGTCGTACAGGGGCGTAGACCGTTCGACACGACAGGCGCTTCACTCCGTGACTTTCTCCGATCTGAACATCGACGACGACATCGTCGCCGCACTCGCCGCCAAGGGCATCCTCGAGCCGTTCCCCATCCAGGAGCAGACGATCCCCCTGGCCCTGCAGAAGCAGGACATCATCGGCCAGGCCAAGACCGGCACCGGCAAGACCTTCGGCTTCGGCCTCCCCCTCATCCAGGCCCTCGGCACCGACCCGGAGCCGGGCGTCAAGGCGCTCATCGTCGTCCCGACCCGCGAGCTCGCCGTGCAGGTCACCGAGGACATCGAGCTGGCCGCCTCCAACCGGCCGACCAAGATCGTCTCGATCTACGGCGGCAAGGCCTACGAGGGCCAGATCGAGCAGCTGAAGGCCGGCGCGCAGATCGTCGTCGGCACCCCCGGCCGCCTCCTGGACCTCGCCGGGCAGCGCCTGCTCTCGCTCGCCAACGTGCAGGTGATGGTCCTCGACGAGGCCGACAAGATGCTCGACCTGGGCTTCCTCTCGGACATCGAGAAGCTGTTCGCGCAGACGCCGCCCACCCGCCACACCATGCTCTTCTCGGCGACGATACCGGGCGCGATCGTCGCGCTCGCGCGCCGCTTCATGAACAAGCCCATCCACATCCGCGCGACCGACCCCGACGAGGGCATCACGCAGGCGAACATCAAGCACATCGTCTACCGGGCGCACTCGCTCGACAAGGACGAGGTCATCGCGCGCATCCTGCAGTCCGAGGGCCGCGGCAAGACCGTCATCTTCACCCGCACGAAGCGCGCCGCGGCCCGCATCGTCGAGGAGCTCAACGACCGCGGCTTCAACGCGGCGGCCGTGCACGGAGACCTCAACCAGGAGCAGCGCGAGCGCGCGATGGCGGCGTTCAAGGCCGGCAAGAAGGACATCCTGATCGCCACCGACGTCGCCGCGCGCGGCATCGACGTGAACGACGTCACCCACGTGATCAACCACACGATCCCGGACGACGACCAGACCTACCTGCACCGCGTCGGCCGCACCGGGCGCGCGGGCAAGACCGGCATCGCGGTGACCTTCGTCGACTGGGAGGACCTGCACAAGTGGGCCCTCATCAACCGGGCGCTGGAGTTCGGCCAGCCCGACCCGGTCGAGACCTACTCGTCGTCGCCGCACCTCTACACCGACCTCGACATCCCCGCGGGGACCAAGGGACGGCTGAAGCCGACCCCGATCCCCGCCGAGGCGAAGGCCGACGCGCGCCCGGACCGGGGCGAGCGCTCCGACCGCGGCGAGCGCTCCGAGCGGGGCGACCGGCCGCCGCGTCGCCGCACCCGCTCCGACTCCGCCGACTCGACCGCTCCGCAGCAGACCGGCCCCGCTCCCTCGAGCGAGAGCAAGGAGCACCACGACGGCAACAGCGAGCCGCGCCGCCGCACCCGGTCGCGCCGCCGCTCCCCGCGCCCCGACGCGCAGGCCTGAGCCTCCGCGCCCCGAGCCCGTCCCCCCGCGATCCGTCGCGGGAGGGCGGGCTCTCGGCGTCTCAGCGGCTCTCCCGCGACTCAGCGGGGTCCCCACGCGACTCAGCGGCTCTCCGCCCCTCAGCGGTCACGGTGATCCGGCGGCTCTCCGCCTGTCAGCGGCTCTCCGCGACTCAGCGGGCGGAGGAGCGGATCGCGTCGACGGTCGCGCGCGCAGTCGTGTTCTCGCCCAGGCGGTTGGGCTTGCCCGTGCCGTGGTAGTCGCTCGAGCCCGTGGTGACGAGCGAGTACTGCTCGGCGAGCTCGCGCAGGCGGCGCTTGCCGTCGGCCGTGTTCTCGCGGTGCTCGACCTCGAGGCCGAACAGGCCGGCGTCGACGAGCTGCGGGAGGATCGACTCGACCGCGATCCCGCGGGCGCTCGCGGCCGGGTGCGCGATGACCGGGACCCCGCCCGCCGCGCGGACCAGGCGCACGGCGTCGACCGGGTCGGGCGCGTAGTGCGGGCGGTAGTAGCCGCCGCGCCAGTCGAGGATCCCCGCGAAGGCCGCGGAGCGGTCGGTGGCCAGGCCGCGGGCGACGAGCGCGTCGGCGATGTGCGGACGCCCGATGGTCGTGCCCGGGCTGGTCTGGGCGAGGACGTCGTCCCAGGTGAGGTCGTAGTCGGCCGCGATCGCGGTGACGATCGCCTCCGCGCGGTGCGTGCGGGCCGAGCGGATGCGCGCGGTCTCGGCCACGAGCCCCGGATCCGCCGGATCGACGAGGTACGCGAGGACGTGGACGCTGGCCCAGCCGACGCGGGAGGAGAGCTCCATGCCGGGCAGCAGGTCGATGCCCGCCTCCTCGGCCGCGGCGAGCGCCTCGGCCCAGCCGCCGGTCGTGTCGTGGTCGGTGAGCGCCACTCCGGCGAGCCCGGCCGCGGCCGCGGCCCGCACCAGGACGGCCGGAGCCTCGGTGCCGTCGGAGACGACGGAGTGGGTGTGGAGGTCGTAACGGCCCCCGTCGACATGCATGCGCTCATCGTAGACGCGCCGCCTGCGAGCCCTCCGATGCCCTAGTAGCCTGGGCGGCGATGGGGACGAGACTGGTGAAGACCGCGGTGGCGGTGATCGTGGCGATCGCTCTGCTGGTGGTCGCGGCGCCCGGCTTCTTCGGGATCGCCCGGGAGGCCCCCTTCGCCCAGCTGGTGCCGTTCCGGCTCGCGACGGGCGCGGCGGCCGTCGGGCTCGCCGCTGTCCTGGTCGTGATCGCGGTCCTCGTCGCTCCGGTCAGGCGCCTCGCGCTGGCCCTCGCGGCGCTCGGCGTCGTCTTCGCGCTCGTGCTCGCGGGAGTGCAGGGAGCGCGGGGCTACGACTCCGCCGCTCCGCGCGCCCACCGCCTCGCCGACGTGCGCCTCGCGACCTGGAACGTGCTGCACGACGGCGTGCCCGTCGACACGATCGCCTCGCTCGCCCGGGAGAGCGCGGTCGACGGCATCGCCCTCCTCGAGGTCTCGCAGACGCACGCGCAGGACGTCGTGAACGCGCTCAGCGCCCAGGGGATGTCGATGACCCTCCACTACGCCGGGTCGGGCGCCGACGACGGGGCGGCCCTGCTGCTCTCCCCCTCGCTCGGCGGCTACAGCGTCGACACCGCCGCGGTCGTCACCGGATCGACACCGTCCCTCGTCGCACGCCCCGACACTCCCGAGCGCCCCGTCCTCGCCGCGGTGCACACCATGGCGCCGATCCCCTCGCGCCTCGCGGAGTGGCGGAGCGATCTGCTCTCGGTCTCCGCGCTCTGCTCCGCGGAGGAGGACGTCGTGGTCCTCGGCGATCTGAACTCCACGGTCGACCACTGGACCGGGCTGCCGGGCTCGGCCACGCTGGGCGGCTGCCGCGACGCGGGGACCGTCGCGGGCGGCGCCGCCCTGGGCACCTGGCCGTCCTCGGTCCCGCCCGCGCTCGGCGCCCCGATCGACCACGTCCTCTTCTCCGGACGCTGGGAGGTCTCGGGCTACCAGGTCGTCGACGACCGCGACGACGCCGGGAGCGACCACCGGCCGCTGGTCGTCCAGCTCTCGGTCCGCGGGATGGTGAAGGACGCGTCCTGACGTTCCTCCCCGACGCCGACTCCCCGTCCTCCTCCCCCGCCCGGCCCGTGGCGGCCCCCGCGGCCGTGCGGAGGAGGACAATGG
>NZ_PSVY01000050.1:0-10650 GCF_002932635.1 Rathayibacter sp. AY1D1
CCTCCCGACCCCGATCACCCCAGGAGTCCCCTCATGTCCGTCGTCCTCGTCGTCAACAGCGGATCGTCGTCGTTCAAGTACCAGCTCATCGAGATGACCACCGAGGAGACGCTCGCCAGCGGCCTCGTCGAGCGGATCGGCGAGGACACCGGCCGCACGAAGCACACCCGCGACGGGGAGTCGTTCGAGATCGAGGGGCCGATCCCCGACCACACCGCCGGCTTCGACGCGATGATCCGCGCGTTCGGCGAGCACGGCCCGAGCCTCGACGAGTTCCCTCCCGTCGCCGTGGGCCACCGCGTCGTGCACGGCGGCAAGCGCTTCTTCGAGCCCACCGTCGTCACCGACCTGGTCAAGATCAACATCGAGGACCTCGCCGACCTCGCCCCGCTGCACAACCCCGCCAACCTCGAGGGCATCGAGGCGGCGCAGAAGGCCTTCCCGGACGTTCCGCACGTCGCCGTCTTCGACACCGCCTTCCACCACACGATCCCGGCCGAGGCGTCGACCTACGCGCTGCCCGCCGAACTCGCCGAGAAGCACCGCGTCCGCCGCTACGGCTTCCACGGCACCTCGCACAAGTTCGTCTCGGAGGCCGCCGCCGCCTACCTCGGCCGCCGCCGCTCCGACCTGAAGACGATCGTCCTGCACCTGGGCAACGGAGCGTCCGCCTGCGCCGTCGACGGCGGCGTCTCCGTCGAGACCTCGATGGGCATGACCCCGCTCGAGGGCCTGGTGATGGGCACCCGCTCCGGCGACCTCGACCCGGCCGTCGTCTTCCACCTGGCCCGCAAGGCGGGCCTCTCGATCGACGAGCTCGACACCCTCCTCAACCGCCGAAGCGGCCTCCTCGGCCTCACGGGTCGCGGCGACATGCGCGACGTCCAGGAGGCGGCCGAGGCCGGCGACGAGCAGGCCCGCGCCGGGCTCGAGGTCTACTACCACCGCCTCCGCCACTACATCGGGGCCTTCTACGCCCAGCTGGGCCGCGTCGACGCCGTGGTGTTCACGGCCGGAGTCGGCGAGAACGTCGCCGCCGTCCGAGCCGGCGCCCTCCGCGGCCTCGAGGGCCTGGGCATCGAGCTCGACCCCGAGCGCAACACGTCCTCCGACCGCGGCGCCCGCCGCATCTCCACCGACGACTCCCGCGTCGCCGTTCTCGTGATCCCCACGAACGAGGAGCTGGAGATCGCCCGGCAGAGCTTGTCGGTCGTGTAGCGGCGGAGCCGCGACACGACTCGCGGTCGGCTTCCGGGGGTGGCGGCTCCCGTGGAGCGGCTCCTGTCGGGCTGTCCTGAATCGCTGGCACGCGGCGGTGCTCGCTCGTCGTGCAGCGGTGGCCCGCTGCGCGACCTCGGTCGGCCTCTCAGGGGTTGCGTTCCGCAGAGCGTGGAGCGTCGGGGTGCCCTGAATCGCTCGCACGCGGCGGTGCTCGCTCGTCGTGCAGCGGTGGCCCGCTGCACGACCGCGGTCGGCTTCTCGTGGGCCTGCGTTGCGCAGAGCGGGTCTTGTCGGGCTGCCCTGAATCGCTCGCACGCGATTCCGGGTCGCGCCCTCTGCCGAACACGCGGCGACCCTCGCTGGTCGAGTAGCCGCGGGACGCGGCGTGTCGAGAGCCACCGAGTACGAGGGGGATCTCGATGCGCCCGCTGTGCAGGCTGCTCCATCCGCAGGAGCCGGCTGAGGAGCCCCGGCTCAGGGCAGCAGGCGCGCGTCGCCCGCGTAGAGGTTGAAGCCGGAGCCGCGGCTGAAGCCGATCAGGGTGAGGCCGGAGTCGCGAGCCAGGTCCACCGCCAGCGACGACGGGGCACCGACCGCGGCGAGCAGGGGGATGCCGGCCATCACGGCCTTCTGCACCAGCTCGAACGAGGCGCGCCCCGACACCTGCAGCAGCGTCCCCCGCAATGGCAGCCGCCCCTCCAGGAGCCCCCAGCCGACCACCTTGTCCACGGCGTTGTGCCGCCCGACGTCCTCCCGGAGCACCAGCAGCGAGCCGTCCGCGTCGAACAGCCCGGCCGCGTGGACGCCGCCCGTCCGCTCGAACACCGCCTGCGCCTCGCGGAGCCGATCAGGGAGCGAGACCAGCAGCTCCCGCTCGACCCGCAGGTCGTCCTCCGCGACGCTCCACGCCGAGTCGGTGGCGACCGCCTCGAGTGACGCGAGCCCGCACACTCCGCACGAGCTCGTCGTGTACACCGACCGCTCGCGCTCGAGCAGCACGGCCTCCCGCCCGCCGCGAACGCTCGCGTCGACCACGTTGTACGTGTTCTCGCCCGGCCCGGAGCCGCTCGCGCAGTAGCGCATCGCCGCCAGCTGCTCCGACTCTGTGAGCACCCCCTCGGACACCAGGAATCCCGCGACCAGGTCGAAGTCGTCGCCGGGCGTGCGCATGGTCACGCTGAAGCGCCGTCCGCCGACGCGGATCTCGAGCGGCTCCTCGACGGCCAGGACGTCCTCGCGACGGCGGGGCGGATCGTCGGCGCGGACGGCGGTCAGGCGGGTGCGGGCGACACTGCGGCTCATGGGTCTCCTCAGGCGGTGGAGGTCATCCTCCCACCGGGAACCGGGAGCGATGCCGGCGTGCGGACGTACGATGCAGGAATGGTCGATGACGCCGAGCCCCGCGAGAGTCCGATCGACGAGAGCCGCATCTCCGTCCGGTCGCCGAAGAGACGCGCCGTCGGGATCCCCGGCGTCGCCCACGCCCTCGAGATCTCGCTCAAGCAGATGGGCCCGGTGCGCAGCGCCGAGACGCTCCTGCGGGTGAACCAGAAGACCGGATTCGACTGCCCGGGCTGCGCCTGGCCGGAGGGCGACAAGCGCCACGTCGCCGAGTTCTGCGAGAACGGAGCGAAGGCGGTCGCCGAGGAGGCCACGCTCCGCACCGTCACATCGGCCTTCTTCGCCGCGCACCCCGTCGCGGAGCTGGAGGAGTGGGACGACTTCGCGCTCGGCCAGCAGGGCCGGCTGACGGAGCCGATGCTGCTCGAGGAGGGCGCCACGCACTACCGGCCGGTGGGCTGGGATGAGGCGCTCGACCTCGTGGCTGAGGAGCTGCGAGCCTGCGCGAGCCCCGACGAGGCGATCTTCTACACGTCCGGCCGGACCTCGAACGAGTCGGCCTTCGTCTACCAGCTGATGGTCCGCGGCTTCGGCACGAACAATCTGCCCGACTGCTCGAACATGTGCCACGAGTCCAGCGGATCCGCCCTCACTGAGACGATCGGGATCGGCAAGGGCTCGGTGAGCCTGCGCGACGTGGAGCGGGCACCGCTGATCATCGTCGCCGGCCAGAACCCCGGAACGAACCACCCGCGGATGCTGACCGCGCTGGAGCGCGCCAAGCGCGCCGGCGGCACCATCGTGGCCGTGAATCCGCTGCCGGAGGCGGGGCTGCTCCGCTTCCAGAACCCGCAGACCGTCCGCGGCACCCTGGGCGACGGCACGGCCCTCGCCGACCACTTCCTCCAGGTCCGGCTGGGCGGCGACCAGGCCCTGTTCCAGGGTCTGGGCAAGGCGCTGCTCGAGGCGGAGGAGGCGCGCGGCGACGTCTTCGACCACGCCTTCATCCGCGAGAGCACCGGCGGCCTCGCCGAGTACCTCCACGGGCTGCGGGAGGTCCAGTGGGACGAGATCGAGCGGGCGAGCGGGATCGACGAGACGCGCATCCGCACCGTCGCCGAGCTGATCGCGGCGTCCGAGGGCACCGTCGTCTGCTGGGCGATGGGCCTCACGCAGCACGCGCACTCGGTCGCGACGCTCAAGGACGTCGTCAACGTGCTCCTGCTCACCGGCAACATCGGCAAGCCCGGCGCGGGCGTCTGCCCGGTGCGCGGCCACTCGAACGTGCAGGGCGACCGCACGATGGGCATCTTCGAGCGGATGCCGGACTCCTTCCACGACGCGCTCGACCGCGAGTTCTCCTTCTCCTCCCCGCGCGTGCACGGGACGGACACGGTCGCCGCGATCCGGGCAATGCGCGACGGGAAGGCCCGCGTGTTCATGGGGCTCGGCGGCAACTTCGCCCGGGCGACGCCCGACAGCGGAGTGACGGAGGCGGCGATGCGCTCGCTCGCCCTCACCGTCCACGTCTCGACCAAGCTCAACCGCTCGCACGTGGTCACCGGCCGGCGCGCGCTGATCCTGCCCACCCTCGGCCGCACCGACTCCGACGTGCAGCGCTCGGGCGAGCAGCGGGTCACGGTCGAGGACTCGATGAGCGCCGTGCACGCCTCCCGGGGCCGCCTGCGCCCGCCGAGCCCGGGCCTGCGCTCGGAGGTGGCGATCCTCACGGGGATCGCGGAGCGGCTGCTCGAGGGCCGCGAGAACGTTCCCCGGGTCGACTGGGCGGGACTGCGCGACGACTACCGCCGCATCCGCTCGCACATCGCCAACGTCGTCCCCGGCTTCGACGGCTTCGAGGCCCGGATCGACGTGCCCGGCGGCTTCGTCCTCCCGCACCCGCCGCGCGACTCGCGCCGCTTCGACACCCCCTCCGGCCTGGCCCGCTTCACCGCGAATCCGCTCGAGTACCCGCGGGTTCCGGAGGGCAGGCTGCTGCTGCAGACGCTGCGCTCGCACGACCAGTTCAACACCACGATCTACGGCAAGGACGACCGCTACCGCGGGATCCACGACGGCCGCCGGGTGGTGTTCGTCCACGCCGACGACGTCGCCGAGCTGGGCTTCGCGGACGGCGCGATGGTCGACCTGGTCTCGGAGTGGCCCGACGGCGTCGAGCGGCGGGCGGAGGCGTTCCGCGTCGTGGCGTACGACACGCCCCGCGGCTGCGCGGCCGCCTACTACCCCGAGACGAACGTCCTCGTGCCGCTGGACTCGACCGCGAAGATCAGCAACACGCCGACCTCGAAGTCGGTCGTGATCCGCCTCGAACCGGCGGCGTAGGCCTCACCAGGGCAGCGGCAGCAGGCGCACCGAGTCGCCCGCTGCCGCTCCCGGTGCGGGCACGACGGCCACAGCCTCCGAGGCGGCGAGACCGGTGAGCATGTGCGAGCGGATGCCGGCGGAGGCCCGCCAGCCGTCCTCGCCGGAGGAGACGGGCACGAGCACCGTGGTCCCCGCGCGCCCGAGCGGCTCGGCGAGGACGCCCCGGCCGAGAGGTCGGGCAGCGGCGCCCGACGCCGCGTCGAGGGCCGGCGGCAGGAAGGAGAGCGCCGCGAGCAGGGCGGCGAGCGGATTGCCCGGCAGCGCGATCACCAGCGTCCCGCCCGGCAGCAGCGCAGCCATGGTCGGGTGGCCGGGGCGCATGCCGACGCCGTCGACGAGGACGCGCGCGCCCACCGCATCGAGGGCGCGACGGACCGCGTCCACCCGGGAGCGCCCGGTCCCGCCCGTCGTGAGGAGGATCGGCGCCGTGCCCGCCAGCAGCGTCCGTGCGATCGCCTCCTCGTCGTCGCCGCGGCGCACGACCTCTCCCACGGCTCCGCCCGAGAGCTCGACCAGCGCGGGCAGCAGCGGCGTGAACGCGTCGCGCACCCGTCCGGCGGGCGGCATCCCCTCGGTGTCGACCTCGTCCCCCGTGAGGAGCAGGTCGACCGCGGCGGGCGGGCGGACGTCGAGCGCGTCGACCCCGGCGACCGCGAGCAGGGCGAGTTGCGCGGGAGTGAGGCGGGTCCGGGCATCGACCAGCACGGCTCCGCGGGCGGCCTCGTCGCCCGCGCGCCGGACGTGCCGGCCGGGCGGGAGGGGCGCCCGCGCCGTGAGTAGGTCGTCGCGGACCGCGCCCTGCTCGGACGGCAGCACCGCGTCGCTCCAGTCGGGGACGGCGGCTCCGGTGACGATCGGAGCGGCGGTGCCGTCCTCGAGCGGCCAGGGCCCGGGTCCGCGCACGGCCCAGCCGTCCATGGCGGAGGAGTCGTAGTGGGGGAGCGGCCGGGCGGCGGTGACGGCGCGGTCGAGGACGGCCCCGCGGGCGTCGAGGAGGGGGACGGTCGAGACGCCGGAGCGCGCCACCGCTTCGCCGACGATCCGCCTGGCCTCGTCCCAGTCGGTCGCCTCGTGCCCGTGCGCGCTCATCCCGTCCATTCTCCCGGGGCTCGGGGCGGGCCCTGGGCAGGACCCGCCCCGTCGGTCATCCCAGGTAGCCGTTCGGGTTCAGCACGAACTTCTTCGCGGCGCCCTTGTCGAAGTCGGCGTAGCCGCGGGGAGCGTCGTCCAGGCTGATCGCGGTGGCCTGGACCGCGTCGGCGATGTGGACCCGGTCGTGCAGGATCGCCATCATCAGCTGCCGGTTGTACTTCATGACCGGGCACTGGCCCGTGGTGAAGGACAGCGACTTCGCCCAGCCGAGCCCGAGGCGGATCGACAGCGAGCCCTCCTGGGCCGCCTCGTCGACTCCGCCCGGGTCGCCCGTGACGTAGAGGCCCGGGATGCCGAGGGCGCCGCCCGCCGCGGTGATCGACATCAGCGAGTTCAGCACCGTCGCCGGCGCCTCCTTCCCCGAGTCGGCGCCGTTGCCGTGCGCCTCGAAGCCGACGGCGTCCACTCCGCAGTCGACCTCGGGCACGCCGAGGATCTGCTCGATCTGGCCGGCCGGATCGCCCTTCGAGACGTCGACCGTCTCGCAGCCGAAGGAGCGCGCCTGCGCCAGACGCTCCTCGTTGAGGTCCGCGACGATCACGACGGCCGCTCCGAGCAGCTGCGCTCCGACCGCCGCGGCGAGTCCGACCGGTCCCGCTCCTGCGACGTAGACCGTGGAGCCGACGCCGACCCCGGCGGTCACCGCGCCGTGGAAGCCCGTCGGGAAGATGTCCGAGAGCATCGTCAGATCGAGGATCTTCTCGAGCGCCTGATCGCGGTCCGGGAACACCAGGAGGTTCCAGTCGGCGTAGGGGACCATCACGTACTCGGCCTGCCCGCCGACCCAGCCGCCCATGTCGACGTAGCCGTACGCACTGCCCGGGCGGTCCGGATTCACGTTGAGGCAGATGCCGGTCTTGCGCTCCTTGCAGTTGCGGCAGCGGCCGCAGGCGATGTTGAACGGCACGGACACGATGTCGCCGACCTTGACGAACTCGACGTCGGGGCCGACCTCCACGACCTCGCCGGTGATCTCGTGGCCGAGCACGAGGTCCGACGGAGCGGTGGTGCGGCCGCGGACCATGTGCTGGTCCGAGCCGCAGATGTTGGTGGAGACGGTGCGGAGGATGGCGCCGTGCGGCAGCTTCCGCCCGATGTTCGCCGGATTGACGCCGGGTCCGTCCTTCAGCTCGAAGGTGGGGTAGTCGATGTCGATGACCTCGACGACTCCGGGGGACTTGTAGGCGACGGCTCTGTTGCCTGACATGCGGGGCTCCTTCAGATGGACGACCGCGGCGCAGTCGGCCGCGGGAGTCCTGCGCCGCTCTCGGTCCGAGCCGCGGCGCCGGGACTCGGGGGAACCGTACGGCGTCGACCTGGTGCCGGATCGAGGCCGGTGGAGTAGCGTCTCAGGAGGCGTGCGGACGCTCGTCCACCGCCCGGTGCGAGGCCGCGAGCGCCGCGTCGAGCGCGTCCCGTCCGCCCCCGGCCAGGCCCGCCGCGTAGCCCGCGAGGAACGTGGTCAGCGGAGCCGCCGGCCGGACCACTCCGTGCGCTGCGCGACCGGCGAGGGCGAGCAGGGCGTCCGGGTCCACCGGGACCTCGCCGAGGCCGAGCGCGGAGCACAGCTCGGCCCACCAGCCGGCGAGCACCTCCTCGGTGGGGCGGGCGCCGTCGGAGGCGGAGGGGCGGGGGCCGGTCGTGTCGTCCATCCGCTCAGTCTGCGCCGCGCGGGACCGGCAGGTCGATCCCGTGCCGGTGCGCGTCGGCGGGCGCGTCGACGTCGTCGGTCGTCCCTCCGGGCACCGTCACGAGCCGCGGGGGAAGGACCCGGAGGAGGGCGCGCACCGAGGCGCCGTCGGGATCGCCGAGCGCGGTGAGCGCTTCGACGAGGGCCGCTCGCCGGTGCACGCCGAGGAGCTGCTGGGCTCGGCCGCTCGCGTCGACCGCCAGGAGGGAGGCCTCGACGGCGTTCGACGCGCCCTCGAGCAGGGTGTGCACGGCGGGAGCGGGGGCGACGAGATCGGCGGCGAGCACGACGACCCAGTCCGGAGCGCCCGGGCGGTCGAGCAGGGGCAGCGCGGCGGCCAGGCCCGCGACCGGGCCGCCGAACGGCGGATCCTCCTGGACGAGCTCGGCGCCGTCGACAGCCGGTGCGAGCGACCACGGTCCGGCCACGACCCTCCGCTCGGCTCCGCGCACGGCTGCGAGGGCGGTGCCGAGGAGCGTCGACTCGCGGTGCCGGAGGAGCGGCTTGACCGCGCCGCCGAGGCGGGAAGCGCGTCCGCCGGCGAGCACGACCGCGTCGAAGCGGGGGAGCGGAGGCGGCGGGAGCACGGGACCGAGGCTACGCGCGCTCGGAGGTCCGCCGTCCCGGCTCCGGTGTCGGAGGTCGCGGCTACTCTTGTCGGGTGGTAGCAGCCCTGTATCGCCGGTACCGGCCCGAGACGTTCGCCGAGATGATCGGCCAGTCCCAGGTGACGGATCCGCTCATGACGGCGCTCCGCACCAACCGCGTCAACCACGCCTACCTCTTCAGCGGCCCCCGCGGCTGCGGCAAGACCACCTCGGCGCGCATCCTCGCCCGCTGCCTCAACTGCGCGACGGGCCCGACCGACACCCCCTGCGGCGTCTGCGACAGCTGCGTCGAGCTCAGCCGCGAGGGCCAGGGCTCGCTCGACGTGGTCGAGATCGACGCGGCGAGCCACAACGGAGTCGACGACGCGCGCGATCTGCGCGAGCGCGCCATCTTCGCCCCGGCGCGCGACCGCTTCAAGATCTTCATCCTCGACGAGGCGCACATGGTCACGCCGCAGGGCTTCAACGCGCTGCTCAAGATCGTGGAGGAGCCGCCGGAGCACGTGAAGTTCATCTTCGCGACCACGGAGCCGGACAAGGTCATCGGCACGATCCGCTCGCGCACGCACCACTACCCGTTCCGGCTCGTCCCGCCGGCGCAGATGCTCGACTACACGCAGGAGCTCTGCGAGCGCGAGGGCGTGCACGTGGCGGCCGGCGTGCTGCCGCTCGTGGTCCGCGCGGGCGGCGGGTCCGTCCGCGACACGCTCTCCCTGCTCGACCAGCTGATGGCCGGCTCCGAGGCCGAGACCGTCGAGTACGAGCGGGCCGTCGCCCTCCTCGGCTACACCCACGGCGCCCTGCTCGACGAGGTGGTCGACGCGCTCGCCGAGCACGACTCCGCCGAGGCGTTCGGAGCGGTCGACCGCGTCATCCAGACGGGGCAGGACCCGCGCCGCTTCGTCGAGGACCTGCTCGAGAAGCTCCGCGACCTGATCGTCGTCGCCGCGACCGGGGGAGCGGCCTCGGCCGTCCTCCGCGGCGTCTCGCAGGACGAGCTCGACCGCATGGCCGGCCAGTCGCGCGCGCTCGGCCTGGCCGAGCTCTCCCGCATCGCCGACGTGGTCAACGAGGCCCTCACCGAGATGACCGGTGCGACCTCGCCGCGCCTGCACCTCGAGCTGATGATCGCCCGCACCCTGGTGCACGGCACCGGCGCCGGCATCGCGCCCGCTGCTGCCCAGGAGGAGCGCCCGCGGCACGTGGCCGCGCCGCGCGAGTCCGCGGCGCCCGCCCCGCGGTCGTCCGAGGCGTCGCGCGCGTCCGAGCCGTCCCGTGCGCCCGAGCCCCACCACGCCTCGCACGCCGCCGCTCCCGGCTCGGTGCCCGAGTCCATCGCGGCCGCTCCGCGCACCGAGGCGCCGGTGACGGCGTCCGAACCGGTCGCTGCGCCGCCGGTGAAGGGGCCCGACGAGACGGCGGCCGCGCCGGAGGCGGACGAGTCCGCGCCGGCCGAGTCAGGACGCCCCCGCGCGACGACCGCCGCGGCGGCTCGTCCGGAGCCGGACGAGCAGGAGCCGTCGGATCAGGCCGCTGCGTCCCCTGAGGCGGCCCCAGCCTCGGCGCCCGCTGCCTCCGCACCCGCTGCGGCCGCGGGCGACGCACCCGCCGACGGCGCGGTCACCCTCCAGCGGATGAAGGACACCTGGCCCGAGATCCTCGAGGTCGTGCAGAAGGCGAAGATGACCGCCTGGCTGGTGGCCTACACCGCCCAGGTGCGCGCCCTCAAGGACGACGTGCTGACCCTCTCGTTCCCGAGCCAGAACGACGTCGAGTCGTTCAAGATGCCGGGAACCGCCGGGCAGCCCGGAGTCAGCGAGTACCTGCGTCAGGCGATCCAGCAGGTCCTCGGCCTGCGGGTGAAGTACATCGCCCGCGTCGAGCCTCGCGCTGCCGCCCCGGAGGCCGAGCGCGCCGCCGTCGAGGCGACCGCCGCGCCCGCCCCGGCTGCGCCGATCCCGGCCGCGACCGGCTCCGACGGATGGGCCACGGTGGCGATCCCCGCCGATCCGCCCCCTGCGGCCGAGGCGGCTGCTCCCTCCGCTCCGGTGGAGGCCCCCGCCGCGGCCGCCGAGCCGGTGCGCGCCGCTCCCGTCGCCGCCGCTGAAGCCGTTCCCGCCGGCGACGAGCCCCCGTTCGACGAGGAGCCGCCGGAGGAGGACATGCCGCCGGTCGAGCCGCCGATGCCCGACTCCTGGGCGACCGTCGCACCTCCCGGCGAGCCCGCCGCCGCGCCCGACCCCGCCGCCCCGT
>NZ_PSVY01000051.1:0-10567 GCF_002932635.1 Rathayibacter sp. AY1D1
GGCGGCGGGGTGTCGACGGGGGAGCGGATGGCGTCGTCGTCCTCGATGAGGAGCACGCGGGCGGAGGAGGGCATGTGGTCGAACCTAGGGGCCGCGGATCGGGGCGCATCGGTCGACGGCGCGTCGGTCGAGGTGGAGTGCAGCGGTGTGGCGCTGGAGGTCGGCGTGCTCGACGGCGTCGCGGCGAACGCGGCGGTCGAGCCGAGCGCGACGAGTCCGAGGGCGCCGACAGCGATGCCGATGGTCAGGGCGCGCTTCTTCGGACGGCGCGGCCCGAAGCTCGAGCCCTTCTCGGCGGGGGTGGTCGACTCGGTCATGGGTGTCTCCTCGTTCCGGCCCGGTGCCGACCCCGTTCGGGATCGGTTGCGGCCGGTTCCATCTCAGATTCGAAGGCGAATCTGAAGCCGGACTTAAGAACAGACCCTCCACAGCAGACGCCGGGTGCGCCCCGATCCGCGGCCCCTAGGTTCGACCACATGCCCTCCTCCGCCCGCGTGCTCCTCATCGAGGACGACGACGCCATCCGCTCCTCCGTCGAGACCGCGCTGCGCAGCGAGCGCTTCACGGTCCGCGGTCTCGTCTCCGGCGAGGACCTCGCCCGCGAGCTGAGCACCTTCGCTCCGGACCTGGTGATCCTCGACTGGATGCTCCCCGGCCCGAGCGGCATCGTGCTCGCCGAGCGGATCCGCCGCAGCAGCGACGCGGCCGTGATCATGCTCACCGCCCGCGACGCGGTCGACGACCGCCTCCGCGGCTTCGACGAGGGCGTCGACGACTACGTGGTGAAGCCGTTCGTGCTCGCCGAGCTCGTCAAGCGCGTGACCGCCGTGCTGCGGCGCCGCGGCCGCATCCCGTCCGTCGTCGAGATCGGCGACCTCGTCGTCGACCCGGAGTCGGGCCGCGCCCGCCGCGGCGGCGTCGCCCTCGACCTCACCGCGACCGAGTTCCGCCTCCTCGCCTTCCTCGCCGGTAACCGCGGCCGCACCCTCACCAAGACCCAGATCCTCACGCAGGTCTGGGGCTACGACCACGTCGACCCGAACCTCGTCGAGGTGCACCTCAGCTCCCTCCGCAAGAAGATGGAGGCGCACGGCGACCGGCTCGTGCACACCGTCCGCGGCCTCGGCTACCGGGTGGAGGCGTGAGCCGCTCCCAGCCGGGCGCCCTGCGGACCGGCTCGCTCCGCCTCCGCACCGTCCTGGCCGTGCTCGCGCTGCTGGCCGTGCTGCTCCTGGCCCTCTCGGCGACGGTGCAGGCGGTGCTCGGCGAGCGCCTCCGCGACCAGATCGAGGAGCGGCTGCAGGACCGTGCCTCCGCCGCCGCCGCGCTGGTCGGCACGATCGCCGACGACGCCCTCGCCTCCCGCCTCTCGGCGCAGGGCGTCTCGGTGCGGATCACGAGCCCCGAGGGCGAGGACGTCGTGGCCGGGCCGAGCCCGGAGCAGCTGCGACTGGGCCCTGGAGCCGCCGACCAGCTCGGAGAGCCGCCGTCGCCGCCCGGCACGAGCTCCTCCTCCGGAGCCGTCTCGCCCCGAGCCGCCTCTGCCGCCGTCACCGTCGTCTCGAGCAGCGTCGCCGCCGACGACGAGCTGATCACCCTCGAGTCGACCCTCAGCGACGGCACCCGCCTCGAGCTCACCAGCGAGGCCGGATCGGTCGGCAGCACCCTCGCGCAGCTGAACGGGATCCTGCTCGGCGCGTCGGCCGTGTTCCTCCTGCTGGCCGCGCTCGCGCTGATCGTCGTGGTCCGCGCGACCCTCCGGCCCCTGGAGCGGATGACCGACGTGGCCCGCGACATCGCGCACGGCGACCGCGGGCGGCGGCTGCGCCCCTCCCGTCCGCGGACGGAGCTCGGCCGCACCGCGACCGCGTTCGACGAGATGCTCGACGACCTCGAGCAGGCCGAGCGCAATGCCCTCGCCGCCGAGGCGACGGCCCTCGCGGCGGAGCAGCGGATGCGCGCGTTCGTCTCGGACGCCGCGCACGAGCTGCGGACGCCGGTCGCCGGCATCCAGGCCGCCGCCGACGCGCTCGTCCGCGGCGACGGCGGCGAGCAGGAGCGCGAGCGCCTCTCGGTGCACGTCGTGCGGGAGTCGCTGCGCGCGGGTCGCCTCATCCAGGACATGCTGCTGATGGCGCGGCTGGACGAGGGCCTGGCTCTGGAGTCGCGTCCGCTGGACCCCGCGGTCGTCGCCGAGGCCGCGATCGAGCGCCAGGAGCTGCGCCGCCCGGGCCTCGCGATCGAGCTGCACCGGCCCGCCGAGCCGCTCCTGGTCAGCGCCGACGCCGACCGGCTGGCCCAGGTGCTCGGCAACCTCCTCGAGAACGGCGCCCGCTTCGCCCGCTCCCGGATCGACGTCGCCGTCGAGGCGGCCGCCGACTCCGTCACGATCACCGTCGACGACGACGGCCCCGGCATCGCCGAGGCCGACCGCGAGCGCGTCTTCGACCGCCTCGTCCGCCTCGACGACGCCCGCAACCGCGCCGACGGCGGCTCGGGCCTCGGCCTGCCGATCGCGCGCGGGCTGGCCCGGGCCCTCGGCGGCGACCTCGTGGCGGAGGCGGGGCCCGTCGGCGCCCGCTTCCGGGTGACGCTGCCTCGCGCGGGGTGACGCCGTCCCGCTCCCCCTAGGCTCGACGGGCGCGCGGGCCCCGCTCCGCCGGGACGGCAGGAGTGGCTCCATGGACAGGGACGACGCGGAGCAGCGTGTCCGGCAGGCCCGCGACGAGGCCCCGAGGTTCGGGAGCGGTCCCCTGCTCGCCACCTTCACCGTCCGGCACCGCCGCGGACTCGACGTCGCCTTCGTGCTCGACGGCGCCGACGGCGACTTCCAGATCGGAATGGGCGCCGCGTCCGACGACTTCCGGAGCGTCCTCACCGTCGGGGTCGACCGCGAGGACGGCCGCATCCGCGGCGTCTCCAGCTGGACCGTCGACGGCCGCGAGAGCCGCGTGCCCGTGCGGATCCTGCACTGCTCCGCCACCGTGATCATCGTGGAGGCCGCTCCCCTCCCCCTCGACCGGCGCCCGTCCTCGCTCAAGTGCTGGTCCTTCCTCCGCCGTGCCTCCGCCGACCACCACTCCGACGTGCTCGGCTTCGTGTCCCCCGACCTGGCCGACCTCCCCCCGGTCCGACTCCTCACCGATCCGCGGGCGCGGCGCGGGCGCTGAGCCGGCCTCCCGCGCGACGGATCCCGCCCGACCCGCAGGCGCCGGTGCGATCATGCGCTGACGCGACCCGCCCGGAGGTCCGCCCGACCCGGAGGAGCGCCCGTGACGCAGGAGGTGCAGTCGTCCCGGCTGCGGTCGCTCGGGAGCGAGGCGTTCTTCGGGGCGACGGTGGTCGTCGCGGCGGCGTGGTCGGGTGCCCGGGCGTTCCAGCTCTACGGAGGGTGGGGCGTGGTGCTCGCGGTGGCCGCGGTGATCGTCGCGGTGCTCGGCTTCGGGCTCCGGCGGCGCGTCGAGGAGCGGTGGTCCCGGCCGAGGCTCGAGAGGCTGCGAGCCGAGCATCCGGACGGCGGCGTCACCGCAGTGCTGAACACTCCGGAGACGCTGGCCTCGCTGCGGACGCTCGCGGTCGCCGGAGCCGCGGTCGACCTCCCGGCGCTGCGCGCGGCGAAGCCGGACCCCGTGCTGCTGGCCGTCGTCACCGCGAGGGCGCTCTCGCTGTTCCGCGCCGACGCGGACCTCTCGCCGATCGCGTTCCTGCCCCTCACCGCCGGGGACGCCCCCGAGTCGGTGACGGGCTACCACCACGGTCACGCGCTCACGGCTCCCGTTCTCACGGTCCGGCAGCAGGGGACGGAGCAGCGGCTCGCCCTCTTCCCCGCGCGAGCCTGAGACGCGGCTCAGCCCGCACCCATGCCTACGATCACCGATCGCGCAAGCACCTGCTCGCGGGGCGCCCGCGCGTCAGCATGAGCGGGATGGACACGATCGAGGAGGCGGGCGCCTGGGCGCGCTCTCTGGTGCGCCGCGAGTTCGGCGTCGGCCTCGTCGACCTGGAGCCCGTCGTCGGCGGACTCGACCACGGAGCGCGCGTCTGGTGCGCGGCCGACGGCTCCGGGGCGCTGTGGAGCGTCAAGGCGTCGGCCCGCGACGGGCGCTTCGGCCTCGCGCTCTCGGCGTCGCTGGGAGAGGCGGGGGTGCCGGGCGTCGCGGCGCCGCACCGCGCCTCCGACGGGCGCCCCTGGGTGGAGGACCGTGGGCTGCGGGTCTCGGTCGCGCCGTGGATCCTCGGCGAGGACGCCGTCGACTCCGGCGAGGACGCCCTCGACTGGGAGGGGTTCGGCGCGGTCCTGCGCTCCGTGCACGACGCCGAGCCGCCGACCCTCGCGCCTCCCGTGCGGCGGGGCATCCGCCGCGTCCGCCGTCCGCTCGCCGACCTCCTCGCCGAGACCGACGAGAGGATCGACGCGCAGCCGGAGCCCCGCCCCCGCCTCACCGCGCTGTGGCGCGCGAACCGCTCCCGCCTCGACGCCCTCGCCGGCGCTGAGCGGCGGCTGAAGCGCGCCCGCACGCCCACCTCCCGCGTGCCCCTCCACGGCGACCCGCATCCCGGCAACGTCGTCATCGACGAGAGCGGCCGCCCCTGGCTGATCGACTTCGACGAGGCCACCGTCGCCCCGCGGGAGGCCGACCTGCTCCTGATCGAGCTGGGCGTCATCTACTCGCGGCCGATCAGCGACGTGCAGCGCTCGGCGTTCCGCGCGGGCTACGGCGAGGCCCTGATCGACGACGAGCGGATCGTCCGCTTCGGCTGCGTCCGCGCGGTCGAGGACGTGGCCGCCACTGTCGCGCTGGCCCTCGCCGACCCGGAGCCGGAGGAGCGCGAGGCCGCCCCCGTGCCCGCCTCCCGCCTCGGCCGCGCCGCCTCGGCGCTGCCCGTCCCCACTCCGCTCGACCTGCTCGCCGGCCAGCTCGGCCCGCACGGCCTCGTCTCGCTCGTCGAGACCGCCCTCCGCCGCCCCGCCTGACGCGGCCCTCCGACCCCGCCCCCGTCCGACCCTTCACAGCAGGAGACCACCCATGCGCAGACGATTCATCCCCCTCGCCGCCGTCCTGGCGTCGACCGCCGCCCTCACCGGCTGCAGCGGCTTCGGCGGAGGAGGCGGCGGTTCGGCCGACGCCGACTCGATCACCTTCACCACCTGGGCCAGCGAGTCCGAGCAGGCGGCCTTCGAGTCGCTGATCACCGACTTCGAGGCCGAGCACGAGGGGGCGAGCGTCGAGCTCAACGTCGTCCCCTACGACCAGATGTTCAGCAACATCGACGCGCAGCTGTCGTCGGGCGAGGCCCCCGACGTGTTCCGCGTCGACTACGGCAACCTCGGCGTCTACTCCAGCCAGGAGCAGCTGCTCGACCTGACCGACCGGATCGACGACTTCGACTCCTTCACGCCCGCGTTCCAGGAGGCCGTCTCCTTCGAGGGGAAGCCCTACGGCGTCCCGCACCAGACCGACGTGTCGGCGCTGCTGGTGAACACGCAGCTGCTCGCGGCGGCCGGCATCACCGACGTGCCGACCACCGCCGACGAGGCGTGGACCTGGGAGGAGTTCGCCGACGCCTCCGCGAAGCTGCGCGCGAGCCTGCCCGCCGAGCAGTACCCGTTCGTCTACAACTGGCAGCTCGGCGGCACGCCCCGCTGGCTGAGCTGGCTGTTCGAGGCCGACGGCACGCTCCTGGAGGAGGACGGCACCACTCCGGCGATCGACTCCGCCGCCGGCGCGAAGGCGCTGGACTTCACGAAGAGCTTCTTCGACAACGACTGGGTTCCGCCGACCAGCTCGGTGAAGTCCGCCACCTACGCCGACTCCTTCTTCACGGAGCAGACCGCGGCGATGGCGTTCGCCGGGTCCTTCCTCGTGCCGGACATCGACGACCTCGCCGACTTCGAGTGGACCGCCACGCCGATGCCCGTCGACGAGCGCGGCGCGACCGACCTCGGCGGCAACGCCCTCGTCGCCACGGCCGACACCGACAACCCGGAGCTCGCGACCGAGTTCCTCTCGTTCATGACGCAGGCCGACACCATGGCCGAGTTCTGCGCGGCGACGAACGAGCTGCCCACCCGGTCCGACATCGACCCCGCGTCGATCGACTTCGCGGTGCGCCCGGACGTGATGCCCGTGTTCGTCGAGCAGGCCGCGACGATCACCCCGCGGGACGTGCAGCAGCTCACCTCGCCGTTCCTCGCGAAGATCTCCGTCGCGATGCAGGACCAGCTCGAGGAGGCGTTCGTCGGCGGGCGCAGCACCGAGGAGACCCTCTCCGGCCTCGACGCGGCCATCCAGCAGGCGACCAGCTGATGACCGCCACCACCCTCCGCGGCCGGGCGGGCTCCTCCGCCCGGCCGCGGTCGGCCCGCAGGCGCGAGGCCCTCGCCGGCTTCGGCTTCGTCGGCCCGAACCTGCTCCTGATGGCGCTGTTCCTGTTCGTGCCGATCCTCTGGGCGATCCAGCTCTCGTTCCAGGAGTCGCGCGGCTTCGGCACGCCCGAGTGGGTCGGCTTCGCGAACTACCTGCGGATGGGCGCCGACCCGGTGTTCTGGCAGAGCCTGGGCAACACGCTCCTCTTCACCGCGGTCACCGTGCCGCTCGAGCTCGCCGGCGGCCTCGGCCTGGCCGTGCTGCTCAACTCCGTCCTGCCCGCGCGCGGGATCTTCCGCACGGTGATCGTGCTGCCCCTGGTGATCTCGGGCGTCGCCTCCGGGATGATCGCGGTCACGATCTTCAGCGAGTCCTCGGGCATCGTGAACAAGGTGCTGAGCTCGCTGGGCGCCTCGCCGGTCGCGTGGCAGTCGGACGGCTCCGCGGCGATGATCTCGGTGATGCTGACCGCGGTGTGGCTGCGGATCGGCTTCAACATGGTGATCTACCTGGCGGGCCTGCAGAGCGTCTCGCCCGAGCTCTACGAGGCCGCACGGATCGACGGAGCGACGCGCTGGCAGCAGTTCCGCGCACTGACGGTGCCGCTGGTCGGCCCGTCCACCTTCTTCCTGCTGATCATGAACGTGATCGCCTCGTTCCAGGTCTTCGACATCGTCTTCGTGATGACGGGCGGCGGCCCCGGCTTCTCCACGTCGGTGCTCGGCACCTACGCGTACCGCAACGGCTTCCAGGTCCGAGAGCAGGGCTACGGCGCCGCGCTCGGCGTCGTCATCCTGATGGTCTCCCTCGCCTTCACCTACCTGCAGTGGCGCACGAGCCGCACGCGCGACCTCGTCGACTAGGAGCCCTCATGTCGTCCTCCACCGTCACCACGCCCGCCGCGGTCGCCGCGGCCACCGCCCGCGAGACCCCGCGCCGGCGTCCCTCCCGCCGCGACGGCTCCCGCTCCGGACTCGTCGTCCGCCTCGTCGTCGCGATCGTCGCCTCGGCGATCGTGTTCTTCCCGCTGTACTGGATGCTCGTCATCGCCTTCTCGCCGCGCGGCGAGGTGTTCGCGCCCGGCCCGCCCCGCTTCTGGCCGAGCGAGATCTCGTTCGAGAACTTCGCGACGGTGTTCGCGCGATTCCCCGTGGGCGAGTGGTTCGTCAACTCGGTCGTGATCGGGGCGTTCGTCACGGTGTTCACCGTCGTGGTGAACCTTCTGGCCGGCTGGGGCTTCGCGCGGCTGCGCTTCCCGGGGCGGAACCTGCTGTTCCTGCTCGCACTGGCCACGATGATGATCCCGGTGCAGGCGATCATGGTCGCGCAGTTCAAGCTCGTGACCGGACTGCAGATCTACGGCACCTACTGGTCGGTGATCCTGCCCGGAGCGGCGGCGGCCTTCGGGATCTTCCTCGCCCGGCAGTTCTTCCTCTCCATCCCGGAGGAGCTGATCGAGGCGGCGCGGATCGACGGGGCCGGCCACCTGCGGGTGTTCCTGCAGATCGTGCTGCCGCTCTCGAAGCCGCTGATCGCCGTCCTGATCCTGCTGACTCTGCTCGGCAGCTGGAACGACTTCGCCTGGCCGCTGATCGCCCTGAAGGACAACGAGCTGTTCACGCTGCCGATCGGCCTGCTCTACCTCAAGGGCCAGTCGACGCCTGACTACAGCGCGAGCATGGCGCTGGCGCTGGTGTCGGTGCTGCCGATGGTGCTGCTGTTCCTGTGCTTCCAGCGCTACTTCGTGCAGGGGTTCGCGCGCAGCGGCATCCGGTGAGGTCGGGCGGCGGCACGGGCGGGGGCACGGGCGGAGGCAAGGGCGGCGTGGAGCGGTCGCCGCGGCGGGACGCTCCTGACCGGACGGGGCAGGAGAGGACGTGGAAGGAGAGGACAGAGCAGGGCCGGAGAGGACGGGGCAGGAGAGTGCCGACGGACGCTGCGGGCGGCGGGCGGCGGAGAACGTGAACCACGTGGAGGTCGTCCGGTCGTGATCTCCCGAGTTCGACGGCTCTCCTGCGCGGCGGGGGCGTCCGCCAGCCGGAGCGGGGCGGGAGCGGACCGGGACGCGGGCGGACCGGGACGCGGTGGCCGACGCCCCGAAGCGCCGAAGCACGACGGGACACGGGGTTCGAGGCTCGGAGCTCCGGGACACGGGGCTCGGAGCTCGGAGCTCGGGGCTCGGAGCTCGAGGCTCGACGAAGCGCCAACGTGCCGACGGACCTCGCGGCGCCGGAGGTGAGAGAGCGCGAGGGCGCCTGGGCGTGTCCAGGCACGGCGATTCACCGCCTCGCGGCCGACGGAGTGTCGAATCGCCCGGCATGTCGGGCTGCGGATCAGAACGGCGGAGGCGCGTCCACGAACCGCGGCCGCGTCGGCGACAGCACCGATGGCGACGGTCGAGGTGACGACGGTCGCGATGACCTCAGCTGCGATGACGAGGATCGTGGTGACAGCGGGTGCGGCTGCTGCTCCGGCTGCGGCTCCGGCTCCGGTTCTTGCGCCGACTGCGGCGTCGGTCGTCGCGTGGGCGGCAGCGGAGCCCCGGGCAGCGCCCGCGGTCGGTCGGTGATCCGTCGGCCGGTGGGGGTCGTCCAGACGACGGTGCCGTCCGGATGGAGGGTGTAGGTCCAGCGGTCGCCGTGGCGGACGTGGTGGTGCGCGACGCAGAGCGAGGCCAGGTTGCCGAGGGCGGTCTCGCCTCCGTTCCGCCACTCGAGGGTGTGGTCGGCCTCCGCCGTCGAGGCCGCGCGGGTGCAGCCGGGGAACCGGCAGGTCCGGTCGCGCAGCTGCAGCTGGAGGCGCATCCGAGGGGGCGGGACGCGGAGGGTCCTGCCGACCGACGTCACCACTCCCGTGTCCGGATCGGTCAGCACCCGCGTGAAGGCGGCCGCCGTGCGCACGAGCTCCCGGGCGATGTCGGCGGGGACGAGACCGTAGCCGTCGAGTTCGGCCGGCGCGTCGTCGAGGCCGACCGCGGTGCTGGCGGCGAGGGTGAGGCGCACGTCGGCGCGGACTCCGGAGACCGAGGCGTGGATTCCGGAGCCCGAGGCACGGACGGCGCTCGCTCCTTCTCCCGAGGATCCGTCTGCGGAGATGTCGCCGTCGATGAGCAGATCGACGAGGGCGTCGGCCCGCAGCTGCGCGAGCGTCCGGCCGTCGCCGAGGGAGATGTCAGCGTCTCCACCGGCGCCGCCACCCGTCTCCGCGCCGAGCCCGGCACCGGCACCAGCACCAGCACCAGCACCAGCACCAGCACCAGCACCAGCGTCCGTCCGCGCGCCGACTGCCACCGGAGCATCGCCACGGGCACCAGCACCGCTCTGTGCAGTCGCAGTCGCAGTCGCAGTCGCACTCGCACTCGCACCTGCACCGAACCCGATCCCCGCCGCGTCCGCCCCGTCGCGGAGCGAGCGGGCGATGCGGTCGAGACGGTTGTAGGCGCCGACCGCGACCGGGGCCGGCAGCAGGGCGCAGAGCGTGGCCATGCCGTCGGCCTCGGCTCCGAGCCACACGCTGCGGTCCTCTCGGGCGCGGGCGTGGCGTTCGGTGAACGGCTGCTCGTGCAGCTCGTCGCGCAACCGCGCCACGGTCCGGCGGAGCTGGGTGGGCGTCTGCGTGAGCGCCGCGGCGGCCGCCCGCTCGTCGAAGGGCGCGCGCGACGGAGCGGGGAGGGTCGCGGCGGCGGCGCAGACGACCTCGCCGGCCTCCCAGAGGATCCGGGCCTCGGCCAGGAGGGCACGGGTCGCCGGGAGGTCCTCGATGAGGAGCCGAGCATGCTCGAGACGTCGAGACGCCGCGCGCTCCGACATCCCGAGCGCCGTCGCGAACTCGGCTCGGATCGAGCGCTCCACGAGGTCTCCCGCCTCGCTCCGGGAGAGACGGCTCCCCCGCGCGAACGACTCCGGCACGAGCAACGCCGCCCCGTAGGCCGTGTGCAGGGCGACGGCTCCCGCGAGCAGCACCGGTGCCGAGGAGCGGGCGAGCCCCGCCGCGAGACCGGCGAGCGCGCGCACCGCGTCGAGCGTCTGCGTCGTCTCGCCCGCCTGCACCGCCTCGACCGCCTGCATCGCGTCACCCGAACTTCTCATACATGTATTGAATCAGCGACCACCGACATCGGGCCGGGCCCGTGACCAGGATCGGGACAACGGAGCCGGTACCCCGCCTGTGGAGGGACGAACCGCCGGCGAGCGCGGGCT
>NZ_PSVY01000052.1:0-9876 GCF_002932635.1 Rathayibacter sp. AY1D1
GGTTGCTCCGGACGCCGACGCTCCGGGCGCCGAGGGGGTGGGCGGAGCAGGTGCATCCGGAGCGATCGGACCGGAAGCGACGGCGTCCGGAGCGTCGGCGTCCGGAGCAACCGGAGCAGCGGACTGCTCCGCTCCGCTCCCCGACGCCGCCACCAGCCGCACGTCGTCCGCGACGGCCTCCGCCTCCTCCGGGCCGGCCGCCGCGTTCAGCGCCGCGGCCGCCGCCTCCGCTCGCGCCAGGGCCTCGGCGGCCTCCGCCTGCAATCGGCGGGCGGCCTCCAGGGCTGCGCGCGCCTCGTCCCTCGCCGAGGCGAGCCCGTCGTCGTCACTCATGGGCTCAGCCTAGGTCGGCGGCGCCGATCAGTCCTCGCGGACGTGCCAGGACTGTCCGTACCCGCCGTCGGCCTCGGGGCGGGCCATCAGCTCGAGGAACGGGTCGGCGCTGAACGCCTCCGGCCCGAGCACTCCGGCGCCGGTCCACACGCCGGTCGCGAGGAGCTCGAGCGCGACCACCGGGTTGAGCGCCGTCTGCCAGACCACGCACTGGGTGCCGTACTCGGCCATCGTCCACTCGTTGTCGCTCACGTGGTAGAGGTACACCTCGCGGTGGGCGCCGTCCTTCGTGCCGGAGACGAAGAGGCCGGCGCAGGTCCTGCCGGTCATCCGCGGGCCGATGCCGGCGGGGTCGGGCAGGGCGGCGGCGACGACGTCGCGCGGCGAGACCTCGACGGGACCGCCGGCCGAGCGGACCCGCAGGGGCTCGGTGCTGTCGAGGCCGAGGAGGTGGAGGGTGCGCAGGACGCCGATGAACTGCTCGCCGAGGCCGTACTTGAAGGTGACCTTCTTGGCGTCGAGCCAGCGCGGCATCAGCAGCACCTCCTCGTGCTCGACGTTCACGCACTCGACCGGGCCGATGCCCTCGGGGAACTCGAACACCTCCGGCTCCGAGAAGGGGGCGGTGGTGTACCAGCCGCGGTCGCGCTCGAACACCACCGGCGGGTTCAGGCACTCCTCGATCGTGGTCCAGATGGAGAAGGACGGAGCGAAGATCTCGCGGCCGTCCGCGTCGTGCACGACGAGGTTCGCGCCGTCGCGCACTCCGAGCTCGTCGATCTCGTCGAAGAGGTGGTCGGAGGCGTAGCGGGCGAAGACGTCGGAGAGTCCCGGCTCCACGCCCATGCCCACCAGGGCGAGGCGGCCGCGGGAGGACCACTCCTCCGCCGCGGCGAACTGCTCGTCGCCGAGCTTGAGCCCCGTCAGCTCGTAGGGCTGCTCGGGGTGCGGGAGCGAGAGGCTCATCGCCATGTCGAGGTAGTCGGCCTCGGCGGCGAGCGCTCCGGCGAAGATCGTCGGGACGAAGCGCGGCTCGACAGCGTTCATCACGTGGGTCGCCCCGTGCGCGCGGGCGACGGTCTCGACGTTCTCGGCGTCGGAGGCGTCGATCCGCGCGGCGACGAAGCGGTCGTCGGCACCGTGCCGCTCCGCGATCCACGCGACCGTGCGCTCGGCCCGGGCGAGGTCGTAGTCGCAGACGATGATCTGCTCGAAGAAGGAGCGGCGCGCGGCGATCTTCGCGAAGGCGTCGCCGACGCCGCCGGCGCCGACCAGGAGGATTCTCATGGGGACACCGTAGCGACGGATCGCGTCGTCCACCATGCCGAGCACCGACGGAATCGGAGCGGAGCGCACCTTTAGGCCACCGGATCCGTCACAGGGCGGCCCGCTCCCCCCGCTCGAGCAGGCGGAGGAAGCCGGAGAGGTGCCCGAGGCCGGTCAGCGAGGTCGGGAGCGAGGCGGCGAGCGCCGGCGAGTGCACCAGGTACGCCGCCCACTTCGCGCGCGAGACCGCGACGTTCAGGCGGTTGGGCAGGAGGAGGAACTCCATCCCGCGCGGGACGTCGGCCCCGGAGGACGCGGCGAGCGACACGATGGCGACCACCGCCTCCCTGCCCTGGAAGAGGTCGACCGTGCCGACCGGGGTCTCCTCGAGGCCCGCGGCGTCGAGGGCGGTGCGGAGGAGCCCGCCCTGGGCGTTGTAGGGCGCGACGACGATGACGTCGGCCGCGGTCAGCGTCCGCTCGCCGTGCTCGTCGGTCCAGGCGCGGCCGACGAGGGAGAGGGCGATCTCGACGACGCGCCTCGCCTCGTCCGGCGAGGAGGTGGTGTCGCCCGCGTGCTCGACCGGGACGGAGTGCACGCCCGGCTCGACCCCCTCGAGGTGGCGCACCTGCGGCGCCCGCGACCGCAGCGCGCCCTCGTAGGACAGCTCGGAGACGGCGTCGGAGAGCGCCGGGTGCATCCGGTGGGTCTGCGCGAGGAAGTAGCCGTACTCGGGCGGGAGGACGTCGTGCCCGTCGGCGAGCCAGCCGAGCGCCGACTCGTCGACCGGCTCCGGGTGCGCGCCCTGGCTCACCTGGGGCAGCTGCTGCGGATCGCCGAGCAGGAGCAGCCGCTGGGCGGAGACGGCCGACGCGATCGTCGGGGCGAGCGAGAACTGCCCGGCCTCGTCGACCACCAGGAGGTCGAGCGAGCGGCGCGGCACGGTGACCGGATTCGCGAAGGTCCAGGCGGTGCCGCCGATGACGCAGCCGCCGCCCTCCTCGAGGACCGCGGTGAGTGCCGCCGCGTTCTTCACCGGCGCCCAGGGCGCCGCCTCGAGCGCCTCGGGCGGCGTGCCGTTCTTGGGCACCTTCGCCACGCGGGAGGGATCGACGCCGCGGCCGACGACGGCGCTCAGCACGTTCTCGACCACCGAGTGCGATTGGCCGACCACGCCGATGCGCCAGCCGTGCTCGTTCACCAGCCGTGCGATCACGTGGGAGCCGACGTAGGTCTTCCCGGTGCCGGGCGGACCCTGCACCGCGAGGGTCGCCCGGTCGAGTCCGAGCAGAGTGGTGACGACCGCGCCGATCACGTCGTCGCCCTGCACCGGAGCGACGGCTCCCGGCGGCACGCGGCGGAGGACGTCGAGCGCCGGGTCGGCCAGCATCGCGGGCAGCGCGTCGAGGACCTCGCCGCCCCACTCCGCGATCGCCTCGGGCTGGGGCGCGGCGCGCGGCGGCGGCGCGGGGGCGAGGGCGACCGGAGCGTCGTCGTGCGGATCCTCCCCCGCCTTCAGGCCCTCCTTGAGGAGCAGGACGATCCGCTCCCCGTCGTCGTCGACCCCGAGGATCTCGGAGCGCTCGGAGGCGCCGCGCAGACCGGGACCGGGCGAGGGTGCACCAGGGGGCGCCGGGGCCTCGTAGACCAGGTACGGCGATGAGCCGGTGCCGAGCCGGCTGCCGGGAGCGAGCCGGCCGAGGATCCGCAGCTCGCGCGACTGAGTGCGGGCGCGCGGGAGCTTCGCCCAGTCGCGGACGACCTCGACCCGGTCGATCATCACGACGTCGCGGGTGTCCGCCCACTCGTCCAGCGGCTGCCGGAGGCGGTCGAAGTGCTCCTGCCAGAAGGTCTTGGCCTCGCGGCGGTGGTAGTCGATCGCCGCGCCGGCGAGGGCGAGCGCGGTCTGGTCGGCCGTGCGCTCGCGCGGCTCGATCCCCTCGACCTGCGCCAGCAGTGCGACCGCGACCGGGTGCGGCTCGCGGGGCACGGGGATCTCGACCTCGAGCAGCGGCGGCAGCTCCTCGCGCGGCGGAGCGAGCTCCAGGAGCCAGTCGCGCAGGCGGAGCGTGGAGCGGCAGTCGTAGGCGTTGTACTCGGCGACGAGGTCGAGCCCGCGCTGCCCCTCGACAAGATCGACCCTCTGCGCGGCGCGCGCCTCCACGTACATCTCGATGCTGTCGGCGGCGTTCGTGACGCCGGACGCGTCCCGCTCCTCCTCGCCCATGTAGAGCGGCTCCAGCTTCTTGAGCGAGTAGCTGCGCGAGCCCACGCGGAGCGCCCGCCGCACCACCGGGTACAGGTCGACCAGGACGCCGTCGCGCAGGAGCGCGTCGACCTCCTCCTCGCCGACCCCGTGGCGGAGCGCGAGCGAGAGCAGGTGGCTGCGCTCGTAGGAGGCGTAGTGGTAGACGTGCATCCGGGGGTGCTCGACCCGGCGCGCCTGCAGGAGCGCGAGGAAGTCGAGGAGCGCCCGGCGCTCGGCCGCGAGGTCGTGCGCCCAGAGCGCGGTGAAGCGCTCCTGGTCGTCGACCATGCCGAAGAGGTAGTCGAGGCCCCACTCGCGGTTGTCCTCGGTGTAGAGCGGGTCGCCCTCGAAGTCGAAGAAGAGGTCCCCCGGATCGGGGGCGGGCAGCCCGGCGAGCACGGAGGCGTCGATCACCTCGACGGCCGGCACCGGCGAGGACTCCGATCGCAGCTGCAGCCGCGCCTGGGCGCGCAGGCCCTCGAGCGTGCCCGCGCTCAGCCCGGGGATGGGGCCGTCGTGCTCGGCGAGCGCGTCGAGGGTGAGCACGCCGGCCGCCCCGAGCTTCGCCCGCTGGTCCAGCCGCATCCCGGCGACGAGGATCGGATCGCGGTGCGCCTGGACCTCGGGCGCGCAGACCGAGCAGCGTCCGCAGGAGGGGTAGCGCCGATCGCCCCACGCCAGCGGCTCGTCGGCCGCGAGGCGCTCGTCGAGCACGGCGCGGAGCCGGGCGCGCTGCACCCGCTGGACCGGGGCGACGACGGCCAGCTCGTGGCTGGTGACGGAGCCGTCGCCGAGCACGAGGTGCACCTGCTCCCCCACGCGGATGCCGCGCGCCTGCATCTGCTCGGCGTAGGCGGCGAGCTGCAGCAGCGCCGGGACCTTCGCGTGCCGGGCGAGCTTGGTGTCGTAGACCTCGTAGGCGCCGTCGGCGGTGCGGAGGAGGAAGTCCGAGAAGCCCAGGAACTCGCCGTCGAAGAAGGTGGCCTGGTAGAGCACGTCGACCCCGGCGCGCATCGCCTCGACGGCGGCCTCGGCCGCCGCGGGGTAGCCGGCGGGCTCGGGGCGCTCGAACTCGAGCACCTCGTGCGTGCGCTTCAGCTCGGCGAGGAAGCGGTGCTCGTGCTCGTCGCCGAGTACCGCGGTGCGCTCGAGCATTCCGTCCCTCTCGGCCTCGAGGCGCGGCGCGCGGCCCAGCAGGGCGTCGAACCGGCGGAGGACCGCCCACTCGCAGGCCGCCCAGTTCGACAGGTCGGTGGGGCTCGTGACCACGCGGCCGGACTCCAGGTACACGCGACTCCTTCCGCGACCACCGGGCGGCGATCGGCTCCAGGCTAGGGCGCCCCTCCGACACTCGTGCGGCTGCGGCCACCACCCGCGCCGCTCCGCCTCCGCGTGAGAGGCTGGGCCGATGACCCGCGCGCGCTTCGAGATCATCCCGGCCGACGACATCGGCGAGCGCGCCGCGCGGGCGTTCCCGGACCCCTCCGCGATGACGCTGACCGTGACCAGCCTGCCGAAGCACGGGATCGGGCGGACCGTGGACTGCGCGGTCGCGCTGGCCGGGCGCGGGTTCCGCGTGGTGCCCCACCTGGCGGCGCGGAACGTCGAGGGCCGCGCCGCACTCGAGCGGGTCCTCGGGCGGATGGGCGAGGCGGGGATCGACGAGGCGTTCGTGATCTCGGGCGACGCGTCCTCGGCGGCCGGCACCTACTCCACGAGCCTCGAGCTCATCCGCGACGCCCGCGAGATCTCACCCGGGCTGGCCCTGGACATCGCAGGCTACCCCGAGGGCCACCCGCACCTCTCCGACGAGAGCATCGAGCGGCACCTGCGCGAGCGCGCTCCGTTCATCCGCTCGATCGTCACGCAGATGTGCTTCGACGTCGACGCGGTGGTCCGCTACGCCGACCGGCTCCGCGAGACGGGGATCACGGCCGATCTGTGGGCGGGGGTGCCGGGGCCGGTCGAGCGCTCGCGGCTGCTGACGCTGGGCGCGCGGATCGGAGTGGGCTCCTCGCTCGGCTTCCTGAAGCGGAGCACCTCGGTGGCCGGCGGGCTCCTCCGCGGACGCCGCTTCGACCCGTCCGCGTTCGTCGCGCGCCTGGAAGCGGCGGCGGGCGACCGCCTCGCGGGCCTGCACGTCTACACCTTCAACGAGCTCGACTCCCTCGCCGCCTTCGCCTGATCGGCGAGCCTCCGCGCTCCTCGAGCGCCGATCCTCAGGGGCTCGAAGCCCTCGCGGGGAGCGCTGCGCCGGTCAGGTGGTGCGGCGGATCCAGATCGGCGGGTGCGGGAGCTCGGCCTCGGTGCGCAGGCGGCCGGCGAGCGGAGCCCAGACCACGAGCGCCACGCCGATCCCGAGCAGCAGGCCGCCGACGGTGTCGCTCAGCCAGTGGGCGCCGAGGTAGGTGCGGCTCGCCATCATCGCCACGGTGTAGAGGAAGCCCGCGATCCAGACCCACAGCAGCGGGAACACCAGGGCCAGCACCATCGCCGTCGTCGCCGCGTTGGCGGTGTGGCCGGACGGGAAGGAGCCGTAGTCGCTGGTGACGAGCATGTCGGCCGGGCGGGCGCGTCCCACCAGCTCCTTGACGAGCTGGGTGGCGCCCACGCTGACCAGCGCGGCGATCGCGTAGTAGAGCGCGGCCCACCGCCTGCGGAACACCAGCAGCACGGCGACGATGCCGAGCGGGATGAGCGTCGTCCCGACGAGCCCCGCTCCGACCGTGTTCATGACGAGGGCCGGGATGTCCCAGACCGGCGAGCGGTGCTCGACGATCTCGTCCATCCACTCCACGTCGAAGCGGAAGGCCGAGGTGGGGCGGAAGGCGATCAGCACGGCGAGGAGCACCGTGAGCAGGATCGCGAGCGACGCGGAGATCAGCGGCCAGCGGCGGGAGACCCGGTGGGCCGCCTCCTTCGTCAGCAGCCGGGCGGCGACGTCGTCGGACGGCACCTGCTCGCGCATCCGCGCGCGCTGGACGGCGTCGGGGCGCGCGGTTCCGGGCTCGGTCGACAGGCGGTCGTCGCGATGATCCATTCGGACATGATGCCGTCACCCGGCGTTCCCCCGCTGGGGGTTGCGGGGCGGCGCGGCCGACCGATCGGAAGACCGGCGTCCGCGCGGCGGGGTTCATGACAGGGTTCGAGCGGCCTTGCGGATCCCCGGCCTTCCCCCGCGGGGGTTCGCGGCGCGCCTCAGCCGGCCGCGCGGGCCAGGCGGGCGGCGCGGAGGGCATCGAGCCGGGTCGGCTCGGAGGAGCGCGAGAGGAGCCGCGCGGCGACGGCGCTCACGCGGGAGTCGTCCGAGGCGGAGGCCCGCTCGAGGGCGGCGGCCGCGTCGGGACCGGTGATCGAGCCGAGCGCCATCACGGCCGAGACCGCGAGCGCGGAGTCGTCGCTGCCGGCGGCCCCGTCCAGCGCGTCGACGGCAGGACGCGCGTCGTCGCCCAGGTAGCCGAGCGCGGCGGCGGCGTGACGCCGGACCGGCGCGGACCCCTCGCGGAGGGCCTGCTCCAGACCGGGGACGGCCGCGGCGCCGAAGGAGGCGAGGACGTCGGTGAGCACATTCTGCGCCTCCGCGTCGTCGTCGCCGAGCAGGCCGAGCAGGACCGGCAGCGCGCGCGCGTCGCCGAGGCGGCCCAGCGCGAAGCGGGCCTTCGCGGCGACGGCGGGCTCGGAGTCTGCGGCCAGCGGGGCGATGTCGTCGAGCGTCGCCGGGTCGAGGATCTTGCTGAGCACGTGCAGCGCCTGCGTGCGCACCCGTGGCTCGCGGCCGAGCGCCTCGCGGGCGACGGGGACGGCGGCGGAGCCGAGGCGGCCGAGCGACCAGGTGAGCACGTCGCGGACGAAGAAGTCCGGCTCCTCCCACAGGTGCGCGGCGAGGGGCTCGGCGGTGGCGGGCTCGGCGAGCTCGCCCAGGGTCATCGCCGCACGGAGGCGGACGTCGCGGTCGGGGTCGGAGAGCTCGGCGAGCAGGGCGGAGGAGTCGCGGGAGGACATGGGAGGGGACTGTAGCAGCGGCGCTCGGGAGCGGATCCAGCGAGGGCCGGAGCACCCGGGAGGAGCCGCAGGCGCGGGGCGTGCCGGACCGCCGGGACCCGGAGCCGAGCGCTCAGTCCTGCAGCGCCGGGACGCTCCTCGGCCGGACGATCAGCCAGAGCGCCAGGATCGACACAGTCGCCGTCGCCATCATCACCAGGGCCATCGGCACGGCCGAGCCGGCGCCGAATACCCCTGAGATCGGCGACAGCAGTCCGGCGGTGCCGAAGTTGACCGCTCCGAGCAGCGACGCGGCCGTCCCCGCCTCCCGGCCGTGGTTGACCAGGCCGAGGACCTGCACGCACGGGAAGCTGAAGCCGCACGACGCGATGAAGAACCACAGCGGGACGAGCGTGCCCCAGAGCCCCAGCCCGAGCACGTCGAAGAGGGCGATCAGGCCGGCGGAGGTGAACAGCGTCAGCGTCGTGATCGCGAGGATCCACTGCGGCCCGATCCTCCGGCTGAGGTAGGAGGACGCCTGCACGCCGAGGACGACGCCGAGCGAGTTCACGGCGAAGAGCAGCCCGTACTGCTGCGCGTCGAATCCGTAGAGGCCCTGGAACAGGAACGAGGAGCTGGAGAGGTAGGTGAACAGGCCGGCGAACGTCATGCCCCCGATCACCGCCACTCCGAGGAACACACGGTCGCTGAGGACGGCCCGGTAGCGCTGCACGAGCGAGCGGTGCTCGCGCTCGTGTCGGGCGGCGCGGGGCCGGGTCTCGACGACGAGCAGGCCGACGGCCGCGACGACCAGCACGCCGTAGGCGGCGAGGAAGACGAAGATCCCGCGCCAGTCCATGATCAGCAGCAGCTGCGAGCCGATGACCGGCGCGAGCACGGGCGCGAGGCCCGACACCAGGGCGAGCCGGGACAGCATCCGCACCAGCGGGCGGCCGCCGAAGAGGTCGCGGACCATCGCCATCGCGACCACGCCGCCCGCCGCCGCGCCGGCCCCCATCAGGAAGCGGAAGACGCCGAGGGTGACGATCTCGGGGGCGAGCGCCGCGCCGACGCAGGCCAGCACGTGCAGCGAGGTGGCCAGGAGGATCGGCAGGCGCCGGCCGACCGCGTCGCTCCAGGGGCCCACGACCAGCTGGCCGAGCGCGAAGCCGAGGGTCGTGCCGGTGAGAGTCAGCTGGACCGCCGCCTCCGACACGTTCAGCTCGCTCTGCAGCGCGGGGAACGCCGGCAGGTAGAGGTCGATCGTGAACGGCCCGAGGGCGGTCAGCGAGCCGAGGACGATCACGTAGACGAGGCGCTGGCGGGCCGTCAGGGCGTCGCCCGGGTGGCGGTGCACGGGGAGGGAGCCGGTCGGAGTCGAGGCGGGAGTGGACACGGAGTGCCTTCCTGCGCAGGGCGCAGCGGGGTGGGAGGGAGGGAGGGGGGCGGCCGGTGTCGTCCTCGGCGCGGGAGCGGACCTCGTCGGCTCCACGCCGCTCGGTCGAATCAATTCGATCACGTGTCGGACAGGGGCGCCACCCCTCGGACCGCCGTCGGGTCAGACCGGGTGGAGCGGAGTGCCGAGCGGGTCGGCGAGCAGGCGCTCGAAGGCGAGCTCGGCGGCGCCCAGCATGAGCAGATCGGCGCCGAGCTCGGTCCGCACGATGCGCACGGAGTCGAGTGCGACCCGGAAGGGGCCGCCGCGGCCCAGGCGCTCCTCCAGGAACCCCGGCGCGACTCCGATCAGCGCCCCGAGGAAGCCGCCCAGCACCACGAGCTGCGGGTTGAACACGTTGATCACGTTGCGCAGGGCGACCGCGAGGTGCCCGAGCTGGCGCTCGACCTCGGCGCGGACGGCCGGGTCCTCGGAGGCGGCGAGCGCCTCCTCCAGCCGCTCGCTCTCGTCGAGGCCGAGCACGGTGAGCAGCTCGGCGCGGCCGACCTCGGTCTCGAGGCAGCCGACGGCGCCGCAGTGGCAGTCGATGCCCGCGCTGTTGACGAGGGTGTGGCCGATCTCCCCCGCGTAGCCGTCGATGCCGTGCAGAGGC
>NZ_PSVY01000053.1:0-8796 GCF_002932635.1 Rathayibacter sp. AY1D1
GCCGCCGGCACGACGTCCGCCGGGAAGAAGCGAGGAGCCTCCGGCTCCCGCACGCCCTCCGCGCCCCGTGCCGCATCCGCCCCGCGCACCCCCCGCCCGAAGCAGCCGCCCGCTCCGCCCTCGTCCGCGTGGATCGCCGGCGTCCGCGGCTCGGGCTTCACGCTGCTGGTGATGGGGATCATGATCCTCGCGGTGGTCGTGCTCGCCCCGAGCATCAAGAACTTCGTCGAGCAGCGCGCCGAGATCGCCGAGCTGCAGCGCTCGGTCGACGCGGCCAAGACCCAGGCGCAGAACCTCGACGAGCAGCGCACCCGCTGGTCCGACCCGGCGTTCATCCGCGCGCAGGCCCGCGAGCGGCTGTACTTCGTGATGCCCGGCGAGGTGAGCTACCTCGTGCTCGACGACGTGACGCTCGCCCAGCAGGCGCAGCAGCCCGCGAGCGACACGGTGCAGGAGACCCCGAGCGACTGGGCCGGATCCCTGCTGTCCTCGATCGCGGTCTCGGGCCTCGGCGAGCCGACCGCCGATGAGCTGACACCGACTCCGTAGCTCCCGCCCGACCCCGTCGCCCCCGCCCGGCCCCGCGTACACTGGAGCGTCCTCCCGGCCGTCCGTCCTCTGGAGCCCCCGTGACCACGCCCCCCTTCGATCCGCCGTCCGAGCGCGACATCGCGGTCGTCTCCGCCCAGCTGGGCCGTCCCGCCCGGGACGTCGTCGGGATCAGCGCCCGCTGCGTCTGCGGCGACCCGACGGTGGTCTCCACGAGCCCCCGCCTGTCCGACGGCA
Organism: Rathayibacter sp. AY1D1; assembly: GCF_002932635.1. NCBI lineage: Bacteria > Bacillati > Actinomycetota > Actinomycetes > Micrococcales > Microbacteriaceae > Rathayibacter > Rathayibacter sp. AY1D1. Next base: position 787 of record NZ_PSVY01000053.1, read on the forward strand.
CGCCGTTCCCCACCTTCTACTACCTGACCCACCCCGCCGCGACGGCCGCGATCTCGCAGCTCGAGGCCACCCAGGTCATGGTCGAGTACAACGCGATGCTCGCCGAGGACGAGGAGCTGCGCGAGGCGTACGCCGCTGCGCACCGGGCGTTCCTGGCCGACCGCGAGAGCGTCGGCTCCGTCCCCGAGATCGCGGGCATCTCCTCCGGGGGCATGCCCTCGCGGGTGAAGTGCCTCCACGCCCTCGCCGCGCACGCCCTCGCGGCGGGCCCCGGCGTCAATCCGATCGGCGATCTGGCCCTGGCCCGCGCCGACTGGTCTCCCGAGCGCTGCGCCTGCAGGCCGCTCGACGCGTAGCCGCTCCTACCGGAGCCACGGAGGCGCCACCACCGGCGCGCTCTTCGCTAAGCTGATTCCCAGTCGGGGTCAGTGCTGCCCACCGCATCGAGAGCGGGCACTTCGCATTGCGTGAGGGTGTTCGCATTGTCCATCCCTCTTGGAGAGTCAACCGTGCCCAGAATCCTGATCGTCGGAGGCGGCTACGCCGGCTTCTACACCGCGTGGAAGCTCGAGAAGCAGCTCCGCCCGCACGAGGCAGAGGTCACGATCGTCGACCCGCTGCCCTACATGGCGTACCTGCCCTTCCTCCCCGAGGTCGCCGCGGGGTCGATCGAGCCGCGCCACGCGATCGTCTCGCTCCGCCGCCACCTCAAGAAGACCGCGATCCTCGCCGCCAAGGTGACGAAGATCGACCACGCGAACCGCACCGCGACGATCACCCCGACCGTGGGCGAGCCCTACGAGTTCGAGTACGACCAGATCGTCGTCACCGCCGGCTCCGTCTCGCGCACCTTCCCGATCCCGGGCGTCGCCGACAACGCGATCGGCCTGAAGACGATCGAGGAGGCGACCGCGATCCGCGACCGCATGCTCACGAACTTCGACAAGGCCGCGTCGCTCCCCGCTGGCCCCGAGCGCTCGCGCCTGCTGACCGTCACGGTCGTCGGCGGCGGGTTCGCGGGCATCGAAGTCTTCGCCGAGCTGCGCTCCTTCGCGAGCGCGCTGCTCAAGCGCTACCCCGAGATCGACTTCGAGGAGACGCAGTTCCACCTCATCGAGGCGATGGGCCGGATCATGCCCGAGGTCGCCCTCGAGACGAGCCACTGGGTGCTGAAGAACCTCGACCAGCGCGGCGCCACCGTGCACCTCGACACGCAGCTCAAGTCGGCCGAGAACGGCGTCATCCAGCTGTCGACGGGCGAGAGCTTCGAGTCGGACCTCATCATCTGGACCGCGGGCGTCATGGCGAACCCGTCGATCAAGAACTCCGACCTGCCCATCGAGGAGCGCGGCCGCCTGCGCGTGCGCGCCGACCTCCGCGTCGGCCACGACGACGTGCTCGTCGAGGGCGCCTGGGGCGCCGGCGACGCAACGGCCGTCCCCGACCTCACCGGCGGCGGCGTCGGCGGCTTCTGCGTGCCGAACGCCCAGCACGCCGTCCGCCAGGGCAAGCTCATGGCCAAGAACATCACCGCGGTGCTCCGCGGCGAGGAGCCGGTCGACTACGTGCACAAGAACCTCGGCGCGGTCGCGGGCCTGGGCATCGGCATCGGCGTGTTCCAGTCCGGCAAGATCGCTGTGAAGGGCTTCCCCGCCTGGGTGATGCACCGCGGCTACCACGGTCTCGCCATGCCCTCGTGGGAGCGCAAGTTCCGCGTGGTCTGGGGCTGGTGGAACAACCTCTGGCTCGGCCGCGACATCGCCTCGATCGAGGCCCGCGAGTACCCCCGCGGCTCCTTCGAGACCTACGCGTCGCGTCCGCGTCCGGCTGCCCCGGCCGCCGAGGCTCCGGCCGCGCAGGCCCCGGCGCAGATCCCCGGCCAGGCCGGTGCTCCGGTCCCGGTCGGCGGCGAGCCCGCCAAGTCCTGACACCGCCGCCGGGAGGATCGCTCCTCCCGGTGGTCGCCCCCATAGCCCAATCGGCAGAGGCAGACGACTTAAAATCGTCTCAGTCTGGGTTCGAGTCCCAGTGGGGGCACTCCGTCCGACGCGCCGCTCTCTAAGCGGCGCGGGCGTGCGCGCTGCGTCGAGCGGGCTCGAGCAGCCCGGCCTCGAGGGCCTGGGTGATCTCGCCCGGGGTGCAGTCGGCGCAGAGCACGACGAGCTCCTCCTCGGTGTCGCGGCCGCCGGAGCGGTCGAGGACGACGGCGTCGGTTCCGCAGAGTGCGCATTCGATCATGCGGGTACCGTACGTCCGACCTCCGACATGCGCGCGGCAGCGCCCCGGCGCGTCCCGCCCGGATCCGACAGGGCGCCGGGTGCGCCCCCGGACCGGTCGTCCGTGCGGCCGGAGGAGCCCGGTGTTCGGGAATCGGACGAGGATCCCGCGCGCCCGCGCCGCCTCGCCTAGAGTCGTCACCGGGCGGTTCCGAGCCCGGGCGCCCGCGTCCGGATGCGAGCCGCCCGGTCCACGGCGGGCGCCGGAACGGTCCCGCTTCTCGTGCCCGCGGGCACCGTCATGCACCGCCCGGCGACGGGCGGCCGGGAGGCCCCCATGGGGAAGCTGCTCTACGGAGCCTCGGGAGTCGAGATCGAGTTCGACGACCGCACGCTCACGCACGTCCAGATCGTCATCGCCAACAAGCTGCGCCGCCGCGAGAGCTTCTTCTTCTCCTGGCGGGACGACCCCGCGGTCGGCGACGGCCGCTCGAGCATCTGGCTCGACCCCTCCGTGCCCCTCTACTTCAAGTACTTCGGTGGACGGGTCCCCTCGATCAACCGCACCTGGATCGACCTGCTGACCGTCTCGGCGAACTCGTCCGGCGGGCTGCAGCTCGTGCAGGAGCCGGACGCCGCCCCCACCCCGCCGCCGAAGGGCGAGCAGGGCGCCTGACCCCCACCCGCCACGCCCCGGAGAAGAGCCCCATGCAGCGCGACGTCTCGGCCCGCCTGACCCTCGACGTCGCGGCTCCGGCCGCCCTCGTCCTCTCGATCGCGGTGGCCGACGCGTACGGGGCGGAGGAGTCGCTGACGCTCACCGTCGACGGCCGCCCGCTCCCCGCTCGCGAGGTGATCGACCAGCACGGCACCCGGCTGCACGTGCTCGACGCACCGGTCGGGCACCTCGTCGTGGATTACTCCGCGCGCGTCCTGGGACGCCTCGCTCCGCTCGAGGGCGACGAGGTGGACCGGCTGCGGTACCTGCGGCCGAGCCGCTACGCCGAGTCGGACGTGCTGTGGGCGACGGCCCGGGCCGAGTTCGCCGGCCTGGCCGGGGCGGACCTCCTGCACGCGGTGAGCTCCTGGGTCGGCACGCGGCTGGCGTACGTCCCCGGCTCGAGCCTTCCGACGGACGGGGCCGAGCGGACGCTGCTCGCCCGCCGCGGAGTCTGCCGCGACTTCGCGCACCTCGTCGTCGCCCTCCTCCGGGCGCTGGACGTGCCCGCCCGACTGGCGGCCGTGTACGCGCCGGGACTGCAGCCGATGGACTTCCACGCGGTCGCGGAGGCCTGGATCGAGGGGGAGTGGCGCGCGGTCGACGCGACGACGCTCGCGCCGCGGTCGAGCCTCGTGCGGATCGCGACGGGACGCGACGCGGCCGATACCGCGTTCCTCGGCGTCTACGGCGGCATCGCGACGCTGCGCGAGCTGACCGTCGGCGCCGTGGCCGACGTGCTGCCGGGCGACGACCTCGACCGGCCCGTCTCGATCGGCTGAGCGGGCCCCCGAGCCCGGCTACTCCGACTCGACGAAGCGCCGCCAGGCCCAGATCGACGTGCACACCGCGCTGAAGGCGACGACGGCGAAGAGCACCGGACCCGCTCCACCGTCGGTCGACCAGGACGCGATGGTCGGGGTGAGCAGCACGAACAGCACGGTCGTCGCGAGGAGCGTGAGCCCGAGCCAGAGCAGCGGGGACCAGCGCAGGATGCTGCGGCCGGCGGGGCGCCCGACCGGGAACAGCAGCACCACGCTCGAGCCGACCGAGATCAGCGTGGTCGCGCTGAGCACCTCCGCGGCGAGCACGGAGCCGAACGAGCCGTCGGGCGGGACCACGGCGGAGGCGCCCCAGGCGAGTCCGGCGAGGCCCAGCAGCGAGACGACGCGGACGGTGGAGAGCTTCGCCCGGTCGACGGCGGACGCGCCCTCGGGGAGGACGAGGCCGATCACCACGCCGAAGAGGAGCGCCGGGTCCAGTCCCGCGAAGCGCGAAACGAGAGCGGCCGCCGCGACCAGGAGCAGCGCGCGCGGAGCGGCGACGACGCCGATCCCGCTGACGCCGATCCGTCGGCCGACCAGCGCGGGGACGGCGGCGGCGACCGCGTTGACCACGGCGACGGCCACGATGACGGCGATCAGCAGGCGCAGGTAGGCGGGCTGGCCGTCGACGCGTCCCGAGAGCAGGACGAGGCCGGCTGCGCAGCCGATCATCCCGACGACCATCAGGCGCGGCGAGGCGGGACCGGTGTCCGGCTTGTCGTCGTACTCGACGGCGGCGCGGTTGCGGCCCGTGAGGTGCCAGCTGCGGTCGGCGCGGGGCGCCCGCCCGGCCGCGGCGAGGCGGGCCGGCACGACGACCAGGGCGAGCGAGAGCAGAGCGAGCGCGAGGGAGCGCATCCAGTCGGCCATCGAGACGACGGGCGATCCGGCGGACAGCGCGGTGGTCATCCCGGTCGCCGCGCTCCAGCCGCCCGGCTCGGATCCGGCGTCGGGGGCGGGCTGCGGCGGCACGTCACCGCCGTCCACGTCGGGATCCGGGACCGGCGCTGCGGTGGGCTCGGCGGTCGGCTCGTCCTCGGGCGTGGGCGCGGTCTCCCCGGGGCGGACGGGCGACGGGGACGCGGTCGGCGCCGCACTGCTCGGAGCGGGAGACGCGGCGGCCCCGGGTGCGGTGGGCGCGGCACCGGGGGCGGCCGGCGTCGTCGCGCTGGGCGTGCCGGTGGGAGCGGTCGTCGCCGCCGCGAAGGTCACGTCGATCCAGGGGCTCGGCGGGCTGTAGTTGCCGGCGCTGTCCCCAGCGATGGCGGAGACCCGGTGCGCGCCCGCCGTGATCGTGCCGCCGGTGCAGCTCCAGGCGCCTCCGCTGACCGCCGCGTCGCAGGTGTTGACCCGGTCCACGTACACGTAGGCGCGGGTGCCGTCCACGCCCGTCCCCGAGTAGGACGCGCCGCCGAGCGGCAGGGCGGCGCCGTCCGACGGCGAGGTGAGGGCGGGGGCGGCAGGAGCAGCGGTGTCGACCACGAGGGTCACCGGCGCGCTGGCCGGCGAGGCGGCGCTGCCGGCGAAGGAGGCGGTCTGCGTCGCGGTGACGCGGTAGCTGCCCGGCGCCGGAGTGGGGGCGAGCTGGCAGAACCATGCGCCGCCGGAGTCGGCGGTGGCCAGGCACGCGGCGCCGCCGTTCGAGACCGCGGCGACGCTCGCGCCGGGGTAGGCCGTGCCGCGGACCGAGCCCGCGGAGGTCGCCGAGCCGTCGACCGACTCGATGACGGGGGCGCTGAGGACGGCGATCGGGACGGCGGCCGAGGTGGTCTCGCCGCCGGCGAGGAGCTCCACCGCGACCAGGGTCGCCGGCCCGTCGTCGAGGGAGACGGCGCAGCTCCAGCCGCCGTCGGGGCCCGCGGTGGTGATGCAGAGGGGGTCGCCGCCGCCGCGGAGCCCGATCTGCACCTGGTCCCCGGCCGTCGCCGTGCCGGTGACCGTCGTCGCTCCCGTGCTGAGGACCGCGCCGGAGGAGGGAGCGGTGATCGTGAGAGCGGCGGCCTGCGCGGCCGGAGCGGCCAGCCCGGAGACGGAGGCGACGGCCGCGAGGAGCACCAGCAGCAGGGCGGCCGTGCGCCGCGGGGATCGGCGGAGTCGGGGCACCGGCACGACCGGTGAACCCCCCGGTACTGCCACGTCGACGCCCGATTTCACGATGCGTCCATTGCACGGGGGCAGGGGGGAGCTGTCAAGCGCGCCGCACCACTGTTCCCGGATGTACACCATCCGGAGGAGGCGTCTCAGCCGGTCGGGGGAGTCGGGGAGATCCGGGAGAGCGCTTCCGCGAGAATATACCCGTCGATCAGATCCGGAGGACAGTGGAATGCGCGAAGACGAGGCCCGCGGGCGCGATCGGCGGGAGGTGCGCGTCGAGGCTGCGCGCTTCGACGATCCGCGCGAGCTGGGCGCACTCCTGCCGCCGGGCCTGCGCATCGGACTGGCGCAGAGCGCCTTCCAGACGGAGGGCTCCCTCGAGACGGGCGGCCGCGGCCGGTCGGTGTGGGACGACTTCGCGCTGCGACGGGGGACGATCGCCGAGGAGGCCACTCCCGAGATCGCGACGGACTTCCTCCTGCGCTGGCGCGAGGACCTCGCGCTGCTGGTCGATCTCGGCGTCGACGAGCTCCGGCTCTCGGTCTCGTGGCCCCGGCTGCAGCCCGACGGACGCGGGCCGATCGACCGCGGAGGGCTCGGCTTCTACGACCGCCTGCTCGACGGGCTCGCCGAGACGGGGATCCGGGTCGCGCTGACCCTGCACCACCGCGACACCCCGTCGGCGCTCAGCGGCGGCTGGATGAACCGCGACACCGCGTTCCGCTTCGGCGATCTCGCCTTCGAGCTCGGCGGGCGGTTCGGCGACCGGGTCGCTGACTGGATCACCCTCGACCAGCCGTCGACGGTGATGCTCGAGGGCTACGCGCTCGCGCGGCAGGCGCCGGGCGCCGGCCGGCTGTTCAGCGCCCTGCCGGCGCTGCACCACCAGCTCCTCGGGCACGGCGTGGCGCTGGAGGCGCTGCGGGCGGCGGAGGTGACCGGGAGGATCGGCCTCGTCGACGCGCTCGCGCCCGTCGAGCCCGCCTCCGACGACGACCGGGACCGCGCCTTCGCCTCCCTGGCGGACGTCCTGCGGAACCGCCTGGTGGCCGACGCCGTGCTGACCGGGTCCTACCCGGTCGGACCGGAGGAGCTGCCGCCGTTCCTCGGCGCCCTCGCGCAGGCGGATCCGGTCGACCTCGCGCGCATCTCGGCTCCGCTCGACTTCTACGCGGTCGCGCCGCTGCCGCCGCTGCGGATCGTGGCGGGCCGCGACCCGGCGCTGCCGACCGGGGTGGGCGCTCCTCCCGCGCTCCCCTTCCACACGGCGCCCTGGCCGGAGCTGGACCGCACGGGCGACGGCTCGCCGGTCGCACCCTGGGCGGTGGTCTCGGTGCTGCGGTCCCTCGTGGAGCGCTACGGCGACGCCCTGCCGCCGCTGGTGGTGACCGCGCTCGGCGCGAGCTACTCCGACGAGCCCGATCGCGAGGGTGCGATCGTCGACACGGAGCGGATCCGCTGGCTCGGGGCGCACCTGGCCGCTCTCGCCGAGGCCGTACACGACGGACTGCCGGTGGAGGCCGTGCAGCTCTGGACCCTGGTCGACGCGTTCGAGTGGCAGCACGGCTACAGCCGCCCGCACGGGCTCGTGGCCGTCGACACGCGCAGCCGGGACCGCGTGCCCAAGGCGTCGTTCGACTGGCTCCGGCGCGTCCTCGACGCCCGCTCCTGACGCGGGGGCGTGCGAGACTGCCGCCGTGCGCAGCATCCTCGCCCTCGCCTCCGTCCTCCACGCCGACCCCGCCCCGGTGCTCGCCGCCCTCGCGGACGTCCTCGCCGCCGACGGCGCCTACGAGCGGCGGGGGAGCGGGCTCGAGCGCCGGCTCCCCGTGCTCGGCGTCGAGCAGTGGCGGGTCCTGGCGGACGAGGAGGGGGCCCGGGTCGAGTGCGAGCTGGTCGCCGCACCCGCCTCGTCGGCGCTCGCCGGGGTCCTCCTCCGGCGGCGGATCCGCGAGGCGCCGGACCGGTTCCGCGCGGTCGTGACCGCGGTCGCCGACGCGGTGGAGTGACGCTCCGGGGACGCCCGCGCGGGTCCGCTCCGACCCCCGCTCTCCGCTCCGCCCGCCGACCGTCAGGCCGCCGACCCCGCCGATGCCGGAGAGCGCGGCGATGCGTCCGCGGGAGGGCTTCAGTCCTACCAGGCCGCAGGCCGCGGCGG
>NZ_PSVY01000054.1:0-8664 GCF_002932635.1 Rathayibacter sp. AY1D1
GGGGATCGTGGCGGTGTGTGCCAGCGCCCACCCGTTGCGTGCCAGACCTGAGAGGTCGACGTCGCGCTCGGCGATCCGGCGCAACTGGCTCTGCATCCCGTCCTCGTTCGTGGCCGGGACGAAGGTGCTGACGGTGGTGATCTGCTGCATGTTCTTCCTCTTCCTCATCGTTTTTTTGCCGTGATTCTCAATCAGGTTTGTCAAGCCAGCGGGGGGTGGTCTGGCTCGGTCGTTCTTCCTTCTCTCCCAGCGTTTTTTTGCCTGGAAGGCACGTAGTGCCGAGCAGGGGCGGAGGCGGGAGCGCAACCCGGAGGGCGGCGGAGGAGAGGTTGTTGGCGCGATGTGAGGGAGCGCAGCGACCGCGTGGCGAGAACCTCGGAGGAGCCGGCCGCGCAGCGGCTTGCGTGGACGCCGGAGGCCCGTACGCTGCCGAAGGCTTCCAGGCAGAAAAGCGCGCAGCGCACAGCACCGCGCCGACCAGAGGTCGGCGTCCGCCTTGCAGCTAGGGTCGCGATATGGATCAGTTGCCACGTTTGGATGACGTCTGGACTACCCGGGACTACCCCGTTCTGGTCGCTGTCGCCTGGCTACTCGAGGAGCACGATCTCCTGCAGTCCAGCGACATCGCTGCCTTCTGCGGCCGATCGCAACGAGATGTGGTCCTCGCGTTGACGAACCTCGGCCATCGACACCTCGTCGTCAAGGACGCGAGCACGTACGACGGTCGCGACAACTACGTCACCGGGATCCGCCCGGAAGGACTGGAGGCGGTCGGCCAGTGGCCGAGTCCGGACGTCGCCGCAGAACGACTCATCACTGCTCTTGATGCCCTGGTGGACAACGCACCGATGGACTCGCCCAAACGGAACCGATTGGTCGCGATCCGAGACGGGCTCCTCACTGCCGGTCGCGACGTGATGATCGACGTCGCGGCAGCAGTCATCTCCGGTCGCATCCCGACCTAGGCACCCGATGCGGTGTCGGCGGTCTGAGGCACGATCAGCTCGTGCGGCTCCCGCCGCAGGAGTGGAGTGGTCATGAACGTCAGCGAGGACCGCTACGACGGCAAGCGTGTTGTCGACGTGCGTACAGGGCAGCTTCGGTTTCGAGTCCGCGACGCCCGGATCGTGGACGTGCAGACCGGGCAGCTGGCTTTCCGGATCCGTGACGATGATCGGGTGGTCTCGACCAACGGACAGCTGGCCTTCCGGATCCGCAATGGGGAGCGACTTGTCGACACGTCCGGAGTGCTGCATTTTCGACTCCGGTGACCTGCAGGCTCAGCGTCGACGTTCGATGAGGATCGTGTCGCGCCAGGTGCCGGCGGCTGGTCCGTAAGTCATCAGCGCGATGCGCTCGCGGGTACCGACGCGGCGAAAGCCGGCACTGTCGTGGAGGGCGAGGCTGGCAGTGTTCTCGGGGAAGATGCTCGACTGGATCGTCCAGAATCCAGCAGCGTCCGCGGCCTCGATGAGCGCATGCAGGAGTGCCGCGCCGGTGCCGCGGCCGCGGGCGGCGGACGCGACGTAGACGGAGTGCTCGACCACTCCGCGGTAGACGGGCCTGCTGGAGACGGGTGAGAGAGCGGCCCACCCGAGGATCTGGTCGCCGTCGACGGCGACCAGGCGCCCGACGTCGAGCTTCCCCGCATCAAACGCCTCCCACGTCGGCGGTTCGGCCTGGAAGGTGGCGTGTCCGGTGGCGATTCCGTCGCGGTAGATCGCCTCGACCGCCGCCCAGTCCGCGGGGAGCATCGGCCGGATGGCGGTCATGAGCAGCAGCTTCCTCCAGCGGATCCGATGTCGGTGGAGCAGACGCCGGTCTCGGGGAGCACGAGCTGGACGCGCCGGGCCGCGGCGTGATCGCCGACGAGCTCGTCCGCAATGGAGCGAACCTGCTCGTAGCCGGTGACGAGGAGGAAGGTCGGGGCACGCCCGTAGGACTTCATGCCGGCGATGTAGAAGTTCGGCTCCGGGTGGGCCAGCTCGGCGACGCCGTGCGGGTCGACGGTGCCGCAGGAGTGCAGGTTCGGGTCGATCAGCGTCGCGAGTGCGCGGGGCGCTTCCACGATCTCGTCCAGGGAGACGCGGATCTCGCGCAGCATGTCGAGGTCGGGCCGGAACCCGGTGGCCTGCACGACGACGTCGGCTTCGACGCTCTCGCGCTCCTTCCGGCGGCGCCCCAGCACCGTGACCCCACCGGAGGGAGCCTTCTCGAGGCGGTCGATCTCGAAGCGGTCGAGAAGCGTGATCGCGCCGTTGCGGACGAGCTGGTGAACCGTGCCGCCGAGCTTGCCGCGCTCCTCCAGCTCGTCGTCGCCCGAGCCGAAGACGCGCAGCGGACTGGTGCCGCGGATCGCCCAGGTGATCCGCGTATCCGGCTCCTCGCGGGCGAGGCGGGCGAGCTTGATCAGGGTGTTCGCGGCGGAGTGGCCGGCGCCGACGACGAGGATCCGCTTCCCGGCGAAGCGGGCGCGGTCGGCGCCGAGCACGTCCGGCAGCGCGTGGCTGAGGTGCTCGGCGACGTCGACGGCGCCAATCGGGTCGAGGCCCGCGGAGGCGAGGGCGTTGGGCGTGGAGTAGGTGCCCGAGGTGTCGATCACGGCGCGGGCGGTGACGTCGACGGCGCCCTCCGGCGTGTCCAGGCGCAGCAGGAACGGAGTGGCGGCGCGGCCGGTGGAGCGGGTGCGGTCCATGCCCTCGCGGGTGACGGCCAGCACGCGGGAGCGGTAGCGGATGACTGGGGCGAGCTGCGGGGTCGCGGCGAGGGGTGCGAGGTAGTCGCGGACGAACTCGTGCCCGGTGGGTAACTTCTTCGCGGCGGGCGCCTCCCAGCCGGCGGCGTCGAGCAGGCGTCCGGCGGCGGCGTCGACCAGGTACTCCCATGGGGAGAACAGGCGGGTGTGGCCCCACTGCTGCACCGCGGCTCCGGCACGCTCGCCGGCTTCGTACACCACGACGTCGAGGCCGCGCTCGAGCAGCTGCGCGGCAGCGGCGAGACCCACGGGGCCGGCGCCGATGACGGCGACGGGGAGGCCGGTGAGGCGGCGCTCGTCGGTGCGGGGCGGGACGGTCAGCAGCAGGGTCATCAGGTGCACTCCTCAACATCGACGGTCATCGATGGACGAGTCTGCCCCGGCATATCGATGGCTGTCAATGTGTGGGAGGGTGGAGACATGGCGACGACCGAGCTGACTCTCACCGCGGCGGCGGCCGCATGCTGCGCGCCGCTCGCGCGCGAGCCGCTGAGCGCGGAGGGCGCGGAGCTGCTGGCGCGGGCGCTGAAGGCGATGGCGGATCCGGCGAGGCTCCGCCTGGTGTCAATCGTGGCGTCGAGCAGCTCGGGTGAGGTGTGCGTGTGCGACTTCACGGAGCCGGTTGGGCTGAGTCAGCCCACGGTGTCGCACCACTTGAAGATCCTCGTGGACGCCGGGATCCTGGCCCGCGAGAAGCGCGGTACCTGGGCGTACTTCTCCGTCGTTCCCGGCGCGCTCGACTCTCTCGCGGGGATGCTCACCCGCGTCTGATCAGGCGGCCGTGACCCTCGCCGCGAGAGCGTCAACGCGCGCGGCGAGCTCGTCGTAGGCCGCGTCGAACGCGGCATCCGTGCCGGCGGGTACCGGGTCGGGGATCGACCAGTGCAGCGCCTCCGAGCCGAGCGCCTCGTGAGCGGCGTCGCAGACCGTGACGACAAGGTCGGTGTCGGCGGCGACGTCCGCGAACTGCTGCGGCGCGCCTTCGGGCAGCGGGAGGCCGTGGCGTTCGGCGGTCGCGATCGCGCCGGCCGCCACCGCGGCGGCCGGGTGGGTGCCGGCGGACGCCACGGGGATGGTGCTGCGCTGCGCCCAGAGCTGCGCGGCGAGCTGGGACCGGGCGGAGTTCGCGGTGCACACGAACAGCACCCGTCGCGCTGCGGCGGTGGTCGAGGGGCCGAGCTGGTCGAACGCGCCGGGGAGCAGGTGGACGTAGCTGCGGCGCCGGTCCGCCTCCGAGCGGCGCCGGAGGATCATGCCCTCGCGCTCGAGGACGGCGAGGTGGTGCGCGACGAGGTTCGAGGGCATCCCGAGCCGGTCCTGCAGCTCCCGCGGCGCCAGGTCTCCGAGAGTGAGCAGGTCCACGATCCGCAGGCGCGCGGGATCACTGAGGGCGGCGTGCCGGGCGGCGCGCGCTTCCAGGTCGGTTCGCTCGGTGTTCATTGACTCAATCTTGACTGAGTGATCGCGAGCGGTCAAGATGGCCGACGTCATGGACACCACTTCCTCTCCTCCGCTCGCTCGTCGGGCCGCGGCCGAGTTCCTCGGCACGGGCCTGCTCGTGGCGATCGTCGTCGGCTCCGGCATCGCCGCGCAGTCGCTCTCTCCGGACGACGTCGGCCTGCAGCTGCTGGAGAACTCCCTCGCGACCGCGCTGGGACTGGCGGTGCTGATCCTCGTCTTCGGCCCGGTGTCGGGGGCGCACTTCAACCCGCTCGTCTCCGCCGTCGACGCACTCCTCGGTCGTCGCGACCGCACCGGCCTGTCCGGTCGGGGGCTGGCGGTGTTCGTCGGCGCTCAGCTGCTCGGCGGCATCGGCGGCGCGGTCCTCGCGAACGCGATGTTCGAGGTCCCGACCTCGATCGCGACGACCGAGCGCGTCACCGCCGGCCACCTGCTCGGGGAGGTCGTCGCCACCGCCGGCCTGGTCCTCGTGATCCTCTCCCTCGCCCGCACGCACCGCGGCCCGCTCGCCGCGGCCGCGGTCGGCGCGTACATCGGCGCGGCGTACTGGTTCACGTCTTCGACCTCGTTCGCGAACCCCGCCGTGACCGTCGGCCGCGTCTTCACCGACACCTTCGCCGGCATCGCCCCCACCTCCGTCCTGCCGTTCGTCGCTGCGCAGCTCGTCGGCGCCGCGATCGGCGTCGGCATCGCCGTGTTCCTCTTCCCGGGCGCCGCCCGGGCCGCCGGGAGCCTCGTGATCCCGGCCACCTCGACCACTTCGCACGCCTAATCCGAAAGGCCCATCTGATGCATCTCGTCGCCATCGGCGGCAGCGACGCGGGGATCTCCGCCGCACTGCGCGCCCGCGAGCTCGACCCGTCCGTCGACGTGACCGTCGTCGTCGCCGACTCGTACCCGAACTTCTCCATCTGCGGGATCCCGTACTACTTCTCCCGCGAGGTGCAGCCGTGGCAGTCGCTCGCGCACCGCAGCCACGCCGATCTCGAAGCCACCGGCATGACCCTGCGCCTGGACACCTTCGCGACCGACATCGACGTCGCCGGGCAGCAGCTCACCGTCCGCACCCCCGACGGGACGCTCGACCGGATCGGGTACGACGAGCTGATCGTCGGCACCGGCGCCCTCGCCTCCTCCGCCGGCATCGCCGGCGTGGACGAGCTGGGGCCGGAGGACGGAGTGCACGTGCTGCACTCGATGGGCGACACCTTCGCCCTCGAGCGCTACCTCGACAGCCGCGACCCGCAGACCGCGATCATCGTCGGCGCCGGCTACGTGGGCCTGGAGATGGCCGAAGCCCTCACCGTCCGCGGCCTCCACGTCACTCAGCTGCAGCGCGGCCCCGAAGTGCTCTCCACCCTCGACCCAGAACTCGGCGCCCTCGTCCACACCGAACTCGACCAGCACGGCGTCGAAGTGCTCACCCGCACGACCGTCGCCTCGATCGAGAAGACCGCCGCCGGACTCGCCGTCCACGCCGACCACGACGGCACACCCCTCACTCGGACCGCCGACGTCGTGCTCCTCGTCGTCGGCGTGAAGCCGAACACCGACCTGCTCGCCCGCGCTGGAGCATCCCTCGGCGCCGGCCGCGCGGTCGTCGTCGACGAGGCGATGCGCACGGGCCTGCCGCACGTGTTCGCCGCGGGCGACGGAGTGACCACGCACCACCGCCTCCTCGGCAGCACCTACCTGCCGCTGGGCACCACCGCGCACAAGCAGGGTCGGGTCGCGGGCGAGAACGCCCTCGGCGGCGAAGCCCGGTTCGCCGGCTCCGTCGGCACGCAGGTCGTGAAGGTCTTCGACCTCGTCGCCTCCCGCACCGGTCTCCGCGAACACGAGGCCCTCGCCGCGGGCTTCGCGCCGGCGACGACGACCGCGGTGGCGGACGATCACAAGCGCTACTACCCGGGCGCGCAGCCGATCACGATCCGCATCACCGGCGACACCGGCGACGGGCGCCTGCTCGGCGCGCAGCTCGTCGGACGCCTCGGCACCGAGACCGCCAAGCGCGTCGACACCTACGCGACCGCCCTGTTCGCCGGGCTCACCGTCGAGCAGGTCTCCGACCTCGACCTCTCCTACACACCCCCGCTCGGCTCCCCCTGGGACGCCGTGCAGATCGCCACCCAGACCTGGACCCGCACGAACACCGGAAGCAGCCTCCCCGCATGACCGAGAAGCACACCGTCCTCTTCCTCTGCCAGCACAACGCCGGCCGCTCCCAACTCGGCGCCGGCCTGCTCGAAATCCTCGCCGGAGACCGTCACACCGCCACCTCCGCCGGGCTCTCGCCCGCCGACACGGTGAACCCCGCGATCGCCGCGACCGTCGCGGAGCTCGGCCTCGACATCAGCGACCGCACCCCCCGCGCCGTCACGGTCGAGGACCTCGAGAACGCGGACATCGTCGTCGCCATGAAGCCCGGCCTCACGCTCCCCGCGACCCCGTCCGGTCGGTTCCTGGAGTGGAAGTTCCCCGACCCGACTGACTGGAGCGCTGAGAACGTCCGCCCCCTCCGAGAGGCGGTCGCCGCCCGGATCCAAGCCGAGCTCCTTACCTAGGCGCGTCAGGCGGCCGCGAGGGCGATGGCGGGTCCGCTCCTTGATGGCGACTCTGGACCATGCTGCAGAAGCGGGGTGACGGGATCGTTCGGCCGGGTCGGGGTGGGGGTGTAGGTCGTCTGGTCGCGGAAGATCGCCCAGATGACGTTGATGCGGCGCCGAGCGAGAGCGATCAGCGCCTGCTTGTGCGACTTCCCTTCTCCACGTTTCCGCTCGTAGAACGAGCGCGAGACAGGGCAGTTCCTCGACGCGATGAACGCTGCCTGGAAGCAGGCGTTCAACAGCCGCCGGTCGTAGCGCCGTGGCCGGTGGCGGTTGCCGGAGATCTTCCCGGAATCACGCGGCACCGGAGCGAGGCCCGCGAAGCTGGCCAGCCGATCGGGCGTCTCGAACGCGGTGAGGTCAGTGCCGGTCGCGGCGAGGAAATCCGCGGCGAGCCTGCGCCCGAACCCCGGAATCGACACCAGCAGATCCGCGGACCTGCTGTCCTGCAGAACGGCTTCGATCTCCGCATCGAGCTCTGCGACCTCGTCGCGGATGCGGAGCAGATCACGCGCGGATCGGCTCACCAACCGAGCCGCCGCGCCCTCCCCCACGACGACCGATGTCTGCTCGCGAGCAGCGTCGATCGCTGTCTTGGCCACGGCCGCGGACTTCCAGCAGCCCTGCCCCTTCAACCATGACGCCAGCCGGCTCTCGCCCATCCGCCGGATCGCTCCCGGGGTCGCGTATCGGGTGAGCAGTACCAGAGGTCCTCTGGTCGTCGCGTAGTTGAACGCTCCCTCGAGCGACGGGAAGTAGTGGACCAGGATGGCGCGCAGTCGGTTCACGGCGCGGGTGCGGTCGTGCACCAGATCCTCCCGTCGGGCGGAGAGCAGGCGCAGCTCCGCGGTGACCTCGTCGGCCTGGCGCATCAGCGTCATGTCTCGCCGGATCCGGGCCTGGTCGGCGATGATCACCGCGTCCTTAGCGTCGGTCTTCGCCTCGCCCCGGTAGGCACCCGAGGCGTGGTGCACGACGCGGCCCGAGATGTAGAACAGCGGCTGCGCGTGCGAGTTCAGGAGCGTCTGCAGCAGCCCCGTCCCGCCGTGGTTGAGGTCCGTCGCCCAGGCGACGTCGGTGCCGCCCGGCAGCGATGCGACGTCGCCCATCAGGGTCAGGATCGCCGTTTCTCGGTTCTTGAACCGTTGCGAGAGCAGCTTGGTTCCGTTGGTGTCGATGACGACGCAGTGGTGTTCGGTCTTGCCGGCGTCGATACCGGCCCAGAGTTGTGGCATGCAGGGTCCTTCCGTTGAGGGGTGCGGTGCGCCGTGAACGACCGTGCCGGCATGTCCTTACGGGGCGATCTGGTCGCGTTTCTCAATGAGCGGTCCTGCCGTTGAGGGGTCCCGGGCGGCTAATCACGGCGTGCCATCAGGCGGCTGAAGGCGGTCAGCCATACCCGGGACCCCTGGCGCGTTCCGGAGCCTACAACTGCCCCGAATCCACGGAAATAACGGTAAGGAAGGCGGTTCTCCGCCTGAGCAACCGGAGGGCGCAGTGCAACCCGCAGGGCGGCGGTGGAGAGAGTTTCGGCGCGATGTGAGGGAGCGAAGCTCCCGCGTGCCGAAAGTCTCGGAGGAGCCGGTGGCGCAGCCACTTGAACGGAGCCCGTAGGTAGCTACGACCGCAGCGAAGCGGAGGGAGCCGCCGAAGGCTTCACGGCAAAAAAGGGTGTGAGCCCGTAGGGCGACCAACGGCGGCCGGCGCAGCCGGGCGACCTCTAGGCGGCGCTCCGTCGCCGCTGCACGAGCGCAGCTCGCGCCTCCCGGAACGGGATCCCCGGGGAGCGTGAGGGGCCCGCCCCTCACGGGCTACCTACCTATATAGGTAGGTAGCCCTCGC
>NZ_PSVY01000055.1:0-8017 GCF_002932635.1 Rathayibacter sp. AY1D1
CGTGATCAGACGATCCGTCGGAACGACGTCGCTCGTCCAGGGGACCGGATCGATGACCTGCACTTCGGAGGGCTGCACGTATTCGAGGTTCCGGAACCGGTACGTGTACCAGCCGTCGGCGGTCTCGATGTAGATCGCATCACCCAGTTGCAGCTCATCGATGAGGTGCATTCCTCCGCCGGCAGCGGAGCGGTGCGCGGCGATCGCGAAGTTCCCCACCTCGCCGGGCATCTGCGTTCCCGGGTAGTGGCCGATGCTGCCCACGTCGAGCACGTTCTCCGCGTCGACGCCCTCAGCGATTGTGCGCACCCACCCCTCGCCGTACCGGGGGATATAGAGGTTGCCGAACGTTGTGTCCAGAGCCGCGACTGGCGCGATCACTGGGTCACCGGGGACGGAAGGCGCGGCGATCGGCTGGGATGGTGCCTCAGCGGGCGGCGCGTCCTCGCCCCAGCTCTGGCGCAGCTCGGCCGCTTGATCTTCCTGCCGGCCCGCGATCACCGCATCGTTCCACCACAGCTGCCAGGCGAGGAACAGCAGAACGAGCACCCCTGCGGTCATCAGCAGCTCGCCTAGGACGCCGAAGAAGGACAGGCGACGACGAGCCGAACGACGTCGGCGCCGCGACACGTCCACGGATGACGAAGCGGTCATGCGCAGGAGTCTAGGTGTGCCGCTCTCACCCGCATCGGCAGGATCGGCGCAGCGCACGGGGAGAGCAGAGCGAGCGCGCCCGCGAGGAACGCGGTGCCGAGCTCGGGGAACACCTCCTCACCCTAGTTTCCGGAAGAGGCGCGCCCCGGGCCGTGACTTCCTAGGCTGACCTCGTGACCTGGACTAGTCGACCGCGCAGCATCGCAAGGGTGACCGCTCGAACCCTTGCCGTCACGGTCATCTCTGCCGCCGTCGCTGCCTCGCTCAGCGGGTGCTTCACCACCGCCGAGCGATCGCCGCTCACCTTCGCGGACCTCGACAGGGCAGCGACCGCCTCCGATGTGTTCCCGACGCTGCCCCCGCAGGCCTCCTGGTCCGAGATGGACGAGACCAGCTCCCGGCTCGTCGGCCGAGTCGGAGACCGGTCGCTGTTCCTGGCGCGCACGAGCGATCCGGGCACGACGTGCCTGACGAGCTTCGCTGACGAGGACACGTGGGACCAGAGCTGCGGGGCCGGCGACTTCGACGCCACGATCGGTCGGAACAAGTTCCACGTCGTCCCGGACGGCGCGGGCGCGGAAGAGACGTGGACGCCGCTCAGCGAGAACGTCTACCTCGACGGCATTGGTGCGCGGTGACGACGATTGAGGAGCTTCGACTGGCGCTCGTTCCCGTGTTCGAGGCGATGCTACACGGGCACGAACGCTCGTCACTTCGGCTGCACTTCGTGCGGCTCGCAGAGTGGCCGGACGGTTCTCCTCTGAGCCCTGCGGATCGCCTCGAGGATGACAGTGTCATCGCGCAGTGGGCTGTCCTCGACGAGACGGGCTCATCGCGAGAGCTTCAGAGCGGCGTCGCGTTGTCCGTCCTCACTCGGGCCGTGCGAAGCGACTTTCAGGACTTCATCGCGGAGAGCGCCTTCGGGTGGGGACAGCTCAGGGGTACCTAAACGCTCCTCTGACCTGCTGGCATCGGTCGGCTCCGTCGGCAGGGGAGCGGCAGGCGGTCACATCGATGAAGCATCGAGATCCGGCCGTCTCCTCAGCGAAGCGCCACCGTCGTACTGTCTCGTCATGGGTGCATCGGTACGACGTCGTGTTCGATGGTGGCGGCTCGCGATCGCATTCGTTGCTCTCGTCGCCGTAGTCCTTCTCGCCAGTGACCGTTCGGGTAGCTGCGCGGAGTATGCGAACTCCCCAGGCGTGTGCACCAGCGTCAATGAGGATCCTCGTACCTGGGTCCTCGTTGGGATCGGTGTTCTGATCATCACCGGCGCGTTGTACGGAGCGTTTCGGCGTCGGTAGTCGACCCCAGAAGCAGAGCGCGGCCGTCCCGTATGGGGATCGTTCACCGGGACAGATCCGACCCGGATGGTCCAGTGCGCTCCTGCCGTTCACGCGTTGGTCCGAGAGTGATGGTGTGCAGACACTGTCGCTCAAGACTTCGGCCGTGATCGCGGGCGCCGTCACTTTCCTCGCGCTCGTTGCGGGCGTCTTCCTCGACGGATTCACGTTCGCGTGCAACGAGTCCCTTCCGCCTCAGTGCACGGGGTTTGACGTCGCGTGGCCGGCTCTGTGCTCTGTCGCCCTCGCGACCCTTGTTCTCCTGGTCGTAGCGATGCGCGCCAGCAGGCGCTCTCACGCTCGATGGAGGTGGCTGTTGCTCGCCTTGGGCGTGGTCGGCGCCGTCACCAGCTGGGTTCTCGCTCTGCGTACCGCCATGATCATCGGTTGAGCAGCCCACGGCACGGTCGAACGACCGCTTGTTCCGTATGGAGATCGTTCATCGGGGCGAGGGGGCGGTGGCCTTCGCTTCGACCGTGTGGATCTAGCTCAGGTTCACCTTCGAGTTCTATGTTGAGCCCATGAAGCGACTCGCGACGTCAGGCCAGTTGGTTGGATGGACAATCGCCTTGCTCGGGGCTGCTGGTGCCGCCGCGTTCCTGGTGCACTGGAGCTCGTGCCTCGGTGGCCTGAACGAGGGTTGCTACAGCGCCACACAGTCAGACTTCACGTGGATCGCCACAACGATCGTCTGGGCCGTCGCCTTCCCGCTCGTGATATTCGGCGCCTTCGTACTCTCGCCAGGACGACCCGTCACGCTGATTGGTGTTGGGCTCCTCATGGTCATCAACCCCCTCACCGACCCTGGAGCGTTCTTTCTCCCGTGGGATGTCGCGGACACCTTGCCCTTTACCGGCGTCGCCACGTCGCTAGCTGCTGTGACTGCAGGTGTCCTCCTGGCCGGATCTTCCTACCGAGCCCGTCGGCCCGATCACAGCCGAGTCGGGAAGCCAGCGCCCGCTGACGTCGCCTACTGACCTTAGATCGGACTTGGGTCGTCCCGTTAGGGGATCGCTGGCCGTGCGTCTGAGAGGATCAGCGCATGTTGCCGGATGCCGAGCTCGCCGCAGCGATCGAGGCCGTCGGGGTGCGGCGGCGTCATCCGGTTTCGGAGTACGACTACCGGATCGATGACGTGCGGCTGGTCGCTGGTTTGCTCGACTTTCGGCTCTGCATGTGCTCATCCAACCCGGAGCCCGCTGCCCCGCCAAGGCTTCGCGTGGTTCGGGTCGACGTCGCCCCGGGCGGGCACTGCTGGGCGGCTAGCTGTTTTCTCGTGTCGCCCGGCCGGGGTGGAGGTGCTGCTAGTTCTCCGAGCTTGCAGAGAGGGTGGAAGTCGTTCCTGGTGGGCGGTAATTGCCGGCGAGGTGGATGAGGTTTCGGGCTGGCATCCAGCCGTGCTCGCGGGTCTCGGTGTGGTTGAGGGTCTCCACGAACAGCTCGAAGTCTCGGTCGCCCTTCGTGTCGTGAATCCAGGCCAGGACCTCCTCGACCGAGTCGGCGTCCGTTATCCGCTGCGGGTCATGGGTCACCGCCAGCTCGTCATCGGCGCCAATCCAGAAGCAGACCCAATAGGTCAGCGGTTCCTCGCGCTGCGCGTCAAAGAACGCTTCGTTCCATTCGGCTCGCATCAGCCCTCCCGTGTCCATCTTGAAGATAGCTCTACCAGCGCCGCGGCGTCCGTTGAGGGGTCGTCAACCGGTCGCCCGCGAGTTGCGTACGCCGCTGTCGGTCCTCGCAGTCGCCTGCACACCTTTTCGCGTCACCGCGGCACTCGTGCAGACGACCGTGAGCATTTAGATGTTCAAGGTCCCCTGCACATGCGACGCGGGCGCCACTGAACCGTTCCGTAAGAGGATCGAGTACGACGTCGTGGACCTCACCACCAACCCCGCCGCGCTCGAGTACGTCATGGAGGAGCTGGGCTACTCCGCCGCCCCGTCGTCGTCGCCAGCGATCAGGACCACTGGTCGGGATTCCGCCCCGACCTCATCGACAAGCACGCCGCATGAGCGGCGAGATCCCGAGCGATGAGTTCCGGGCCGGCTACCTCGCCGGATTCGCGGACCGGCAGGCCGAGGTGGACCGGCTGGAGAACGACGCCGACCGGCTCTACCGCGCCGCCTACGGCGACGAACGCCGCATACCCGGGCAGCACGTCACCCGCGCCGAGCTCGAACAGCGCAGAGCGCTGTCCGAGCCGCCTGTCGAAATAACCCGGCGCGAAGCGCTCGCATCCTGGGGGATCGAGCTACCCGCCGAGGACCCAACAGACACCCCCGCGGCCGAGCCCGCGACCGAGAGCCCGTCGACGTCGACGGGACCCACGAACCGCACGAGCAGGAGTCTCAATGAGTACGTCAAGGTGGCCTAGCGGTACTGTCCGCAGACCTTGACCGGAGTCGGTCTGGTCAGACTTCTGGGGTATCGCGTTGAGTGTGTCGCTGGGCCAGATCCGTTGCGAGTTGGCGTACTCGTTCGCGGGCTTCGTCGGGGCTGGTGATCTCGATGTGGTCTCCGAACTGAAGCAGCTGGCGCACGGACTCTAGCTCCGGGTAGCGGACGATGACAGTGCGCCAGCCGTCGTCTGCAGGAGAAACCGTATGGATGCGGGCACCGATGATGCGGCGCGCGAGGTCGAGCCGGTTCTCGCGGAGGCGAAACGTGACACTCACTCGTCCTGGTGACTCGGTGCGGTCTCTCAACCCGGCCCAGACCGTTCGGAGCGTCTCGCCGTCGCGCAGGGCCGCGGGCGCGTCGAGCACCTCGTAGCTCGTGATCCGCTCGAGGGAGAACAGCCGACTGTCGGCGTCGACGTCGGCGACGAGGTACCAGCGGCCTGACTTCACGGCGAGTCCGTAGGGGTCGGCTTCGCGCCATGACGGCAGTGTCTCGGCGTTGCGCCGATAGTGGAGCCGGATCCGGCGTCGCGAGCGGAGTGCCTCCGCGAGCTCAGCGACATCGACGGTCGCTTTCGGTTCGACGAACCACGCAGAACTGTCGACGACGATCAGGTCGGCCAGTCGCGCAACGGTGCGCGCCGCGGGCATCGCGGCCACGCGGGCATCGATCTTGCGCACGGCTGCCGCGTGGACAGTAGTCAGTCCCAGTTTCTCGAGCAGCTGCGCGTCCAAGCCGACGACCGACAGTGCTTCCAACTCGCTCGGGTCCAGATGAGAGGCGTTCAATCGCGCCGTGGAGAGCAAGAGGATCCCGCCGTTGCGTCCCCGCTCGGCGTACACCGGAACTCCTGCCGCCGACAGCGCCTCGACATCTCGCAGAATCGTTCGCCGAGAGACCTCGAGCCGTTCAGCGAGCTCTCTCGTGGTGAGCCGCTGACGGGTTTGCAGGAGTAGCAACATCTGCAGTAACCGCGAGGCCTTCATGACAGGCCATCGTCGCAGAAAGATGACAGGTCCTGTCGTCATTACCTGATCGGCTGGTCTCGTACTGATGACGACCACCGACTAGAGGAGTTCTCCATGCCCACACCGAATCTGTTCCTGCTCTACGTCAGCGATGCAGAGGCAGCGACCGCTTTCTACAGCGACCTGTTCGAGATCGCGCCCACCATGACCACCCCGCGCTACGTCGCCTTTGCCATCGCCCCCGGCGTCCTGCTCGCACTCTGGACCGGTCGCAACGAGCACGCGGTCCCGAGCACCCCACGCACGAGTGAACTCGGTCTGATGGTCCCCGGCACCGCGGCCGCGGTGAATGAAACCTTCGTCGCCTGGACAGCGAAGGGTGTTCACGTCGTCGAGGAGCCGCACGAGGACGTCTTCGGCCGCACATTCGTGGTCGCGGATCCCGACGGCAACCTCATCCGCGTCTCTCCGGTCGACTGAACCGACCACCTTCCCACCTGCTCCACCACGCGGAGGGACGGCTACGCCTCGTGACCGGCCCTCTCCTGGTCGCGTAGCTGATCTACGCAGCGCGGGTCGGAGGTGCGTGGGTGAATGTGCGGTTGTCGCGCAATAGGGCCCAGAGCACGCTGACGCGTCGTCGGGAGAGGGCGAGGAGTGCTTGCGTGTGCTTGTACCCTTCGCCGCGTTTCTTGAGGTAGAAGTCGCGATTCGGTCCCTCGCGGATGATCGAGGTCTGTGCTGAGAGGTAGAGCGAGCGGCGCAGATGTCGGTTGTATCGCTTCGGTCGGTGCATGTTCCCGGTTCGACGTCCGGAGTCACGTGGAACGGGGATCAGCCCGGCCGCGGCAGCAAGGTGGCCGTCGTCGGCATAGTTGTCGAGTGGCCCGGCTGCGTCGCCTCGTGTGGGGATGGTGCAGTGGAACTGCGGACGCCGCGCGTGAAGCGGCCAGTCTCTTCGGTATCGGCTTCGCTACGGGTGTTCTTCAAGTCGACTCGTGTGGGGGAGTCGCCCTTGCCTCCTCGCGTACCCAGAGGGTGCGGAGGATCGCAACGACGTCTTCGAGCGAGACGCCCGCTTCTTCGCTGACCTCGGCGAGAGCGCGGATGCGTTCGATGACCGCTTGCGGCGCCTTGGATGCTCCTGGGGCGACGCGAGTGCCGGCTGCGGTGCGGGTGACGACGAGCCCGTCTTGCTCCAGCGTGCGGTAGGCCTTGGCCGCGGTGGCTTGGGCGATGGCGAAGTCGCGGGCGGTCTGACGCACGGTGGGGAGGCGTTCTCCGTCTCCGAGCCGGCCGGAGCGGATCGCTCCTCGGTACAGCTCCGCGATCTCTTCTGCGGAGCTCGGGCCGGGCGTCGTCATCGCGTCGCACCCATCGTCTCCGAGGCGGCCGCGGGAGCGGGCCGCCGCGCTCCGCGAAGGGCGTCGACAGCGATCCGGAGCGCGAGCGCGACTCCCGCGCCCTGCACCACGTAACCGGTCAAGTTCATCCGCCCCGCGATGGCGCTGTAGCCACCGGTGATGTTCAGCTTCGTGATGGAGGTATCCTCGGACACCCACTGCTCGTCGAGGCCGACTGCGGACATGCCGGACGTGCCGACGTGCATCAGCACGGCACCGAGCGTCGTGATGAGTCCCGCGAGAAGAATGAGGACGAGCAGGCGTGCGGTTGATTCCCGGTCCGCTGTGACGCTCGGCGCGGTGGAGCGTCCGGCTAGCGGACGGTTCGCCTCCGCTCGCAGCGAGACGACAAGCACGACGCCTGCAACGACCAGGGCGAGGAGCGTCGCGAGGTGATTCGGCCAGCCGGCGCCGGGAACGTAGCCGAGTCCGTTGAAACTCATGTAGATGGGCAGGCTCGTGTAGTCGGGCACCTGCCCGAAGAACGGCCCGCTTCGCGGTGCCGACACGGCGATCGAGATCTGCCAGAGAGCGACGACCACGATCACGGCAGCGACGATCCCCGCGATCCAAAGAAGGGGCTGGGGGGTAAAGGCGCGCCAGGATCGCCGAGGAGCGATGGCACGTTCATTAGGCGCCGGCAGGGGCGTGCGTCGCAGAGCGAAGCCGGCGATCGCGACGACCAGCGTTGCGACGAGCAGGGGTAGCGGGCGCCGCAACCAGCCGTCATAGCCCGATGAGTCCCAGGTGGAGGCGGTGATTCCGCTCGTCACGGACGCCACGACGATCATGAGGACCGACCCCGCCGTTGCCGCCCACAGGAGCGTGGAGCGGCGGCGCCCGATCTGCGGAAGCGAGACGAGACGACGAGGGACGAGCCAGGACAGAGCGAAGAGCGCTAGCCCGAAAGTCAGGGCCATCTCCAGTGGCAGCACACCAACAAGGTTGAGCAGGAACGTCACCAGCACGTCGGCCTCCATCGATAGGCCCGGGGCGGTCCTGCCACCGGTTGTGCCGCGAAACTAGCACAATCTTGTACTGCCTACCCAGTTCAACATGCGCTACTCCGGAAGTGGTGCACTACTCATTCCGCGTGACGAGCCACCGTCGATCCTGTTCCGCAGGGGATCGCTGGCCAGGCGTCCGGTACGGGGTCGCTGAGCAGGAACTTCTCGAGTCCCGCGGTGCCGATGATCGGTGCCGTGTGGCGGTACCGTCGTTGCCCCTTTCGTAGAGGACCTCTGTGATC
>NZ_PSVY01000056.1:0-6715 GCF_002932635.1 Rathayibacter sp. AY1D1
AGGGCCGGCGGTGCCGTCCCGTGAGGGGCCGGCCCCTCACCCTCCCCGGTGTTCCGCTCGAGGCGCGGGGTGCGCTTCGCGCACATCGCCTGCGGCGACCGGGAGCCGCTGCGCGGCGCTGCTTCGAGGTTTTTTGTTCCTCTCCGCGGTGCAAACCTATTTCGCTCCGTCGTCTCCGTGTCACCTATTCCGGGCGCGGTCGCAAGCTCCCTTATTTCGCCCGGAATAGGCGTCACTCCGCCGCCTCTACTCAAACGGTTCTTCCCGCCGGAGAGGCACAAAAAAACGATCAGACAAGGGAGCGCCACATCATGCAGTCCACGCCGATGACCGCCGATACCGAACTCGACACCACCACCACGCAGGAGACGCCGGGGAGCCGCGCGGAAGCGCTGCTCGCGACGATCGAGGAGCTGCACCAGCAGGTGTGGGCAGCGGCCCCCGAGCTTCTGATCGAGACGGTGACCGATGACGGCGAGACGTACGAAGCGCTCCGGTGCCCCGTCTGCCAGACGCTCGTGACCGACTCCGGGGAACTCCGCGCGGTGGACGTCTCTACCCGGTGGAGCAGCGCGGAGCCGGACGTGGAGAACCGCCAGATGGACGTCACCGCGGGGGATCACGACTATGGCAGCACGCTCTACTACCTCCACTGGACCGGCGAGGCGCACGCTGTCGTCCCGCCCTCCGGTTGGTCCGAGGACTGGTGCCTGTGACCCACACCGGCCGCGCGTGCTGACTTGTAGGCATGTTTACAAGTCAGCATGTCGCGGTCGGGAGGTGGGAGAGGGCCGGCGGTGCCGTCCCGTGAGGGGCCGGCCCCTCACCCTCCCCGGTGTTCCGCTCGAGGCGCGGGGTGCGCTTCGCGCACATCGCCTGCGGCGACGGGGAGCCGCTGCGCGGCGCTGCTTCGAGGTTTTTTGTTCCTCTCCGCGGTACAAACCTATTTCGCTCCAGCGGCTACGTGCCACCTATTCCGAACGCGGTCGCTGTGCTCCCTTATTTCGTTCGGAATAGGCGTCACTCCGCCGCTTCCACTCAAACGGTTCTTCCCGCCGGAGAGGCACAAAAAAACGATCAGACAAGACGAAAGCCCCGTAGTTGATCTAGAACCACGGGACCCGTCGCGTCGATCCTCGCACAGGGAGAATCGCCATGACCAGCACGACCACCGCCCGCAAGACCACCGCCAAGAAGCGCGCCCCGCGGACCACACCGGAGGAGCGCCGCGAGCAGGCCGCCGCGCTGCACGAGAGCATCACCGAGCAGGTCGAGGCGCTGCGCGACTCCGACCAGTGGCGACGGTTCCTCTCGTTCGCGTCCTCGTTCCACCGCTACAGCCTGGGCAACCTGCTGCTGATCCTCGCTCAGCGCCCCGACGCCTCCGCCGTCGCCGGGTTCCGCGCGTGGCAGGCCAAGGGCCGCCAGGTGCGCAAGGGCGAGAAGGCGATCAAGATTTTCGGCTTCGCTCAGCGAAAGATCGCCGCCGACGAGGAGGCCGAGGAGGGCACCACGACCAGCACCGACGAGAAGGGGCAGAAAGTCCAGACGTACTACCCGCTCGTGTCCGTGTTCGCGATCGAGCAGACCGACCTGATGGAGGGCGCCGAGGATCCCCGCGACATCGCGCAGTTACTCACCGGGGAGCACGATCACGGCGTCATTGCGCCGCTGACGGCCGCTCTCGAGGCCGAGGGGTGGACGGTCGAGCGCCGCCCGCTGCCGCAGGGAACGAACGGCTACGCCGCCCCCGAGGAGCGCACGGTCGTCGTGGATTCCAGCCTGTCGCCGGAGCAGGCCGCAAAGACCTTGATCCACGAGGCCGCGCACGTGCTGATGGGTCACGTTGATGACCTGGAGGAGTACGCGCAGCACCGAGGGCTGATGGAGACGGAAGCCGAGTCCGTCGCGTTCGTCGTCGCCGGGCTCGTCGGATTCGACACCAGCGCCTACAGCGTCGGCTACGTCGCGACGTGGAGCGACTGCAAGGCCGACACGATCCGCGAGACGGCCGCGCGGGTGCTCACCACCGCGCACCGCATCGCCGCGATCCTCGACGCCGACGACGACGAGAGCGACGACGAGAGCTGAGAGGCGGCGGGCCGGCCTTCGGGCCGGCAGTGTGAGGGGCGACCCCCTCACACTCCCCGACATTCCCCGTTCCGGGGAGCGCGAGCTGCACTCGCGCAGCGGTGACGGAGCACCGCCGGTAGGAGGCCGCTACGCGGCCCGTTTCCTCTTTTTCTTCACCTCTCCGCGGTCTCAACCTATTTCGCTCCACCGGCTACGTGCCACCGCTATCGGACGCGCCCTGCGGGCTTATTTCGCCCGATAGCGGCGTCACTGCGCCGCCTCCACTCAAACGGTTCTTCCCGCCGGAGAGGCAAAGAAAAACGATCAGCCAGAGGGAGACACACCATGACTCAGCAGCGCGGCACCCGTACCGAGGTCATCAAGAGCGAGTACCACGGACCCGGGACGGAGGGCATCAGCCGGACCGCCCGTCAGGTGGTCATCGTCGGCGCCGGTGGCCGCGACCCGGTGACCGAGCAGACCCCTGCCGTGCACCTGGTCACCCGCAGCGGAGCGGTCGCCGGGGTGACGCTGCAGCACTTCGAGCCCGTCGAGCCCGTGGGGGAGGGCCGGATCGGCTACATGGCTTCCGACGCCTACGTCGTCGTGCCGGTCGACGTCGCGCGAGCGCTCGACCTGTACCCGGCCGCGTACGCGCTGCACGACCGCAGCGAGACGACCGTCGACTTCCGCGACAACGACTGACCCCCGCCGAGACGAGAAGGAGACAGAGCATGCTCACCATCACCCACACCCCCGAAGCCGGAACCCTCATCGAGGGCACCAGCCGCGGCGACGGCACCGCCGAGATCCTGAAGGCGTCCGGCTGGCGCTGGGGCCGCTCCATCGGCGCCTGGTACGTCCCGCAGTCCCGGGACCGCCTGCCGAAGTGGTGGACCATCAACCGCGCCGCGACCGCCCTGCGCGACGCGGGACACGAGGTCACCATCGAGGCCGAAGAGACGTTCCGCCCGACCGCCGAGGCGGAGGCGGCGACCCTCGAGCGCCAGGCGGCCCGCGTCGACGCGCTCGACGCGAAGGCTGACCGTCGCGCCGAGCAGGCGGACGACGCCGACGAGGCCGCCCGCCGCGCCCTCCGCCGCCTGCCCGAGGGCGGGGAGCCGATCAAGATCGGCCACCACTCGGAGACGCGGCATCGGAACGCGATTGCCAAGGCCGACGCCGCGATGGGTCGCAGCGTCGAGGCCGACCGCGAGGCCACCCGCGCCCGCGCTCGCGCCGACGTCGCCGCGAGGACCACCGAATCCCGCTACGCGCCCGCGATGGTCGCCCGCCGCATCGACCGGCTCGACACCGACATTCGCGGATACACGCGGAAGATCGAGGGCAGCTCGCACAACTTCGGCGGCGGCTACGTCGAGACCACCGCGCCCGCGACCGGCGACCGACTCGACCGGCTGCACGCCGAGCGCGCGCAGCTCGAAGATCAGCGCGACTACTGGTCGGAGGTCCGCGAGGCGCAGGCCGCCGCGGGACAGGTCACGATCTACAGCCGCGAGACGATCGCCAAGGGCGACGCGATCAAGCACAAGCACGGGTGGAGCGTCGTGACCCGCGTGAACCCCAAGACCGTGACCGTCGCGCTGGACTGGAACGCCGGGACGCGCCCCTACTCCGTCGCCTACGCCGACGTGCAAGGACACCGCACCGCCGCGGAACTCGACGCGGCCCGCGAGGCGGTCGCGGAGACGGCCGCGGCGAGCTGAGCGGGCGAGGGCCGGCCTCCGGGCCGGCCCGTGAGGGGCGACCCCCCTCACACTCCCCGGCATCCCCGTTCCGGGGGCGCGAGCTCCGCCCGCGCAGCGGTGACGGAGCACCGCCGAGGGGAAGCCGCTACGCGGCCCGATTCCCCGTTTTCTTCACCTCTCCGCGGTTCAAACCTATTTCGCTCCACCGGCTACGTGCCACCTATTCCGAACGCGGTCGCTGCGCTCCCTTATTTCGTTCGGAATAGGCGTCACTGCGCCGCCTCCACTCAAACGGTTCTTCCCGCCGGAGAGGCAAAGAAAAACGATCAGCCAGAGGGAGCACCCACACCATGCAGACCGCCACCGACTTGCAGACCACGGCTAAGACCTATCTCACGCTCGCAAACACCCGCGCGGTGAGCATCCGCGTCGTGGGCACCGACCCCAAGACGACGCCCTCCGTGCTCGTCACCCGCCGCAAGTCCGGCGTCTGGGAGGCGTGGCACTCCGACGAGCTGCACGGCATCACCAGCGGCTCGTTCCGCCACTGCGTCACCCACGCCCGCCGCGCAGCGATCCGCCGCGTCGCCCCGTTCATGAGCCGCTGAGAGGACCACACCATGACCACCACCGACACCGGCCGCGCGAGCGCCGAACAGCTCGCCCTCATCCTCACCACCCGCCGCGCGGAGTCCGACGAGGACGCCGCCGCCACGGACGCCGAGATCCTCGCGCACGTCCGCAACACCCTGACCCTGCCCGGGGAGGGGTGCCCGGGCGGATTCCCCGTCACCGACGACGGAAGCGACTACGCGGCCGCGCTGATCGCGTTCCTCACCGCCGCCGACAAGCAGGACACCGGCGCGGCATTGGCCGCTTTCCTCACCCCGACCCCGGAGACGGTGGACGAGCGTGCGGCACGCATCGAGTCGAACCGGCGCGCGGATGAGGGGTGGCAGGCGCTCTCCCCGGCGGAGCAGGCCGCGCAGATCGCGGCCGTCGAGCGGGCGGAGAACCCCAGCGGGCCGTGCGACTGCGCCAACTGCTCCGAGCCCGCCGACCGGTAGCCGCGCGGTGCGGGCCGGCCTGCGGGCCGGCCCGTGAGGGGCGACCCCCTCACACTCCCCGGCATCCCCGTTCCGGGGGGCGCGAGCTGCACTCGCGCAGCGGTGACGGAGCACCGCCGAGGGGAAGCCGCTACGCGGCCTGTTTTTCTGTTTTCTTCACCTCTCCGCGGTTTCAACCTATCTCGCTCCGACGCCTCCGTGCCGACCTTTCCGGACGCGGGCGCAAGCGCCCTTATTTCGCCCGGAAAGCCCGTCACTACGGCGTCTCCACTCAATTGGTTTCATCCCGCCGGAGAGGCAAAGAAAAACGATCAGGAAGACGACAAAAGCCCCGTAGTTTCACTAGAACCACGGGACCCGTCGCCTCAATGATCGCACATTGATCAAGGAGAAACCATCGTGAACACCACCGCAACCGGGACCATCGAGCACATCGACCCGACCGCCCTCGTGATCGAGCAGAACGTCCGCACCAGCGCCCCGCTGACGAAGGAGTTCATCGACTCCATCCGTCAGAGCGGCATCCTGTCGCCCGTGCTCGGACGCCGCGACGAGCACGGCAACGTGATCGTCCGCGCGGGGCAGCGCCGGACCCTCGCGAGCCGTGAAATCGGCCTCGCGACGATCCCTGTCTACGTCGTGGAGGGCGACGACAAGACCGCCGAGCGGATCGTGCAGCAGATCATCGAGAACGACCAGCGCGCCGAACTCACCACCGCCGACCGCACCGCCGCGTGGGCGCAGCTGTCGTTCGAGGGCCTGTCGGCCGCGAGCATCGCCAAGCGCACCGGCACCAAGGCCGCGACCGTGAAAGCGGGACTGGCGGTCGAGGAGTCCGCAGTCGCGCGGACCGCGCTGCACGAGCACGAGCTGACCCTGGACCAGGCCGCGATCATCCTCGAATTTGAGGACGACGAGGAAGCCCGCGCCGACCTCATCACCGTCGCCACCACCAACCCGAGCCAGTTCACCCACACCGCAGAGCGCCACCGCAAGGCGCGCGCCCGCCGCGTCGCCGTCCTCGTGGAGGAGGCGAACCAGGAGGCCGCAGGCTTCACCGTCCTCACCCGCGATCAGGTCGACGGCGAGGGCAGCGCGTGGGTCGTCATCGACCCGCTGCGCACCGAAGACGGCAAGCGCGTCACCGTCGAGCACATCGCGACCATCGAGCCGCGGGGCGTCCTCGTGAGCACCATCTACGACGGCAACACCCACGTCTCCTACGCGATCCAGGACCCCGCCGCCCACGGATTCAGCTACGCCTACAACGCGCCCGCCGCACCCGAGACGGAGGAAGAGAAGGCAGCGAAGTCCGCCGAGCGCCGCATCCTCCTCGCGAACAACCGCGCATGGATCGCCGCCGAGACGGTACGCCGCGACTGGATCACGACGCTCCTGTCCCGGAAGACCCTCCCGAAGGACGCCGAGCGCGTCATCGCCCTGGGACTGACCGCGCACCGCTCGTCGGTGTCGGGCGGGATGGGCAACGGCAACGCGCTCGCGCACACCCTCCTCGGCGTCACCCAGCCCTCCGGCTACCACGCCGACGCGCTGGCCCCGCTGGTCGAGGCGAACCCCGCGAAGGCCCGCCTGGTCGCGCTGGCCGTCGTCCTCGCAGGGCAGGAGGCGAACACGAGCAAAGAGTCCTGGCGTCGCGGCGACGAGCGCACGGCCGAGCACTTCCGTCAGCTCGCGGCCTGGGGTTACGCGCTCTCCCCGGTCGAGCAGGTCGTCACCGGCGACAGCACCCCCGCCGACGCCGCAGGACTCAGCTAGCCCACCCGGCGGGGACCGGCTCGCACCGGTCCCCGCCCCCTCCTCTTCTCCCACTGCTGCACAGGAAGGCCCCACCATGACCACCACGAC
>NZ_PSVY01000057.1:0-5566 GCF_002932635.1 Rathayibacter sp. AY1D1
GCACCCGTCAGGGACCCCGGCGGCACGGATCCGGGGCCCCGGCGGCACGCGTCGCGCCCGGCGCCCGCGACCTAGGGTGAGGGCATGCATCCGCTCGACGCCCAGGACCCGCTCGCGCACTGCCCCGAGCTGTTCGTCCGCACCCCCGAGGTCCGCTCCTACCTCGACGGCAACTCGCTCGGCCGGCCGCTGCGCGCGAGCGTCGCCCGGCTCGCGCGGTTCGCGGAGGAGGAGTGGGGCGGCCGCCTCATCCGCGGCTGGGAGGAGGGCTGGCTCGACATGCCGCTCGAGGTAGGCGACGCCCTCGGCTCCGCGGTGCTGGGAGCCGCGGCCGGGCAGACGGTCGTCGCCGACTCCACGACCGTCCTGCTCTACAAGCTCGCCCGCGCGGCGATCGCCCGCCAGGCGGAGCAGGGGCGCGACGAGATCGTCGTGGACACCGACAACTTCCCCACCGACCGGTACGTGCTGGAGGGCATCGCGGCCGAGACCGGCAGCACGCTCCGCTGGATCGACTCCGACCCCGGGAGCGGCGTCGGCCCCGACGACCTCGCCCCGGTGCTCGGCGAGCGGACGGCGCTGGTGCTGCTCAGCCACGTCGCGTACCGCTCGGGGTTCCTCGCCGACGCCGCGGCGATCACCGCCCAGGCGCACGAGGCCGGCGCGCTCGTGCTCTGGGACGCCTCCCACGCCGTCGGCTCCGTGCCGCTCGAGCTCGACGCGTGGGGCGCGGACCTCGCGGTCGGCTGCTCCTACAAGTACCTGAACGGAGGCCCGGGGGCGCCCGCGTGGGCGTACGTCGCCTCCCGGCACCAGGGCTCGCTCGCGCAGCCGGTGCAGGGCTGGATGGGCGTCGCCGACATGTTCGAGATGGGACCCGGCTATCGTCCGGCCGAGGGGATGCGGCGCTTCCTCAGCGGGACTCCGCCGATCACGGGGATGCTCGCGATGCAGGACATGATCGCGCTGATCGCCTCGGTGGGCATGCCCGCGGTCCGCGCGAAGTCGGAGGCGATGACGGCGTACGCGCTGGAGCTGGCCGACGCGTGGCTGGTGCCGCGCGGGGTGCGGGTGGCGACTCCGCTCGACCCCGCCCGGCGCGGCTCGCACGTGACGATCGCGCACGAGTCGTTCGCCGGCCTGGTCCCGCGGCTGCAGGCGGAGGGGGTCGTGCCGGACTTCCGCCGACCCGACGGCATCCGGATCGGCCTCTCGCCGCTGTCGACCACCTTCGCCGAGCTGGAGCTGGGCATGGCGGCCATGCGGGACGCGCTGGACTGAGCGGGCCGGGGCTCGGCGGGGCGGCTGTTCCCGACCCCGCCCCCTGCCCTCACCGCGCGTCGCGCGTCCGTCGAGTGCTCTCCTTCTGCAGGGCCTCGACGAGCTCGGCCTTCGTCATGCGCGAGCGGCCGGAGACGTCCAGGCGCTTGGCGAGGTCCATCAGGTGCGCCTTGGTCGCGTTCGCGTCCACTCCGCCCGCCGTCTCGCCCCCGGGGGAGCGGCCGTGGCCCTCGGCGCGGGAGTCGGAGGGGCCGCTCTCGGCCTTGCGCTCCCAGTGGTCGCCGACCTTCTCGTACTCGTGCTTCAGCGCGGCGAAGGCTGTGCGGTGGGCGCGCTCGCCGTCGCCGTAGCTGTCGACGGCCGAGTCGTGCGCGGCCGACCAGAGCTTCTGCGCGTGCTCGTCGGAGCGCTCGATGGTGGACGGAATCTGTTCCTCGCGGGGCATGGCGGCCTCCCTCTCGTCCTCCGACGCTACGTCGGGTCGGAGGCGCCGGTCACCCCGTTGACGAGCGCTCGGCGGGCACCTCCGTCCCCGGAGCGCACTCGGGAGGCCGCCGCCGGTGTTCTCACCGGGCCGACGCCGATGATGGGGCGATGTTCATCCCGACCAGAGCCGCCGGTCTCGAGGCGCTCGACGACTTCGTCGCCCGCGCGGGCTCCGCCTACGCCCGCGACCGCAACCACGACCTCGGACCGTCCCGGGACAACGTCTCCGGGCTCTCGCCCTACCTCCGCCACCGCCTCGTCACCGAGCGGGAGGTCGTCGCCGCGGTCCTCGCGCGCCACCGGCTGACCGCCGCGGAGAAGTTCGTCCAGGAGGTGTTCTGGCGCACCTACTGGAAGGGCTGGCTCGAGCAGAACCCGGACGTCTGGCGCCGCTACCGCCGCGAGGTGGCGGACTCCTCCGCGGGCGATCCTCCGCCCGGGTACCTCGACGCGATCGGCGGACACAGCGGCATCGACGCGATGGACGCGTGGGTGAGCGAGCTCGTCGAGACCGGGTACCTCCACAACCACACCCGCATGTGGTTCGCGAGCATCTGGATCTTCACCCTCGGACTGCCCTGGCAGCTCGGCGCCGACTTCTTCTACCGGCACCTGCTCGACGGCGACGCCGCGTCCAACACCCTGTCGTGGCGATGGGTCGCCGGCCTGCAGACTCCGGGCAAGACCTACCTCGCCTCCGCGTCCAACATCGCCCGCTACACGGAGGGGCGCTTCTCGCCGAGCGGCCTCGCCACCACAGCCCCCGCGCTGACGGAGGAGCCCTTCCCGCCGCGGGCACCGCTCGAGCAGGACGACGTTGTGGGGACCGTCGGCGCCCGCCCCGGCCTCCTGCTGCACGAGGAGGACCTCGAGGCGGAGAGCCTGCTCGCCGAGCAGCCGGGTCTGGCCGAGCGCCTCGTCGCGTGCGCCGTCGCCGGGGACGCGGGCGGGCGCTCGCCGTCCGGAGTCTCCGACGCGGTCGCCGCCTTCACCGCCGCGGCGCTCGCCGACGCCGCCGAGCGCACTTCCGACTCCAGCGGTCGGCCGGCGAGGGTGCTGGCGGACGCGCGTGCCGCGACGGTCGTCGACTGGGCGGTGTCCGAGCGGATCGACACCGTGGTCGTTCCGTACGCGCCGGTCGGGCCCGTCGGCGAGCGGGTGGAGGCGCTCCGCTCGGCTCTCGCCGACGAGGGGGTCGCGCTCGTCACCGTGCGCCGCCGCTGGGACGGTGCGGCGTGGCCGTCGGCGTCGCGGGGGTTCTTCCCGTTCCGGAAGCGGATCCCGGCGCTGGTGCGCGACCTCGTCGAGCCCGCCGACGCGGCCCGCCTGTTCTGAGCGGCGTTCCGAGAGCCGCGTCCCGCGAGCTGCGTCCTGTGGGCCGCGTCCCGCGAGCTGCGTCCTGTGGGCCGCGTCCCGTGGGCCGCGAGCCGCGAGCCGTGTCCTGTGAGCCCCGTCCCGCGACCCACGTCCTGTGAGCCCCGTCCCGCGGAACCTGCCTGGTCCCGCGGGGCGGGTGCCGCTCAGCCGAGCAGGCGGTCGCGGAGGAAGTCGCTCGCGAAGCGGCCCGAGGGGTCCCACTCGGAGCGGAGGGTGCGCCACTCCTCGAGGTGCGGGTAGAGCGGCGCGATCTCGTCGGCTCCGGCGAGGAAGTGCTTGCCCCAGTGCGGCCGGGCCCCGAGCGGCAGCAGCGCGCCCTCGACGGCGGGGAGCACGGCGTCGACGCCGGCGCGGTCCTTCTTGAAGGTGAAGTGCACGCCGACGCTGTCGCGGCCTCCGGCGGGGGAGAGCCACTGGTCGTCGCCCGCCATGGTCCGCAGCTCCGTGATGAGCAGGACGTCGTCGATCCGCTCGCCGATCGCGCGCAGCGCCACGATCGCCTCGCGGACGTTCGCGCGCGGCACCATGTACTCGCTCTGGATCTCGTCGCCCGCGCTCGGCTCGCGGTCGAGGCGGAAGTGCGGCAGGCGCTCGGACCACGGTCCGACGGAGCCGCCGAACGGGTTCAGGTTGGAGTCGACACCCTCCGAGACGGCGAAGAGGCTCGCGGAGGCGGCGACCGCGCCCAGGTGCGTCGCGTTGACGTCGGCGACGGATCCCGCCGCCACCTTGGTCTTCAGCCACAGCTGCTCCACCGTCGGCGAGGACCAGTGGGTCATGAGGCTGACGCTGTAGGCGGAGGAGGTGATCGCGTCGAAGTCGTCGAGCACGCGCTCCCAGGGCAGGTCGACGAACGCGTCCTGGCGGACGTCGAAGGTCGGCTGGATGTCGAGGGTCACGCGGGTGACGATGCCGAAGGCGCCGAGGCCGACGACGACGCCCTCGAAGCCCGGCTCCCCGCGGCGGATCGTGCGCAGCGAGCCGTCAGCGGTGACGAGCTCGAGCGCCGAGACGGCGGAGGAGAGGTTCGCGTTGCGGTCGCCCGAGCCGTGGGTGCCGGTCGCGATGGCGCCGGCGACCGAGATGTGCGGGAGCGAGCCCATGTTGTGCAGGGCGTAGCCGTTGCTGTGCAGGTGCGCGGCGACGACGCCGTAGCGGGTGGCGCCGCCGACGGTGACGGTGCTCGCCTCGGCGTCGATCACGGGGTCGGAGGCCAGGCGCCCCAGGTGCAGCAGTGCGCCGGGGGTGTCGGGCAGGGAGTTGAAGGAGTGGCGGCTGCCGAGGGCGCGGACGCGCTCGTTCTCGCGGACGAGGCGCTGCACCTCCTCGACGGACTCCGGCTCGATGATGGTGGCGGCGCGGTACTCGTAGGTGCCCGCCCAGTTGCTCCGTGAGGTCATGGGTCCATTCTGCCGGGTGCTCAGGGGATTTGTTGTTGGTTGCAACGAATGGCCCGGTGGTGCACGGGGACACCGCAGGACGGAACGGCGTGGATATTGTTCGAGGCGCGCTCCGGGCCTCTGACGGGGAGGACGGCGATGACCGCGCGCAGACGACCCCGCTCGGATCTGTTCCGGGTGTGCGTGCGCCTCCTGGTCACGATCGTGGTGGTGCTGCTCGTCCTGGCGACGGGGACGCTCGCTCCGGGCGACGGGGCCGTCGATGCGACGGCGACCCTCGTTCCGGTCCATCTGCTCGGCCGGCCGCTCTCCACCGCCCTCTCCGTGGGCTGGAGCGCCGCCTCCTACTCGCGCCTCGACGAGCAGGCGCTGCGAAGCGCCGCCTCCTTCTCGCGCCTCGACGAGCAGGCGCTGCGAAGCGCCGCCTCCTTCTCGCGCCTCGACGAGCAGGCGCTGCGGAGCACCGCCGAGGAGGAGGCGCGCGGCGAGCGGCGCCTCCTCTCGCGGATGCTGGGGGCGACCGGGGCGACCGGCACGACGCTGTCGGCGGCGGTGCCGGCGATCGTGGTCACGGTGGCGATCGCGCAGAGGACGGAGTCCCGCGGCGAGCCCCTCTCCCTCGCCGCCGCCCTGCTCGCCGTCGCGAGCTCGTGGGTGCTGATGGTCCTCTCGGTCGCACAGGCCTGCCTGCGCCTCGAGTCGCGGTCGCCCCGGCGGTCGCAGGTGCGCTTCGCCTTCGAGGAGGCGCCGCACTTCAGTGACGACGCGACCCTCGCGCTCCTGCTGTCCACGATGGCGGCCACGGTCTCGGCCGAGATCCGCTCGAGAGAGGGCTGGCGCCTGGTGCGCGCGAACGTCGTCATCGCGTTCGCCTTCGACTCGGTCGTCATCGCGATGACGGTGTCACTGCTGTTCGGCGGACTCGCGGCCTGAGACGGCGGGAGCGGAGCGTCCTGCCGACCGACGTCACCACTCCCGTGTCCGGATCGGTCAGCACCCGCGTGAAGGCGGCCGCCGTGCGC
>NZ_PSVY01000058.1:0-1434 GCF_002932635.1 Rathayibacter sp. AY1D1
CTTCGATCACTTTCGTTGTGAAGCACCGTTCTGGTGTGGAGGCGGGATGTGTCCGATTCTTGAGAACTCAACAGCGTGCACTATGTTCAATGCCAATTTTATACCCCGGCCTTGATCTTCGGATCGGGTTGGGATTCCTTTGGAAATTGATGTCAGCTTCCGGCTTTCGGGTCGGAGAGATGTCTTATTTGCTAGAGGTCAAACTTGACTCTCCTTCTCTTCGGGGTTGGGGGTCGTAATTTTTTTACGGAGAGTTTGATCCTGGCTCAGGACGAACGCTGGCGGCGTGCTTAACACATGCAAGTCGAACGATGAAGCCCAGCTTGCTGGGTGGATTAGTGGCGAACGGGTGAGTAACACGTGAGTAACCTGCCCTTGACTCTGGGATAAGCGCTGGAAACGGCGTCTAATACCGGATACGACCTGCCCCGGCATCGGGTGCGGGTGGAAAGTTTTTCGGTCAAGGATGGACTCGCGGCCTATCAGCTAGTTGGTGAGGTAATGGCTCACCAAGGCGACGACGGGTAGCCGGCCTGAGAGGGTGACCGGCCACACTGGGACTGAGACACGGCCCAGACTCCTACGGGAGGCAGCAGTGGGGAATATTGCACAATGGGCGAAAGCCTGATGCAGCAACGCCGCGTGGGGGATGACGGCCTTCGGGTTGTAAACCTCTTTTAGTAGGGAAGAAGGGCTTCGGCTTGACGGTACCTGCAGAAAAAGCACCGGCTAACTACGTGCCAGCAGCCGCGGTAATACGTAGGGTGCAAGCGTTGTCCGGAATTATTGGGCGTAAAGAGCTCGTAGGCGGTTTGTCGCGTCTGCTGTGAAAACCCGAGGCTCAACCTCGGGCCTGCAGTGGGTACGGGCAGACTAGAGTGCGGTAGGGGAGAATGGAATTCCTGGTGTAGCGGTGGAATGCGCAGATATCAGGAGGAACACCGATGGCGAAGGCAGTTCTCTGGGCCGTTACTGACGCTGAGGAGCGAAAGCGTGGGGAGCGAACAGGATTAGATACCCTGGTAGTCCACGCCGTAAACGTTGGGAACTAGATGTGGGGACCTTTCCACGGTCTCCGTGTCGCAGCTAACGCATTAAGTTCCCCGCCTGGGGAGTACGGCCGCAAGGCTAAAACTCAAAGGAATTGACGGGGGCCCGCACAAGCGGCGGAGCATGCGGATTAATTCGATGCAACGCGAAGAACCTTACCAAGGCTTGACATATACCGGAAACTTCCAGAAATGGTTGCCCCGCAAGGTCGGTATACAGGTGGTGCATGGTTGTCGTCAGCTCGTGTCGTGAGATGTTGGGTTAAGTCCCGCAACGAGCGCAACCCTCGTTCTATGTTGCCAGCACGTCATGGTGGGAACTCATAGGAGACTGCCGGGGTCAACTCGGAGGAAGGTGGGGATGACGTCAAATCATCATGCCCCT
>NZ_PSVY01000058.1:1527-5511 GCF_002932635.1 Rathayibacter sp. AY1D1
ACCGCAAGGAGGGAGCTGTCGAAGGTGGGATCGGTGATTAGGACTAAGTCGTAACAAGGTAGCCGTACCGGAAGGTGCGGCTGGATCACCTCCTTTCTAAGGAGCATCTGGACACCGCAGGGTGTTCCAGGCGCCAGATCAAAGCGAATGTCTTTGCTGGTAGCTCATGGGTGGAACATTGAACTAGGTGCTCGGTGAGATCGTCTCGCGTCAGTACAGCCTTCGGGTTGGGAACGCGTCGGGGCGGTGGAGTCGGGTACATGCACGCTGTTGGGTCCTGAGGGACCGGGCCGGCTGCCTTCGGGTGGCGGGGTCGACTCTCCGGATCTTTTTCTCACGCCTGGGTGTGTGAGAGAGGGATACCGCCCGTATTTTGAGAACTACACAGTGGACGCGAGCATCTTAGATTCACGGCTTCGGTCGTGGATCGACAAGATTCGCATGGCGCGGCTTTCGGGCTGCGGTCATGCAAATCATTGGATCTGCAACTTTTCGAGTTGTAGTTTCTTAACTCATGTGATTAGCAAGTTCATAAGAGCAAACGGTGAATGCCTTGGCATCTGGAGCCGAAGAAGGACGTCGTAATCTGCGATAAGCCTCGGGGAGCTGATAAACGAGCTGTGATCCGAGGATTTCCGAATGGGGAAACCCCGCCAGGCCCCTTGTGGTGACCTGGTGACTCCCGCCTGAATATATAGGGCGGGTAGAGGGAACGTGGGGAAGTGAAACATCTCAGTACCCACAGGAAGAGAAAACAACAGTGATTCCGTCAGTAGTGGCGAGCGAACGCGGAAGAGGCTAAACCGAGTCATGTGTGATACCCGGCAGGGGTTGCATGGCCGGGGTTGTGGGACTTTTCGTTCCGGTCTGCCGGCCGGTGAACGTTACAGCGCATCATAGACGAACAGGTTTGAACGCCTGGCCAGAGCGGGTGCGAGCCCCGTAGTCGAAATGGTGTTATGGCGTGAAGAGTATCCCAAGTAGCACGGGGCCCGAGAAATCCCGTGTGAATCTGTCAGGACCACCTGATAAGCCTAAATACTCCCAGATGACCGATAGCGGACAAGTACCGTGAGGGAAAGGTGAAAAGTACCCCGGGAGGGGAGTGAAATAGTACCTGAAACCGTTTGCTTACAAACCGTCGGAGCCTCCTTGTAGGGGTGACGGCGTGCCTTTTGAAGAATGAGCCTGCGAGTTAGTGCTCTGTGGCGAGGTTAACCCGTGTGGGGCAGCCGTAGCGAAAGCGAGTCCGAATAGGGCGATTCAGTCGCAGGGTCTAGACCCGAAGCGAAGTGATCTATCCATGGCCAGGTTGAAGCGACGGTAAGACGTCGTGGAGGACCGAACCCACTTCAGTTGAAAATGGAGGGGATGAGCTGTGGATAGGGGTGAAAGGCCAATCAAACTTCGTGATAGCTGGTTCTCTCCGAAATGCATTTAGGTGCAGCGTTGCGTGTTTCTTGCCGGAGGTAGAGCTACTGGATGGCCGATGGGGCCCAAAAGCTTACTGACGTCAGCCAAACTCCGAATGCCGGTAAGTGAGAGCGCAGCAGTGAGACTGTGGGGGATAAGCTTCATAGTCGAGAGGGAAACAACCCAGACCACCAACTAAGGTCCCTAAGCGCGTGCTAAGTGGGAAAGGATGTGGAGTTGCACAGACAACCAGGAGGTTGGCTTAGAAGCAGCCACCCTTGAAAGAGTGCGTAATAGCTCACTGGTCAAGTGATTCCGCGCCGACAATGTAACGGGGCTCAAGCACGCCACCGAAGTTGTGGCATTGACATTAGTGGTAGGCCTTCGTGGTCCAGCCGTGTTGATGGGTAGGAGAGCGTCGTGTGGCGAGTGAAGCGGCGGTGTGAACCAGCCGTGGATGCCACACGAGTGAGAATGCAGGCATGAGTAGCGAAAGACGGGTGAGAAACCCGTCCTCCGGAAGACCAAGGGTTCCAGGGTCAAGCTAATCTTCCCTGGGTAAGTCGGGACCTAAGGCGAGGCCGACAGGCGTAGTCGATGGACAACGGGTTGATATTCCCGTACCGGCGAAGAACCGCCCAAGACAATCCAGTAGTGCTAAGTATCTGAATCCCTTTGATGGATCCCTTCGGGGTGAAGCGTTGGGCCTAGCGTACGACCCCGTGCTGGTGCGTTTAGCGTATTAACAGGTGTGACGCAGGAAGGTAGCCGAGCCGGGCGATGGTTGTCCCGGTCTAAGGATGTAGGGCGAACGATAGGCAAATCCGTCGTTCATATAGCCTGAGATCTGATGGGTAGACGCAAGTCGAAATCGGTGATCCTATGCTGCCAAGAAAAGCATCGACGCGAGGTTCTAGCTGCCCGTACCCCAAACCGACTCAGGTGGTCAGGTAGAGAATACTAAGGAGATCGAGAGAATCGTGGTTAAGGAACTCGGCAAAATGCCCCCGTAACTTCGGGAGAAGGGGGGCCTGAGGCGTGAACGGACTTGCTCCGGGAGCGTTCGATGGCCGCAGAGACCAGTGGGAAGCGACTGTTTACTAAAAACACAGGTCCGTGCTAAGTCGCAAGACGATGTATACGGACTGACGCCTGCCCGGTGCTGGAAGGTTAAGAGGAACGGTTAGCCGCAAGGCGAAGCTGAGAATTTAAGCCCCAGTAAACGGCGGTGGTAACTATAACCATCCTAAGGTAGCGAAATTCCTTGTCGGGTAAGTTCCGACCTGCACGAATGGCGTAACGACTTCCCAGCTGTCTCAACCGCGAACTCGGCGAAATTGCATTACGAGTAAAGATGCTCGTTACGCGCAGCAGGACGGAAAGACCCCGTGACCTTTACTATAGTTTGGTATTGGTGTTCGGTGTGGCTTGTGTAGGATAGGTGGGAGACGTTGAAGCAAGCACGCTAGTGTTCGTGGAGTCATTGTTGAAATACCACTCTGGTCACTCTGGATATCTAACTTCGGACCCTAATCGGGTTCAGGGACAGTGCCTGATGGGTAGTTTAACTGGGGCGGTTGCCTCCCAAAGAGTAACGGAGGCGCCCAAAGGTTCCCTCAACCTGGTTGGCAATCAGGTGGCGAGTGTAAGTGCACAAGGGAGCTTGACTGTGAGACTGACAAGTCGAGCAGGGACGAAAGTCGGGACTAGTGATCCGGCAGTGGCTTGTGGAAGCGCTGTCGCTCAACGGATAAAAGGTACCTCGGGGATAACAGGCTGATCTTGCCCAAGAGTCCATATCGACGGCATGGTTTGGCACCTCGATGTCGGCTCGTCGCATCCTGGGGCTGGAGTAGGTCCCAAGGGTTGGGCTGTTCGCCCATTAAAGCGGTACGCGAGCTGGGTTTAGAACGTCGTGAGACAGTTCGGTCCCTATCCGCTGCGCGCGCAGGAAATTTGAGAAGATCTATCCCTAGTACGAGAGGACCGGGATGGACGAACCTCTGGTGTGTCAGTTGTTCCGCCAGGAGCACCGCTGATTAGCTACGTTCGGAACGGATAACCGCTGAAAGCATCTAAGCGGGAAGCCGGCTTCGAGATGAGATTTCCATCCCTTCGGGGGAGAGGCTCCCAGCCAGACGACTGGGTTGATAGGCCGGATGTGGAAGACAGGACTAAAGACTGTCGGAGCTGACCGGTACTAATAAGCCGATAACTTGATAATCACTACACTCATACCGTTGTAAAGGCTGGTAGGAGTGGTCAGAGATTGCTTGCGTCCACTTTGTGGTTCCCAGAAGACGGGCACCCCGCATCCTCCTTCGGGAGGAGCGGAACAATTGAATACACGCACGGCGTGTAACCCAGATTTGACCATGTGCCCTCGGGTGCGTGTGTCGCCAGGGTTACGGCGGCCATAGCGAGAGGGAAACGCCCGGTCACATTCCGAACCCGGAAGCTAAGACTCTCAGCGCCGATGGTACTGCAGGGGGGACCCTGTGGGAGAGTAGGACACCGCCGGACACCATTCACGATGGCCACCCAGAAATGGGTGGCCATCGCTGTTTAACC
>NZ_PSVY01000059.1:0-4367 GCF_002932635.1 Rathayibacter sp. AY1D1
GGGGCGACACTCCGGAGGGGCAGTGGGTCGGCGGCTCGGCGGGGGACCGGGCTCGGGAGCAGGGGAAGCGGCTATGTCACCAGGCGGGGGTGGGAGATCCGTCAGACGGGCCTCCGAAAGCGCTCCGAATAACAGTACGGTAACGAGCGGCGCGTGTCACGCCCGATCGTGTCCGTCTGTGATCGCTAGACCGCCTAGGAAGTGGTCCCCGGTGCGTAATCGGGCGCATCCGGAAGGCCGAAGGCGCGCTCGAGCGTCTCGATGCCGGAGTCGTGCAGGTACCCGGAGAGCTGGGTCCCGACGTACCGCAGGTGGTACGGCTCCGACTCGTACCCCGTGATCGGAGTGGCGTCGGGCTTGTAGCGCACGAGGAAGCCGAAGCGATGGGCGTTGGCGCCGACCCACTGCCCCTCCGGAGTGTCGCCCCAGCAGATCTCGAGCGCGCACGCGCCCGACGCTCCCACCACGTCGACCGCCCAGCCGGTCTGGTGCTCGCTGTGCCCCGGGCGCGCACTCGTCGCATCCGCTCCCGCCTGCCCGCGCGAGGACACCCAGCCCGCGTAGACGCTGACCTGGGTGTCGTAGGAGCGGTAGGCGCTCTGCACCGCCAGCGAGAGGCCGGCCTCGGAGCGGGCAGCGGCGAAGAGCGGGACGAGGGCGTCCGCGGTCGCCTGGCGCATCGGCTGCCGGTTGACGTAGGGCACGTCGGGGAAGGTCAGGTCGGCGGGGACGTAGTCGACCGGCGCGAGCGTCCGCAGCTTGTTGACGACGACCCAGGTGCTCGCCGGGTCGTCGACGGACTGCGCGGTGAGGTCGATCCCGGGGGCGGTGGGAGTGGGTGTGGGAGTCGGAGTGGCGGTCGGCTCCGCTGTGGGCGCCGAAGTGGTCGCGGCGGCGGAGGGCGACGGAGCGGGCGGCGCCGTCGAGGGGGTCGGCGAGGGCGCCGGCGCTCCGTTCCCGATGGCGGCTCCGACCCCCAGCGCGGTCAGGCCCGCCGCGGCGGCCACACCCCCGATGACCAGGGCTCGGCGGCGGACGGGGCGCCCATCGGTCGGCTCGTTCTCGTTCGACGTCATCCTCCGAGCCTAGACAGACCCGTTCCTGCGCATCTGCTGAAGCACCGGCGATCGGTTCTGTCCACCCGTGCCCCTCCACGCGGGTCGCGCATATCCTCTAAGGATTCACATAAGCAGACCCCCTAGCTTGAGTGACAGCCACGACTCCGTGTGCGACCGCCCCCTCGGCCGCACGGCCCCCCACGGAGCCGTCGATGGAAGGACCCCATGCTCCGACCCCTCACCGCACCCTCCGTCCCTCTCGCCGCCCTCGCTCGGACGCTCGAGATCGGCGACGAGGGCGGCCTGACGGCCGAGATCAGCGGAGTGACGCTGATCGCCTCCGACGTCGAGCCCGGCGACCTCTTCGTCGCCCTGCCCGGGGTCAACCGCCACGGGGCCGAGTTCGTCGAGCAGGCCGTGGCCCGCGGCGCCTCCGCCGTGCTGACCGACACCGCGGGCGCCGATGCCGCGCGCGCGACGGGTCTGCCCGTCCTCGTGGTCGACGACCCCCGCTCCCGCCTGGGCGCCGTCGCCGCCGCCGTCTACGGGACGGCCGAGCGCTCCCCCGTGCTGCTCGGCGTGACCGGCACCAACGGCAAGACGTCGACCGTCCACATGCTCGAGGGGATCCTCCGCCAGCTCGGCGTCGTGCCCGGCCTCAGCTCGACCGCGGAGCGTCACATCGGCGACACCTCGGTGACCAGCGGCCTGACCACCCCGGAGGCGACGGAGCTGCACGCGCTCGTCGCCCGCATGGAGGAGGAGGGCGTCGGCGCGGCCGCGATCGAGGTCAGCGC
Organism: Rathayibacter sp. AY1D1; assembly: GCF_002932635.1. NCBI lineage: Bacteria > Bacillati > Actinomycetota > Actinomycetes > Micrococcales > Microbacteriaceae > Rathayibacter > Rathayibacter sp. AY1D1. The sequence continues at coordinate 1,856 of NZ_PSVY01000059.1, forward strand.
CCAGGCGCTCACCCGCCACCGCGTCGACGGCGTGGTCTTCGACGTCGCCGGCTTCACGAACCTCAGCCACGACCACCTCGACGACTACGGCGACATGGACACCTACTTCGGCGAGAAGGCCCAGCTGTTCCAGCCCGATCGCGCGCGCCGGGCCGTCGTCTCGCTCGACTCCCCCGCGGGCGCGCGCCTCGTCGAGGTCGCCGGCGTGCCGGTCACCACGATCACCTCCCTCCCGGGCGTCGACGCCGACTGGACCGTGACGGTGCTCGAGCAGGAGTTCGGCCGCACCCGCTTCCGGATCGGCAACCGCGAGGGCCGTGCCATCACGACCTCCGTCCCGATCATCGGCACCCACATGGCCGCCAACGCCGGTCTGGCGATCGTGATGCTGATCGAGTCCGGTCGGCCGATCGGCGAGATCCGCGCCGCGCTGCACCGCGACGGCGGAGTGGACGCCTCCCTCCCCGGCCGCACCGAGCGCGTCTCCGGCAACCGCGGCCCCACGGTGTACGTCGACTTCGGACACAGCGCCGACGCCTTCGCCCGCACCCTGGAGGCCGTCCGCGAGGTCACTCCCGGCCGCGTGGTCATGGTGTTCGGCGCCGACGGCGACCGGGACGCGCTCAAGCGCCCGGCGATGGCCGAAGCCGCCGTCCTGGGCAGCGACGTGCTGATCGTCACCGACCACCACCCGCGCTTCGAGGACCCGGCCTCGATCCGGCGCACCCTCGTCGAGGCCGCCCGCGCCGCACGTCCGGACGCCGAGATCCACGAGGTCGACGACCCCAAGCGCGCCATCCGCGTCGCCGTGTCCCTGGCGCACGAGGGCGACGCCATCCTCTGGGCCGGCCCCGGGCACCAGAACTACCGCGACATCCTCGGCGTGCGCACGCCGTACTCGGCCCGAGCCGAGGCCCGCGCAGCGCTCCGCGAGGCCGGCTGGGCGGACGAGGCGGTCCCCGCTCCGGCCTGAGGCACGGCCCCGGCACGGCGGCCCTGAGATCCCGTTCAGGCTCGCCGGACGCTCTGTCGCGCTCTCCGCACGCGGTGTAACTTTGCGCAGCACGCAACGTTTGCGGCGGATCGCCGTGCCTGGACGCGTCCGCCAGACAAGGGGACCACCGTGGCCGACTCCGCCTCCGCTCCATCCGCTCCGACCTCGACGCCGTCCGGCGCCGTGATGTCGCACCGGCAGATCCTGTTCGTCATCTTCGGCCTGATGGCGGGGATGTTCCTCTCCTCGCTCGACCAGACCATCGTCGGCACCTCGATGCGCACCATCGCGGACGACCTCGACGGCCTCTCGCAGCAGGCGTGGGTGACCACCGCCTACCTGATCGTCTCGACGATCGCGACGCCGATCTACGGCAAGCTCTCCGACATCTTCGGACGCCGCCCGCTCTACCTGATCGCGATCGTGCTGTTCCTGATCGGCTCGACGCTCGCCGGCTTCTCGACCTCGATGCTCGGCCTCGCGGGCTTCCGCGCCGTGCAGGGCCTCGGCGCCGGCGGACTCATGTCGCTCGCGCTCACGGTGATGGGCGACATCCTGCCCCCGCGCGAGCGCGCCAAGTACCAGGGCTACTTCCTGGCCGTCTTCGGGATCTCCAGCGTCGTCGGACCGCTCATCGGCGGCCTGCTCGCCGGCACCCCCGAGATCCTCTTCATCACCGGCTGGCGCTGGGTCTTCCTGATCAACCTCCCGATCGGCGCCGTCGCGCTCTTCATCGTCGTGCGGTTCCTCCACCTGCCCAAGCCCGCCGGCAAGCGCTCGGTGCGGATCGACTGGTGGGGCGCCTCCCTCGTCGTCATCGCCGCGGGACCGCTGCTGCTGATCGCCGAGCAGGGCCGCGAGTGGGGCTGGGGCTCGCCGATCGCGTGGGTCTGCTACATCGTCGGCGCGCTGGGCGTCATCGGCTTCATCGCGGCCGAGCGGATGATGGGCGACGACGCGCTCATCCCCCTCAAGCTCTTCCGCTCGCCGACCTTCTCGATGGCGACCGTGCTGGGCGTCCTCGTCGGCTTCGGCATGTTCGGCGGCATGATGGCGATCCCGCTGTACCTGCAGCTGGTGAACGGCGCCACGCCGACCGAGTCCGGCTTCCTGATGCTGCCGATGATCCTCGGCCTGATGATCGCCTCGATCGTCTCGGGTCAGATCATCTCGCGCACGGGCCGCTACCGCGCCTTCCCGATCGTCGGCACGTTCCTGATGTCGGCCGCGTTCTTCTACTTCACCTTCGTGACGATCGACAAGCCGGTGATCTTCATGATGGGCGGGATGCTGATGCTGGGCCTCGGGCTCGGGCAGATGATGCAGACCCTCACCCTGGCCTCGCAGAACTCGGTCGACGTGGCGAACATGGGAGTCGCGACCAGCGCCTCCACGTTCTTCCGCCAGATCGGCGGCACCCTGGGCACCGCCGTGATCTTCTCGGTGCTGTTCAGCCGGATCCCCGACACCATCGCCGCGGCCTTCAAGAACCCGGCGCTCGCGGCGGATCTGCAGCGG